>NZ_BOQD01000092.1 GCF_018332515.1 Bacillus hominis | reverse complement strand
AAAAAAATTAAACCGAAAATCGTTGAAGAGAAATAGTACATATGTCTTCTTGCGAAAGAGAGTGGAATTCACTGGCTGAAAGATTCCTCGCATAGAATATATCGAACCTATCTCTGAGTCTTAAATGAAAGTTTAGGCGTTCGCCTGCGTTATAGGCACCAAGTGGATATCTATGTATATCAATTAAGGTGGTACCGCGGAACAATGACCGTTTCGTCCTTTTTATTTTATTAAGGGCGAAGCGGTCATTTTTATTTTGTCCTCTAATACGATAGGTGCAGCATTGATGAGAAGAGACATAGCAGCAAATTGTATGAATAAAAGTGTGATTGATAAAAAACTTTGATTTTAGACTTGGAGGATATAAAAGTGAAAAAACAACGAATTGTTGTAAAGATTGGGAGCAGTTCCTTGGCAGCGAGTCATGGAGGCATCTCTAAAGAACAACTTTCAGATCACGTTGCCGCATTGGCACGACTGAAACAGGAAGGGCATGAAGTTTTGTTAATTACATCAGGAGCCGTCGCTGCAGGTTTTTCTGCTCTAGGGTATCCTAGCAGACCTGTGACAACTAAAGGGAAACAGGCTGCAGCAGCTGTCGGGCAAAGTTTATTAATGCAGGCGTACACGGAGGAATTCCGTAAATATGATATCGTTACTGCGCAACTGTTACTAACGAGAAGTGATTTTTCTCGAAAAGAACAATACAGTAATGCGTACGCCACTTTAGGAGAGTTACTAAACCGTTCCGCTCTTCCTATCATCAATGAAAATGATTCCATTTCTTTAGAGGAGCTGACGTTTGGTGATAATGATATGCTGTCAGCTTTAGTAAGCGGACTTGTGTCGGCAGATATGCTTATGATTTTTACGGATGTGAACGGTTTATATGACCAAAATCCTCAAAAAAATGCGGACGCGAAAAAATATTATTTCCTTCCTGAGGTAACAGAAGAAATTGCTTCTCTTGCAGGAGATGCTGGTTCAAAACTTGGGACTGGCGGTATGAAATCAAAAATCGATGCTGCAAAGACGGCACTATCTCTTGGAGTAAGTGTATTTATCGGAACAGGACATGGACAGGAGAAATTTTTAGATGTGTTGAAGGGAAAAGGTGACGGAACGTATATCGGGAATGCGCCTCAAAAAGTAATTAAGATGAACAAGCAATGGATCGCCTTGCATTCGCTTGTTAGCGGACAAATTGAAGTAGATGCCGGGGCAGCTACTGCCATCATTCAGCATGGAAAGAGTTTACTTCCAGCTGGTGTTACGAATGTTTCAGGATTTTTCCAAGTGGGCGAAGTTGTGGAGGTAATCACGCAACAAGGGCGCGTAATAGGAAAAGGACAATGCACATATAGTGCAGAGGAACTAAGGGATTTAAAAGGTATGCAGAGCCAAGATATTCAAGCAAGAGGCGAAAGACATAATTATGAAGTCATCCATAGGAATCATTGGGTTTCATTTTAGGAATAGAGAGGGTAGAGTCCACTGCTCAAATTCTTTAATTTCATAGGCAGGACACACATAGTTAGTGGAGATAAACGGGTCTCAAATTTTTACGTATTAACTTTTTAAAAGGAGGAAATGAAAATGAATGAAGTGTTAGCAAAAGGTAAAAGAGCGAAAGAAATTGCTAGAGAACTTGTGCTTAAATCTACAGACCAAAAAAACGAAGCACTTGCTGCGATTGCTGATCAACTGATATTAGAAACAGCTTATATTTTAGAGGAAAACAAACGAGACATCGAAGAAGGTAAGGCAAAAGGATTTTCTGATTCTCTCCTTGATCGCCTTATGCTGAACGAGCAGCGTATTATTGATATGGCTGAGGGGATTAAGCAGCTAATTGATTTACGTGATCCGATTGGAGAATGTGTAAGTGCATGGGAACGACCAAATGGACTATCTATTCAGGAGATGCGCGTACCACTTGGTGTTGTCGGAATGATTTACGAGGCAAGACCGAATGTGACAGTGGATGCTGCTACAATTTGTTTGAAAACAGGAAACGCAGTAATATTGCGTGGGAGTTCTTCTGCTATTTATTCTAATAAAGCGATTGTTGCTGTAATTCACCTAGCGCTCAAACAAACGAGTTTGCCTCAAGAAAGCGTCCAGCTCATAGAAGATACAACGCGAGATAGCGCGAAGCAGTTGTTTACATTAAATGAGTACTTGGACGTTCTTATACCAAGAGGTGGCAAGCAGTTAATCGATACTGTAGTGAGAGAAGCATCAGTTCCAGTACTTGAAACAGGTGCGGGAAATTGCCATATTTTCATTGATGAAACAGCGGATAAACAAATGGCATTTAATATTATTGTAAATGCAAAAACGCAACGTCCATCTGTATGTAATGCGATTGAAACGATTATACTTCATGAAAATTGGGCGCAGCAATTTGGTAGCGAATTGTTTTCTTCCTTGAAGGAAAGAGGCGTGGAGATACGTGGTGATAAGAACGCATTGGCAATTGATTCATCTATTGCATTAGCTTCAGAAGAGGACTGGGAAACAGAGTTTTTATCTCTCACTTTAGCAGTGAAAGTGGTTTCTTCAGTTGAAGAAGCGATTCATCACATAAATACGTATGGATCTATGCATTCCGAAGCGATTATTACAGAGAACGAGGAAAATGTCAGCAAATTTTTCACTTCTGTTGATGCGGCTGCACTTTATCATAATGCATCAACTCGTTTTACAGATGGATCTGAATTTGGATTCGGAGCAGAAATTGGTATCAGTACACAAAAGCTACATGTAAGGGGACCAATGGGGCTTCCTGCATTGACTTCCACAAAATATGTGATTCGTGGAAATGGACAAATTCGAAAATAAAAGAACAAGTAATAATATGAAGACACCCAATTCAGTTTGAGTGTCTTCATATTATTACAATTATTCATTTACCATACAAAAAGCCCCACGAGCATAGCACTTAATAAGGAAACAGCCATTCCGCTAACAAGAAGCTTCCAAACATTTTTACCGATTATTGCTGATTTTTCCCCGCCAAATAATGAATTGAAAGTTCCGTAAATCATACCTACTGTACTAAAGTTAGCAAAAGAAGCTAGAAACGTTGTTGCAACGGCAATCGTATGAGGTTGTAAAGACTGTAAATTTGATTTTAAATCCATCATGGCAACAAATTCATTCGTTGTTATTTTGATCCCCATTAGTTCAGCTACATACATAGCATCTTTTCCTGATAAACCGAGTAAAAAAGCGAAGGGACTAAAGATAATGGAGAAGATTTTTTGAATTGTTAAACCCGTTACGAAAAAGCTTAAAATACCGTTTAAGCATGCTGTTAATGCTACATAACCAATTACCATCGCTAAAATAACGATAACCATATTCATCCCGACTAACATACTGTTTGAAATAGTAGAAAAGAAATCTTTTTTTTCATTTTTTGAAGGTTTATAAATAACATCTTCTTCTTTCGTAACTTCAATAGGATTTAAAACATTGGCTAAAATTAATGCGTTTATACAGTTTAAAGGAATAGCGCTGAAAATATATGTTGCTGGAACCATTGATAGATAAGCACCAAGAATGGATCCGCTGACGCTACTCATACTCATAATTCCAAAAGTCAACAAACGATTTTCTTTTAACACAGATAATTGATCACGAACAACTGCAAGTGCTTCCGTATTTCCTAAAAACATCATTTGAATGGAAAAGAAGCTTTCTAACTTTGGTAAACGAGAAATCTTTGAAATAATCGCACCAACTTTATCAATAATCCAAGTTAAGATTCCAAAATACGAGAGAATATCAAAGAAAGTGATAACAAAAATGATCGGAAGTAACGCACTAAAGAAGAAATCAATGTGTTGATTTTCCATAGCTGAAGGAAAGGCAAATCGAATTCCTTCATTCGCACATGATAGTAACCAACTGAAAAATGACGCAATTTTATTAATGATAATACTGCCCAATTTTGTACCTAACATAAACCACGTAATAAAAAGCTCCAATATGATTAGAATAACGATTGGTCTCCATTTTATTTGTTTCTTATTAGGCGAACATAGGAAAACGATTAATATGACAACGAAAATCCCTAACATATTTAATATGAACTGCATAACAACAACTCCTTGAGGCTTATTATTTGTATATAAAAAAGCCTCTATTCTTCCAAATTTGAATTATGATCAGAAGTTATGAAGAATGTAAATTATGTTTGGGATCAATCTATTTCAATTAATGTTTTTTCGCTTTATAAAGTATATTTATTAGTAATATAAAGCAACAAAATAAATCTATTGACGGAACGAAGGACAACTAATAATTGCATCCATTTTTAAATTGTTTAGGTGAAATACCAGTATGTTTTTTAAAGACCTTTGTAAAATGACTTTGGTCATGGAAATTTAATAGTGTGGAGATTTCGGATATAGAATGTTTTGTATAGGCCATTAAGCTTTTTGACTCATCTATCTTAGCATGCTGAATATATTCGCCTAATGAAATTCCTACTTCTTTTTTGAAAAGGGAAGATAGATAACTAGGATTTAATGCGACTATTTCTGCTAGATGGGACAGTGTAATATCTTCGTAAAGATGAGTAAATATATAATTTTGACATATGTTTATAGGTTTTGAATGTTTTTGCATCTTCCCATTTTTAACTCGTTCTGAGAACTCAAGTAAAGCATTCTCCAAAAATGGGGAAATGGCTTCACTTTTTTTTATTTCTTCGAGTTTTTGAATAAATAAATCACTGAGGGTATATGCGATTTCAGGGAATAGTCCGCCATCTATAGCCGATCTAGTCGCAAGTGTAATTGCTGCGATGGCAGAATTCTTCTGGCTTCGCAGGTGACTTGTTTTTGATAACACCCCAAGAGCTCCTGATTCAGGTAATCTTCTTAGGTTTTGAATTAAATCATCCTTTTTTCCTTCTTTAATACACTCAAATATTTTCCTTTCAACTAGTGGATCGATATGAGTTAATGTACTTTGACGTTGCTCCGATATTTGTATATCGGGCTGTTCAATCTCAAAATCATCCTTTTTTAACAGTATATTTTTTTGCAAAATATCAGCAACATCTAATTTTTGTTGATACAGCATGTAATAAAGAACCATACTTATATTTAAAAATTTCAAATTGCTTAAAACAGGGAGAGATTGATAATATCGAATCATTTCCTCTTTGTCTATTTTTAGTTGAAGATCATTAACGATTCCTTTAATTGAGATTTCTGATAACCTGGAATAAAGGACTGGTCCAATGATGATATTCCCACTCAGTTGATCGTTTAAACGTAAGTTAATTGAGAAAAAATTTTCAAGAAAGGCAGTCTCTTCAAGTACCGGAAAAGTATAGGGTGGATTTCCACTAAATAGTTGATTAAATAACGCCTCTTTTGAAGAATACAACGGGTTATGCTGAAAATTGGGCGAGATTTCAAATGCCAAATCTCCTTTGTTATTAATGAAAAAGATAGGTGTTTTATGTATGTCAAAAACCAGCTTACAAATATAATATAAATCTTCAAGTTTGGAGCAATTCATTATTTTAACCTCTATTCATTAAACATCAGCCGATAAGTGTACAAGTTACAAGCAACATAAACTTCTCTCTTAAGCAAAGGTTTTACATACAGCTCATGGTTACTCTGCAAAGTAACCATAAATATAATCAGCTGAAATTTTTACCAGTATTCTAAAAAATATACCATAATATCTAAAGAATAATAACTATAATACCATTAAGAAAGCGTTTACTTCATTATTTTTTAGGAGGGCTATCATGAAAAGGGATATTAAGAATATCATTTCACAAATGACATTAGAGGAAAAGGCAAGTCTATGTTCTGGATTAGACTTTTGGAATACAAAAGGAATTGAGCGATTGGGTATTCCTTCTATTATGGTAACTGATGGACCACACGGGCTTAGAAAACAGGCAGAGGGAGCAGATCACTTAGGGATTTATAACAGTATTCCAGCGACTTGTTTCCCTTCAGCAGTAGGATTAGCAAGTACATGGAATAAAGAATTAATCAAACAAGTCGGAGTTGCATTAGGAGAAGAATGTCAGGCTGAAAATGTAGGTGTTCTCCTTGGACCAGGTGCAAATATTAAACGTTCGCCGCTATGCGGAAGAAACTTTGAATATTTTTCAGAGGATCCGTATTTATCATCACAAATGGCTGTAAATCATGTTAAAGGCGTACAAAGCCAAGGAATTGGAACATCATTAAAACATTTCGCTGCTAATAATCAAGAGCATCGTAGAATGTCTGTAGATGCAATCGTTGATGAAAGGACATTGCGTGAAATCTATCTTGCTAGCTTTGAAGATGTCATTAAGGAAGCACAGCCTTGGACAGTAATGAGCGCTTACAATAAGGTAAATGGTGAATACGCTTCGGAAAATAGCTATTTATTAAATGATATTTTAAAAGATGAATGGGGATTTGAAGGTTTTGTCGTTTCTGATTGGGGCGCAGTAAATGAGCGTGTCGCAAGTTTAGCGAACGGTTTGGAGTTAGAAATGCCTTCAAGCTTTGGAATTGGTGAGAAGAAAATTGTCGACGCAGTTAACTGTGGTGAGCTATGTGTAGAAAAGCTTGATCAAGCAGTAGAACGACTACTTTACATTATTTTTAAAGCTTATGATAACCAATTAGAAAACGCTATGTATAGTAAGGAAGCACATCATCAGCTTGCAAGAGAAGTTGCAAGTGAAAGTATGGTTATGTTACAAAATGAAGATTCCATTCTTCCGCTGAAAAAAGAGGGAACGGTAGCGGTAATTGGAGGATTTGCAAAGCAACCACGTTATCAAGGCGGTGGAAGTTCTCATATTAATCCAACAAAGCTTGAAAGTATTCTCGAAGAAATTGAAACGGTATCAGGTGAAAAAACGAACATATTGTTTGCTCAAGGTTATGATATTGCAAGTGATGATGTAAATGAAAGCATGGTTAGTGAAGCGAAAAAAATAGCAGAGCGAGCAGATACAGCGGTCCTTTTCGTTGGACTTCCAGATCGTTATGAATCTGAAGGATTTGATCGGAAACACTTACAGATGCCAGAAAATCACGTGCAATTAATTGAGGCTATCGCTGAAGTTCAAAGTAATATCGTTGTAGTTTTAAGTAACGGTGCTCCAATTGAAATGCCATGGATAGGTAAAGTAAAAGGAATACTTGAAGGCTATTTAGGTGGCCAAGCATTAGGCGGAGCAATTGCTGATTTATTATTTGGTGATGCAAATCCAAGCGGGAAATTAGCGGAAACATTCCCGAAAGTTTTAAGCGATAATCCTTCTTACTTAAACTTCCCTGGTGAAGTTGACAAAGTGGAATACAAAGAAGGGGTGTTCGTCGGATACCGTTATTACGATGCGAAAAATATTAAACCGTTGTTCCCATTTGGCTTTGGGTTAAGCTATACAAATTTTGAGTATAGTAATCTTTCAATAAATAAGAAAGAAATAAAGGATACGGAGATTGTTTCTGTCAGTGTTAACGTGAAAAATACTGGTAGTACGGCGGGGAAAGAAATTGTTCAGCTTTATATAAAAGATGTTGAAAGCAGTATGACTCGTCCTGAAAAAGAGCTAAAAGGATTTGAAAAAGTAGAATTGCAGCCGGGAGAAGAAAAAACAGTTAACTTTACTTTAAATAAAAGATCATTTGCTTATTATAATGTTGAATTGAAGGACTGGCATGTTGAAACAGGTGAATTTGAAATTTTAGTAGGAAAGTCTTCAAAAGAGATCGTTTTACAAGATAACGTGTATATTCAATCAACGACTATAATTCGAAAACAAGTACATCGTAATACTTTACTAGGGGACATATTTGCGGACCCAATTTTAGCACCAATCGCAAAAGGGCTTATGGAAAAAGCATTAAAAGATAGCCCGTTTGGTAGTATGACTGAAGGGGATAGTGATGCCTCTGAAATGATGGACGCTATGCTGAACTATATGCCATTACGAGCATTAGTGAACTTTAGCGCAGGTGCTTTTACAGAAGAAATGTTAAGTGAAATAATTGGGCTATTGAACGATGCGCAGATGAATGGATAAGTGGTGAATACAAGGAAGTTAGTCGGGAGATAATGGTCCGTAAATACCCGATTGGTTTGGGCTAATAATCAGTAGGGATGGACAAAATCCCACTGATTAAAGTTTTACTTTATACATTTGAACATTCTTTGGTGAATTTTATTTCATTGTAGGACGTTTCTCCAACATACAAAAAAGGCAAATGAGAGCTAGAATCTCATTTGCCTTTTTTTGTACTTATTCTGCTAAATATAGAATGATATGCGTGTCTATCATCTTTAATCGTCACTTATAAATATGAACGATGAGCTGGCCATGAACCTTGGAGTTTACGAAGTTGTATAATTTGACCTGTATGATAAGCATCGTGCAAAAGGATATTCATATATTGTTGCCAAACTGGTAGAGAAGGACTTGGTTGATCCAGTTCTGCTTCTTGAAGGGATGTTAATGAAGATTGTAAGGCATCATGTACGTGAAGCGTTCGCTTCACTGTTTGCTGCCAAGCATCCTCATCATTAGGTCCACCTTGGACAAACGTGTCATCATTATTTTGTGGAGCAACAAATGTGTCATCTTGATGTAAGCGGGAAAGTAAGCGCTCTTTAAAAGTTAGTAAATGGTTTGCATTTTCCCAAATCGTATTACTGGCCTTTCCTTCTGGTTGCCAACATGCTTGTGCGGCGGTAAGATTCTTTAACGCTTCTGATATCGGTGGGTACCATTCTTCATCGTAAAAAACTTGTTTGACTCCATTTTGTAATATTTCTTTTTTACCCATTCGTATAACCTCCTTAACTATGAGATAGACCAACAATAAGTGTTAGAGAAAGTAGGTACGTACCTACTTATCATCTGATTGATATTTTGAAGTTTCTAAAAGAACAATATGACGCCGTTGTAGCAATTGCAGAAATAAACTTATGCTTTCTAAATCATTTTTCTTACTGCAATAAATTCTCCTTTCTCTTCAAGAAACCTGCCTCATAGTTGAACATGAAAAGCAACTGCAGCTTAAATTTAAAAAATTGTAGCGAAATAAATTTCTAAATGTTTCAAAATTCTAAAAATATAGAAGGTATAATTCGATAAATATAGAATTTAATACATAGCAAATAAGGAGGGGATAACATGGGAGTCTTTCACGTAACGAGTAGAAAGAGGGAAACGTACAACATTCAAATGAAGTATTCGATACTGTTCGAATGTGCACTTGGCATTGCGGCAATTACTCATAAGAGGTTAATCGACACGCTTGAAAAGCCTCAAAGCGAATGGGAAGAAATTAGAAAATCTTTACCTCATGAAATGATAGAGCATTTGCAATTTGTTGAGGAGCACAATACGTGGAAAGCGTTGCTACAGTTACTGTATGATGGAGATTTTACAGATTTATCTCAGTTTGTTCATAATATCAATTCGTTATCGGAAGTAGATTTTAAATATGTGTGTTTACCGTTTTTAGGAGAGATGTATCAAGCGAAAAGACGTTTAGCAGCTAGCGGAGAAGTTTCAGCTTTACAAGAACTAGTGGAGCTAACGCATGAACATCAATTTTTCTCTGCGTATATTGAGTTTATATGTAATACAGATATGCAATTATTAAAAGGGCATTTAATCGCTGTTATGACAGGATGGTATGAGGGTGTTATTAAGAAAGAGGAAGAGCAACTACTTTCTATACTAGAGCGAGATTATGAAGCGAAAAATGAAATGAATAAAAAGATGAAGCCGGAAGAGTTTGTCGAGTGGGCAACAGGTGGAGTTATATATATGCCAGAACCAAGTGTGCATCATGTACTTCTTATCCCGCAAATGACGTACAGACCGTGGAATATAGAGGCAGATATTGAAGATACAAAAGTGTTTCATTATCCAGTTGCGAACGAAAGTATACATCCTGAAGATCCATATGAGCCGAGCTATTTTTTAGTACATAAACATAAGGCGCTCGGGGATGAGGCAAGGCTCCGTATCGTAAAACTACTATTTGAACAAGAGCGTACACTGCAAGAAATAACGGAAAGATTACAACTTGGGAAATCAACAGTACATCACCATTTAAAGTTATTACGTTCTGCAAAGTTAGTTGATATTCATGACGGCAAATATGTGTTGAGAAAGAAAGCAGTACAGTCTTTAGCGAAAGAATTAGAAGTATTTTTAAATAGATAATATACAACGAGAATGTACATAAAGGGAGGAATTTAATAGAAAAGTTGGTGCGTTATAGTGGAAAATGTATTGAAAAATCGTTCATTCTTTTTTATGTGGATTGGTAGTGCGATTTCAGAATTGGGCGGGGCTTTCGGGACGTTATGTAATTCAATTCTTGTATATGAGTTAACAGGATCAAAAACAGCATTAAGTAGTATGTGGTTATTATATTTTATCCCGTCTCTCATATTGCAACTAATAAGCGGACCATTTATAGATAAATGGAGCCGAAAGTGGATTATGATTTTTTCACAATGGATACGGGCATCTGTTTTCTTACTACCTTTAGTCATGTTAGTTACTAGTAGTATAGAAGTTTGGCACGTGTATGTCGTTCAAATAATAATCGGGCTCATTACACCGCTTTATACACCTGCAAGTCAAGCCATTACACCGAGCATTGTAAGTAAAGAGCAGCTTCAAGACGCAAACGCGTATATAGATGGGATGGCTCGTCTCATGATGTTTCTTGCGCCAGTATTAGGTGGTATCGTCATTAATTTTATTGGAATGAAGCTTACACTATTTTTTGTGTGCGTTTGTCTATTCATTAGTGGAGGATTGTTACTTTTCATAAAAGAAAAGAGAATAAAGCAAGAACTTCGAAAAACGTGGCTAGAGCAATTTCTTCACGGTTTTACATACTTCTTCACAAAACCAGTAATTGTTTGGCTCGGTGTCTTTCTTACTTTCGTTCAATTTGGAGTAGGAGTAACGATGGTTACAAATCTACCTTATATAAAAGATGAGTTGTCAGCAGGATATGCGGAGTACGGATACTTCATGGCAGGTTTCCCACTTGGCTATGTAGTTGGATCAATATTAGTCGGAAAAATAACATATAAAAGCCGGCGTATACTTATGCTTGGAGGATTGTTTTTAGGAGGGCTAACATACATTTCTCTAGGGTTCAATCATAGTATAGTAATTGCGGTGTTCATTGAAGTAATTGCAGGTATTTGTATTGCATTTTTCAATGTTCATAACACGACGATATGCCAACAAACAGTCCAAAGCAATATGATAGGAAAAGTATTTTCAGTGCGACTATTTTTCATACGATCCGCTATGCCATTAGGTGTGTTTCTAGGCGGAATACTGAGTGAAATGTGGGGAGTAAGAGTATTATACTGTATTATCGGTGCGATTATATGTGTCACGTCTTTAATAGGGATATTACTTCCGTATTTTAAATTTTTGGATGAGTCGATTGAGGAGAAGTCAGCATAATTCTAAAAATTTAAAACTTTATAATTGAAAATAATTATCATAATCAATTATAATGGAAGAATACTAGTATTCGTATTACAAAAAGGGAGTGGGATATATGTTTATCGAAACTAAGACATTTACAGTAAAAGAAGGTACATCTGATATAGTAGTGCAGCATTTCACTGGAGAAGGAATTATTGAAAAATTTGAAGGATTCATCGACTTAAGTGTGCTAGTGAAAAAAGTAAGACGAGGAGATGAAGAAGTTGTAGTTATGATTCGCTGGGAATCTGAAGAAGCATGGAAAAACTGGGAAACGAGTGAAGAACATTTAGCTGGACATAGAGCGAGTCGTGGTAAACCAAAACCAGATCATATTATTAACGTTGATCACGCAGTTTATTATGTGAAATCATCGAAATCGGCTTATCAGAAGTCGTAATAATACATTTGTTTCATTATATTCTTTCAAATATATAACCATCTATCTGTTTATTGATAGATGGTTATTAACATTGAATAAAGAGAATGATTTGCATGTGGTGTAAGAAGAATTAACGGTCAGGTTAAAACTAGAAATGTTATAATATAAACTCGATCAGTGAGTAAGATTAGGAGGAACAATAATGGTTCAATCGATAGTTCATATTGCATTAGTAGTAAAAGACTATGATGAGGCAATAGAGTTTTATACAAAGAAACTAAATTTCACATTAGTTGAAGATATTTATCAGCCAGAGGAAAACAAACGGTGGGTAGTGGTATCTCCTCCAGGTTCAGTCGGCACCACAATATTATTAGCTAGGGCATCTAAACCTGAGCAAGAGCCCTTTATTGGTAATCAATCAGGTGGTAGAGTATTTCTTTTCTTAAATACTGACGATTTTTGGAGAGATTATAATGAAATGATTTCAAGAGGAATAGAATTTGTGAGAGAACCGAAAGAGCAATCATACGGAATTGTTGCGGTGTTTAAGGATTTATACGGGAATTTATGGGATCTGTTGCAACTAAAGAATGATCACCCAATTGCACAAAGACTTAATAGAAAGCAATTCGATTAAGCATTTCACAAGTATGTGAAAATAAAATAGAGCTCGGCATGTAACAATTAGCAGTGTGTATAATGGAAATGTATGAGAAAAAATATAATTCAATATCGTTTAAAAGGTGTTTTCTTATTTTAGAAACTGAGAAATATAGATCTATTCGTATAAGGATTATATTACGCGCTCGATAACTTGGAGGATAGAAATGATAGAAAACCTTTCATTTATTACATATGAAAACTATTCTGTTTCTACTGATAAAGTTAAGGGCATTTCTCATTGGTTAAATAGTTCACGCATTAAAATTCAGTCTGCTTTGAAAGTAAATGATGAGTTAAAAGCTTCATATATAGTTCATACATCAATGTGGACATTGCTAGAGGGAATATGGGCTATTAATAATAAGCCAGCCCCTCCAGCTGGATCTGTTTTAAGGTATATTCAAGCATTACCTATTAGACCGACTAATTTTGATGAGTTCCTTAATAAAGTGTTCTTAGGGGATACGACAGAGCGGATTTCTTCAGCAATTTTCTTGATTGAGTGGATTTTACTTAATTTGGAGAATAAATAATAGGGCTATAAAACTTGTCAACTTATATAGGTAAATCGATACTCCATGTCGAATTGTTCATATGATTGCATTCCTTTCGAAAAACGTTCTAAGCTATAGGAAAAAGCATAAGACTATAAAAAAGTCTTAGACGGTATATCTTTCTTTACATATGTAAGTGTTATCAATATGAGTATATATATCCTCTGCTTAAAAGGAGATGAGTAAATGAAGTTAAATCATATGAATCTATGTGTTGATGATTTATCAGAAGCGAGACATTTCTTTGAAACATTTTTTGATTTTCAATTTTTGGAGCAAAAGGGAAAGGCGCTAGTAGTGATGAGTGATGAGAGTGGATTTATACTTGTGCTAAGCGATCCAAAAGCATTTAAGGGGAATAAGGAAGTTATGTATCCGGAAGCTTTTCATATTGGTTTTTTAGTGGATACTTCAAGTGAAGTTGATCAAGCGTATAATCGTTTAGTAGCTGGAGGCATTGAAATAGACAAGGAACCTTATTCGATGAGAGGTAGTAGTTATGGTTTTTATTTTACAATGTTTAATGGATTGTTAATTGAAGTATCTTGCCTTGATTATAGAGATGGTAAGAAAGTTTCAAAACTAAATAGCATTCATCAAGAGTAATTGTTTGAAGGTGTATATATAGCCCCTTATCCAGTGTGGAAGGGGCTTATTTCCATTTAGAACACTTTTATAATGGAACACGAAAGCAAAATAGAAGGGTCACTTAGTCAGAAATTCGACTTATGGGACAGCTTCTTTATTTATTAATCTAACTGAATTTCAAATTCAAACACAGCTGGATCTTTCATAAACGGCATACTTCGGTCTTTAAATTGTAAGCTTATTCCAGACAAAGTATCAGGAAGAGCAGGAGATACAATAAATTGGTAGCTTACATGTCCTTCTGTTCCAGTCCATCCTTCTGCCCAGCAATCGTATGTATCTTTTATAGATAATTCAATAAGGCTGTGTGCATTTTTCTCATTAAGTTTTTTGTTTTTTGAATCCCATTCTTTATATAAATAAATTATACCAGCATTAGAATATTGACGAATAAAGGTTACAGTATATACTGTTTCATTACGTTCATAAGTTTTTAAAACGGGTATATGTTTTTTAAACTTAGCCGGTTCAACCCGAGGTTTAAATTCTTCTTCGTCCATCATGGAAGAGAATAATGAATTTAAATAGTCTGGATAGAATCCATATTGCTTTGCCCAATTATAAATTGCTTCATCATGTGGAAAGCCCGGATTCCCATTTGAAAGTTCTTTTCGTTCTTTTAATAGAGAGCAAATTTTTTCATCAATAGAAGATAAGCGTTCATCGTAATGGTCAGTAGGACGCTCAAAAGGCATTCGTTGCATAATCATTCCTCCTTTTCTATAGTTTAACAAAAAATGACAGACTACTATATTACATAGTCTGTCATTTTTATTTTAATTTTTCACATCATCATACAATTCCAAAGCCTCTTTCACACTCAATCTATTTTTCACAATGCCATGTATCGCTTGAATCATCGCAGCTGGATGTTCGGACTGCCATATGTTTCGGCCCATGTCTACGCCGATTGCACCTTCTTGCAGTGCATTGTACGTAATGTTTAGTGCGTCTTCGATTGAATCTAGTTTTGGACCGCCCGCGATTACGACTGGGGCAGGGCATGTGCTCGTAATTTTTTCGAACCCTTCGCAGTAGTACGTTTTAATAATGTCAGCGCCCATTTCAACGCATACGCGGGAGGCGAGTGCTAGAAAGCGAGCCTCACGTTTTTGTAGCTCTTTCGCAACGGCGGTAATGCCGAGTACTGGCAGACCGTAATCGTGAGCTTCAGAGACTACGTTTGCGAGATTTGAAACAGTTTGTGTTTCATAATCTGATCCAACAAAGACAGAAACACCGACGCCAATTGCGTTCTGTTTTACTGCTTCTTTCACAGGTGTAACAATTGTTTCATTCGCTAAATCTTTGCCGACGACAGTAGCTCCGCCTGATACACGCATAACCATTGGTGTGCTGCAGTTTTCAGGAATGCAAGAGCTGAGTACACCTCTCGTTAAAAAGAGGGAGTCTGTATATGGAAGCAAGTTTTTAACTGTTTCTAACGGTTGTTCTAGTCCGTGAATCGGCCCTAAAAAGTAGCCGTGATCTATCGCTAACATAACCGCTCTGCCATCAGGCAAAATTGTATTTAATCGATTTTTAAATCCCCAAGTCATTCGAAATCACTCCTTCGTTAATGTTGGATTTTCAGTTTGTACAGTATCTTTATTTGGTAAATGCGGTGACTTTATAAAAACAGCTTTAAAAGGCTTATCGGAATGGTTAATAAGATAGTGTGATTCATGAGGGCGAACTTGCAAGACATCACCTTGTTTGATTGGAACTCTTTCGTTATTTATATAGAAATCTATTTCGCCTTCTAACGCATAAAAGACTTCTTCGCACGTTGTATGATAATGATTTTGAAACTCTTGCCCAGGCTGAATAACGACTAGGCCAAGATCAATATTTGGACCTTGTAATAAATATTTCGGTCCGTTATCACCGAAGCGATAGGTGAAGTCATCTTCATTTACCTTAAGCATAGAAATCACTCCTTTATCCCGCGTTAACGAGCAGTAAAACTCCCATCTCAAAATTTGGCTGGAGCAAAGAAGTTAGGTGGGAGTCGGGCTGCCCGTAAACGCCCGATTGGTTCAACTAATAATCAGTGGGGGAGGAACAAAACCCCCACTGATTAAAGTTTCACTTTATGTAATGTGTTACAGCGCACCTGGGGCAATCCACATATGTGATGTAAAACCTTTATCAGCTAAAGAAAGTTGGCTAGCATACACTGTTTTCCATGTTTCATAAAATCCTTTATAAAGCTCATGATTTTCAGTGTTTGGCTTAAATGTTTTTTCCCACTGTACAAATCGCTCGGCAGTTTCTTCCATCGATTCAAAAATGCCTGCACCAACTCCAGCGGCAATTGCCGTACCTAAAGCAGCGGCTTCTTTTACAACTGGTACTTTAACAGGGATTCCGAGGACATCTGCTAGGATTTGTGGCCAAAGTTTTCCTTTAGCAGCGCCGCCAGCAAAGATCACTTCAGAAGGAAAAGTTCCTGTGAGGGCTTCTATTAATCTCAAGTTGCCTAATGTAACGAAGGCTGCATTCTCTTCAATTGCACGGAACATTTCTTTCTTACCGCATGTTTCAGTATTTAAGCTTAAATTTAAAAAGGATGGAGCAGCATGTCGCCAAGAAATATAATTCATTACGTTTGAGAAAGTAGGGATTATCCCGTGTGAGCCGGCGGGTACATTTTTTGCTTGTTCTTCGAGTAATTCATAAGCATCTACACCGAGTTGTTCAGCGAGCTTTTTTTCTTCTTGGCAAAAAGCATCTCGAAACCATCTCATAACAAGGCCAGGGAAAAAAGCGATTGTTTCGTATTGCCATAGGTTAGGAATGACGTGGCAATTTACACGAACCAGTGCATTTGGATCAGTTTCTGGTTTTGTTATATTTACTTCTTGCTGCCAAAAGCTGCCCCCACATATAAACGTTTGTTCTGGCTTCACAACCCCAGTTCCGAGCGAGGCCATTTGTGCATCTCCGCCGCCAGCAACGACCGGTGTTCCTTCGTGTAATCCTGTTAATTCAGAACTTCGTTTTGTGATATTCCCGATAACTGTACCAGCTTCATTTACTTTTGGAGAAAAGGCTAGAGTAAGACCGCATTGCTCAGCAACCCAGTTATCCCAAGCTCTATTTTGTAAATCGAATATACCGGACGTACATCCATTTGAAGGATCAATTTGCAGTACGCCACACAATTTATATAAAATCCAATCGTTTAACATCGTAAAAGAATGAATATTTCTGTATACATCTGGCTCATGCTTTTTTATCCAAAGCAAGCGAGGTAAAGCACCTAACGAAAATGTTTGACCTGACTTTTTATATAACTCTTCTTCAAGTTGTGACCGGATTCGTTTTAGTTCACTAACTTCAGCTGATGCGCGGCCATCAACATTTGCACAAGCCCATATTTCTTGCCCATTTTTATCGTATAAAACAAATCCTTCGCGCATACTTGTTGCACTTATACCTTTAATAGAAGAGGGGGACGTATTACTTTTTTGAAGAACATCCTTTGTACATTCTTGAACGAGCTGCCAATTTTCTTTTACATCAAAATTCATAGAACCGGGATAACGACTATCGGATTTATGAACCCATTCTTTTTGACTTACTGCAAGTTGATTACCATTTAAATCAAAAAGGACTGCTCGAATACTACCTGTACCAGCGTCGTAAGCTAATAGAGTAGACATTAAGAGTCACCTTCCTTTCTTAATAAGGAGAGGGCAGTATGTTCATCGGTAATTAATGTATGAATGAATGTTCCTTTGACCACTGCTTAAACATATGTGTTTGTTATTTTGTTTATTCCAGTTGAACCAATCGGGCGTTTACGGGCAGCGGGGCTCCCACCTAACTTCTTTGTTCAAGCCGAATTTTGAGGTGGGAGTCTTATTGCCCGCAAATAGCGGGATAAATAGTCCAGTGAAAAGAGTGTTCTAGATATGAAAAAAGAAATATACAATGCTACAAAATAAGTAGAGCCAAACTCTATTCAAGGGTATGACTATGAGGCAGAAGGAAACGGTATTATCGTATTACCTGAACGAGTTGTATTTACGGAGGATAACATAAATAAGTATAATTTCTAGTTGAGAGTTAACGGGGATATGTCATTTATTGTCGAATAGCTGACATATTGAAAAAATCGCCGATATAATTTTAGTCACTATATTTCTTCGTCAGACATAATAAAAACGTCCGAATATATCGGACGTTTTTATTATGTTGTTTTTTTAATCTATTCATTAATTGTGAACAGCTTCTTTTTCATTTAACCCAAGTGTGCGTCCTGTTGAAGCGTGAAGCTCTTGGAACAATCTTGGATTTTCCGTTAGTGATACGCCATAAGAAGGGATCATTTCTTTTATTTTTGGCTCCCATGCTAGTATACGTTCTGGGAAGCATTTTTCTAATACTTCAAGCATAACGTGAACCGCAGTAGAAGCACCTGGAGAAGCGCCAAGTAACGCAGCGATTGATCCGTCAGATGCACTAACAACTTCTGTACCAAATTGAAGTGTTCCTTTACCACCTGCATCAGTATCTTTAATTACTTGCACACGTTGTCCAGCAACGACAATATCCCAATCTTCACTTTTAGCATTCGGAATAAACTCACGTAATTCTTCCATACGCTTTTCGTGTGATAACATAACTTGTTGGATTAAGTATTTTGTTAATCCCATTTCTTTTACACCAGCTGCTAACATCGTTAAGACGTTATTCGGTTTTACAGAACCAATTAAATCAAGGTTTGAGCCAGTTTTTAAGAATTTAGGTGAGAAGCCTGCAAATGGTCCAAACAGTAAAGCTTTTTTGTTGTCTATATATCTTGTATCAAGGTGAGGTACAGACATTGGCGGAGCACCAACTTTAGCTTTTCCGTATACTTTTGCATGATGCTGCTCTACAACTTTTTGGTTTTTACATACCATAAATAGTCCACTTACTGGGAATCCTCCAATATGTTTTGATTCAGGAATACCAGTCTTCTGAAGTAGAGGTAGACTACCGCCACCGCCGCCGATAAAGACGAACTTTGCAGTATGGTGTTCGATTTTGCCACTATTCATATCGTGTACTTTCACTTCCCACAAACCGTTCTTCGCACGTTTAATATTTTCAACACTGTGTTTGTAGTTTAGTTCGACATTTTTAGTTTTTAAGTAATCAAACAACATGCGTGTTAACGCACCAAAGTTAACATCTGTTCCAGAATCAATTTTCGTTGCAGCCATCGGTTCATTAGAGGTACGGCCTTCCATAATGAGTGGAAGCCATTTTTTTAATGTATCAGGAGCATCAGAAAATTCCATTCCTTGGAATAGAGCGTTTTTTGAAAGCGCTTCAAAACGTTTTTTTAGAAACTCTACATTTTTTTCTCCTTGCACCAAACTCATATGAGGTAGTGGCATAATAAAATCATGTGGATTACGAATTAAGTTTCTCTTTACAAGATACGCCCAAAATTGTCTTGAAAGTTGAAATTGCTCATTTACTTTTACAGCTTTACCAATATCTATAGACCCGTCAGATTTTTCGGATGTATAGTTAAGCTCACATAGCGCAGAATGTCCTGTACCAGCATTATTCCATTCGTTAGAACTTTCTTCTCCGGCATTAGCGAGTTTTTCAAATACTTTAATTTCCAATTCAGGTGCCAATTCTTTAAGTAATGATCCTAACGTGGCGCTCATAATTCCAGCGCCAATTAAGATAACGTCTGTTTTTTGCTGCATGTTGCTCATGATAATCTCTCCATCCCCTATATTGGCAAAAAAGAGTAGGTGTTTTTATATCTAAGCCGTAAAAAGAAAACACCGCCTAGGCCCCACCTAGGTATTTACCTTTTTTGTCTCAATTATATAACCATCTCATAGTCTATTATAATAATTAATAGACTAAAATATCTAGTGTTATCTGATAATTTTAAACTATTTAACGCTTTATTTCATAGAATTCTTCTGTCATAAGGGTAAAAAGCATAGTAGTAAAGCGGAATTTGGAGAAGAATTCCAGTTTGATGTTATCCCGAAAAAACTTCTATTTTTATGTTTTATCTTTGGAAACTAGTAAAATTTTATTTTTGAAACATTTAATTTGAAAAAATAGAGTAAATAACAAATAAATGATAAGATTATTCTGAAAATAAAACAGGAGGGATACCAATGCTTACACGAGAACAAATCGCAAACTTATTTCGAAATTTTTCTGTGAATGAATGTAAAGGATCAAGTGATTTATACGAATATTTATCAATAAAAATTTCTGAAGATGAGGAAGTTCTTACGTTAGCTTCCTATGCACAACCTGGTCAACCAATCCCAAACTTATTATTAGGTGCAGTCCATTATTTATTGTTAAAAGGAAAAGAACACAGTTTAAAAAGGTATTATTATAGTTTAGTTGAAAATGCTGATACAAATTTTGAAAATGCCTTTCATCAATTTAAAGATTTTTGCCATGAATATCGAGAAGAAATTACCTTTTTATTACAAACGAAACTCGTTCAAACGAATGAAGTAAGGCGATGTGCCTATTTATATCCAAGTTTCTGTTACATATTTAATAAAGTGAACAAACCGTTAGCGTTAATAGAAATTGGTACAAGTGCGGGATTACAACTGTTTTGGGATCAATATCGTTATTCATATGGAACGGAAGAAGTATTTGGAAACACACAGTCTAATGTTCATTTACAATCAGAAATAAAAGGGGATAAGAAGCCATCCTTTTTAAAACAAAGTCCACCTGTTATGGAAAGAATCGGACTAGATTTACATGTGAACGATTTAAATGATGAAGAAGATTATTTATGGTTACGCGCGCTTATTTGGCCAGAACATAAAGAAAGACTTGAACTATTCGATCAAGCAGCGACGCTTGTAAAAGAAAAATCAGTGCAATTAATTGAAGGGGACGGTGTAGCGCTTCTGCCGGCCATTGCAAATCAAATAAGGGAAGATGCTGTAATCTGTATTTTCCATACACATGTAGCAAACCAAATACCTGAAAATGTAAAACATACGCTAGAAAAACAAATTAAAGAGATTGGTGCAAAACGTGATGTATTCCACCTATATAACAACATGTGGGACCGGGACCTTCATATTGATTATTATATTCACGGAAACGAATATTGTGAAATTGTTGGGGAAACGGAAGGGCATGGGAGATGGTTTAGTTGGGGGATTGGGGGATAAGACTTTATGCTAGAGTAAACCTAATAATTATGGGTTTCATCACCAAAATTCGTAATGAAAATAGCTGATGGAAGACACTCCATCAACTGTTTTTTACTTTTCATAAAACTCATTAGGTATCTAAGGTAAGCGTCAAATATTCCTCACCTACAAGTTGTAAATAGCCCATGAGATTCATCTTCTTACATCCAAAGATTTAAAGAAATTAGATTATTAAAACCTGACAGGTGTCAAAACAGAACCTACCGGTTAATTAGCTATATTACTGGTTCAAGAAATTATTACTTCAAACGGAAGAGCCGAAGGAAAGTAAATGTTTAAAATGAATATATAATACATGCGAGAAAGAGCACAATTTGATAGGGGGGCTTCCAAATGCATATGGATGAAAGAATGAATTTGCAGTTAACAAGCCAGGCTCTTCAGGTAATGAATAACGGAATTGCTGTCATAAGTCATGATGGAATCATCACATTCAGCAACCAACCATTCTGCAGCATGTTACATAAAAAAGAAAATGAAATAATAGGTAAGCATATATCAACGATTATTCCTAATCGTAAAAAGCTAGTAGTGAATCAAAATGATAGTTTGTACAAGTACGAGTGTAAGGTGGGCAACCAAGTATTGATTATGAATGAATCCCGTATATATCAGAGCGGGAAAGAAGATGGATCAATTGCCATTTTGGAAAACAAGGAAAAAAGTATACAGTCCTTGGAAAGTATCATCAGTCGGTATGAAAATGCCTTGAATTTACTGTCGGAGTGTATTCTAGGGGTAAATGAACAAGGGATTGTCAATTTTTTAAGTGGTTCTTATGCACAATTTTTAGGGATTGATGACCCAAAGGAAGCGATAGGTAAGCATTGTACGGAGGTTGTTGAGAATACGAGGATGCATATTATCGTGAAGACGGGACAGGTGGAAATTGGGCATATCCAGCGTATAAGTAATCGGAATATTATCGCAACTCGCATACCTATTGTTAAGGACGGTGAGGTTATTGGTGCGATTGGTAAAATTATGTTTCATGATATACAGCAGTTTAAAGCTTTGGGGGATCAGATTAGTGCGATGGAATCAAAGTTATCTTACTATCAAACTGAATTACAGCGGTTACAAGAAGGTAGGTTGTCCTTTCAAAGTATTATAGGAGAGAGTGCGAAAATGAAAGAAGTTAAAACGATGGCCTTGAAGGTTTCTAAAAGTCGGTCTACCGTTTTGATAAGAGGAGAGAGCGGTACAGGGAAGGAGCTCTTTGCACATGCGGTACATCGTGCAAGTCCGCGTGCTAGGGGTTCATTTATTCGTTTGAATTGTGCTGCGATTCCGAGGGATCTTTTGGAGGCTGAATTGTTTGGATACGAAGAGGGGGCTTTTACAGGAGCGAAAAAAGGTGGTAAGCCTGGGAAGATTGAGTTGGCCCATAAGGGAACGTTGTTTTTAGATGAGATAGGTGATATGTCTTTGGACATGCAAGTGAAGTTGCTGCGTGTGTTGCAAGAGAAAGAGATTGAAAGAATTGGTGGTACGAAAATTCAAAAGATTGATGTCCGTTTCATTGCGGCGACACATCGAAATCTTCGTGAAATGGTGCAAAGAGGGGAATTTAGGGAGGATTTATATTATAGGTTGAATGTGTTTGCGATCGATATTCCTCCGTTACGAGAGAGAAAGGAAGATATGATACATATAATGGAATTTTTAATTCGGAAATTGAATGGGGAGCTGGGTAGTAGCGTTCTTTCATTGGATGAGAGAGTAAGGGATATATTCATGGAACATGATTGGCCAGGGAATATTAGGGAGCTAGAGAATGTGTTAGAACGAGCGATGAATGTTATAGAAGGAATGATTATTCAAGTGCATCATCTTCCTGTCTATTTGCGGAAAAAAGATTTGGAAGAAGAGTTATATCATGAAATATTTGAGGTGGATCAAGAGAAGAATGAGATGAGTTATTCACTGCAGGAGGAAGTGGAATCGGCTGAAAAACGGGTGATTACAAGGGCTTTGGAAAAGACAGCTGGAAATATAAAAGAGGCAGCCAAGCTTTTAGGGATTCATCGGGCTAGCTTATATCGGAAAATAGAAAAATATGGAATGTATTGAAGGGGAATAAAGGGCAAACAGGCCCTTTTTTTGTTTGGTTTGCAGTAATACATACTGTCTCTTTTTTGCGACACTTTCTTATGGATGCGACATGATCGTAATCATTTGTAGCGCAAATGCGACATGTGAAGGTGGACATGTAAGGGAGAACGGGGTATATCCCTGAAGGAATAAGGGAATAGAGAATGAGTCGATTTTTGGCATGTTTCTTGCTATATAAATAAAAAAGATTATAGCAAGAAGGGATGGAATTCAATGCTGGAAAATCACAGTTTGCCGCATTTTATTATGCAAAGTATTGAAAAAACACCAAGTAAGGTGTATTTACAATTTGAAGAACAAAGAGTTACGTATGAGGAGCTCTATCATCGAATTACAAAAGCTGCAGCGGGATTTTGTGAGCTCGGTATTCAAAAAGGGGATAAGGTTTGTATTATGCTTCATAACACTCCTGAATATCTGGATGTATGGTTTGCTTTATCTTTTATGGGAGCAATTGCAGTGCCTCTGAATGTGCATTTAAAAGGGGAAGGTCTGCAGTATATTTTATCTCACTCCGATTGTAAGCTAATTATCGTTGATAAGGAATTTGTTCCTCAAATTGCTTCTTGTTTGCCATTTATACAAAGGGACATTCAAATTGTCGTTTACGGAAATGATGAAAGCGCAATCATTACAGGTGAGGGTAAAGAACGGCTCGTAATCGAATTGAAAGATGTACTGAATACAAATAATCATCACCTTCCAACTGAATTTGTTTCCTCTTCTTCTATTAACAGTATCCTTTATACCTCTGGAACGACTGGATTACCTAAAGGGGTCATGTTAAGTCATTCTGCCTATGTAAATTCTGCGCAGTCATTTGCCGTCTATATGGTTGGCGCGAGTTCGAAAGATATCTTATTTACAGCGCTGCCGTTATTCCATATTAACGCCCAGGCCCATACAGTACTCGGTGCTATTTCTTCCAGTGCGACGATTGCTCTTGGCAAGCGGTTTAGTGCTTCTAGATTTTGGGATGAAATTCGCGGTCATGGCGCAACCATTTTTAATTCTTTAGGATCTATGATTCCTATTCTCTGCAAGCAACCAGAAAAGGAAAACGACAATGAAAATTTTGTAAGGGTGACGGCTTGTGCTGCTACGCCTAAGGAATTTTGGAAGCCGTTTGAGGAGAGGTTTGGCGTCCGGATTGTGGAAGGCTATGGATTAACGGAAACGACGGGTTTTTGTGTAACGAATCCATTGAATGCCAATAAGCCGCCTTCTATTGGAAAACCATATTCTTACGTAGAGACGAAGATTGTTAATGAGGAGGGAAATGAAGCGCGGACTGGTGAAATTGGGGAGATTTTTATCCGTTCCTTACAGGGACAAACATTCAT
This sequence comes from Bacillus hominis, assembly GCF_018332515.1. Lineage (GTDB taxonomy): Bacteria > Bacillota > Bacilli > Bacillales > Bacillaceae_G > Bacillus_A > Bacillus_A hominis. Next base: position 29,333 of record NZ_BOQD01000092.1, on the reverse strand, counting down.
GGAAGGCTACTATAAAATGCGGGATAAAACAGAGGAGGCGATGAATGAGGGATGGTTCCATACAGGAGATCGCGGTTATCTAGATGAGGAAGGTTACTTATATTTTTGCGATCGAATCAAACAGTGTATCCGGAGGCGTGGAGAAAACATCTCCTCTTGGGAAATCGAAAAAGTCGTGAATAATCACCCGAAAGTACTTGAATCAGCGGCCATCGGTGTCCCATCGGAAGTGGGAGAAGAGGATGTCAAATTATATGTGATTGTAAAGAAAGGAGAAATGATGTCCCATGAAGAGATTATAGATTGGTGTCAAGAACGTATGGCTTACTTCATGGTGCCGCGATATGTTCAGTTCAGTGAAACTTTCCCAAAAACCGCGACGGAACGGATTCAGAAGTTCAAGCTGAAGGAGGAAGGAATCGGTACTGCTTGGGATCGCGAACAGGTCGGCTATGTAATTAAAAGAACGAGTTGATGTGCTGAAGGGTAGTAAAACAGTTTGCTTTTTATCTCATTACATATTGGAAAGAAGGGATTTCATTGGAAAATAAGCGGGTTGTTACATGGTCCAAAGAAAAAGGAATCGCGACGGTTATCATTGATAATCCTCCTGTGAATGTACTGAGCTGTGCTGTGATTGAGCAACTGACGACGGCGGTCGACGAAATCGAACGGGATGATGAAGTAATTGCTGTACTTTTAACTGGTGCTGGAGAAAAGGCTTTCGTTGCAGGAGGGGACATCAAGTCGTTTCCGGAATGGATTGGGAAAGGGAGTGAATATGCAGAGGGAAAATCATTGTGGCTTCAGAACCCATTAAATAAAATAGAAAGATTGCCGAAGCCTGTAATCGCTGCTATTAACGGATTAGCGCTTGGGGGCGGGTGTGAATTAGCCTTATCATGTGATTTACGGATTATAGAAGAACATGCCCAAATCGGACTTCCGGAGGTGAAGTTAGGATTGTTTCCAGGTGCGGGAGGCACGCAACGTTTGCCTCGATTAATAGGAACTGCAAGCGCGAAAGAAATGATGTTCACTGGTGAACCGTTCACTGCCGAAGTAGCTTGGCGAGTTGGTTTGGTGAATCATGTTGTTCCGCGTGGCGAAGCGCTGAATAAGGCGAAGGAACTAGCTGCGAAGATGGCTCGATTTTCCCTTCCTGCTTTATCTTTGATGAAGCAATCTATCAATAAGGGATTATCTTCTTCTCTTGAGGACGGGCTAAAAATAGAAGCTGAGAATTTCGGCCATGTATTTCAAACGAGTGATGTAAGAGAGGGAGTGGAGGCTTTTATAGAAAAGAGGGTACCGCTTTTTCATCATAAATAAAATAACAAAAAGTAATGCCTGCCTCTGGCAGGCGTTGCAACAATATATAAAAATATAAAAGGGTGTAAAGTAAATTTAAGAGAATCCATTTTATTGAGGGGGATTACGGTTATGGATTTATTGATTGTATTGCTATCGCTTGGCTTGCTTATATTTGTAGCTTACCGAGGATTCTCAGTCATTTTATTCGCTCCGTTATGTGCTTTGTTAGCTGTGTTTTTAACGGAACCGGCGAATGTTTTACCGTTCTTTTCTAATGTTTTTATGGCGAAGATGGTCGGATTCATAAAATTATATTTTCCTGTGTTTTTGCTTGGAGCGATATTCGGTAAAGTGGTAGAAATCACTGGGATAGCAGAAAAAATCGCGAAAATTATCATCCATTTTATAGGTGTGAAAAGAGCTATTCTTTCTATTGTGTTAATGGGAGCGATTCTTACATACAGTGGTGTCAGTTTATTTGTCGCAGTATTTGCGATTTATCCATTTGCGGCGCAATTATTTCGCGAGGCAGACATTCCGAAACGTCTCATTCCAGCGACAATCGCATTCAGTGCATTCACGTTTTCGATGGATTCGCTTCCTGGATCGCCTCAAATCCAAAATGTTATTCCAACTACGTTCTTTAAAACAGATATTTATGCAGCTCCTACATTAGGAATTATCGGAGCATTGTTTATCTTTATATGTGGGATGCTGTATTTGGAAAGGTGTAGGAAGAAGGCTGCGGCTAAGGGAGAGGGATACTTCGGAAAAGGCGGTGCCACTTCTGAACTGGCTGCCACAACTAGCGCACAACCAGTGCAAACGCCGATTGTGTCCAGTGATGTTATTCCAGCTAGTTACTGGGTAGCTTTTCTTCCGCTTGTACTGGTTGGAGTGATGAATAAAGTCTTTACAGCATTCATCCCTGTATGGTATACAAAGGGATTTGATTTTGCATCTATAGGTTTGAAGGAGTACGGAACGATTGATATGGGACAAGTCGTAGGTATTTGGTCAGTGGAAATGGCACTTCTTATCGGAATACTTGGTGCTATATTATTAAACTTCCAAGCGGTAAAAGAACAGTTTCAATCTATTACAAGCGTGGGCGTAAGTGGTTCAATCTTAGCTGCCATGAACACTGCAGCCGAGTATGGATTTGGTGCCGTTATAGCAGCTTTACCCGGATTTGTCATGATTCAAAATTCTTTGACAGGAACATTTTCAAACCCTTTAATTAGCGGAGCGGTCATGACGAATATTTTGTGCGGTCTGACGGGATCAGGTTCGGGTGGAATGAGTATTACATTAGGTTTAATGGCAGAAAAATATATTGAAGCGGCAGCGAACTTTGATATTCCGTTAGATGTGCTGCATCGTGTAATTGCAATGGCAGCAGGAGGTATGGATACTTTACCTCATAACGGAGCAGTTATAACCTTACTTGCGGTTACAGGATTAACGCATCGGGAAGCTTATAAAGAGATTTTTGGTATTACGATAATTAAGACATTAGCCGTTTTCTTCGTTGTTGGAGTGTATATGATGTTTTCTATTGTATAGTAGGGAGGTTGCTTGGCTGTTATAAATAACGCAGCCATCAAGTTAAAATTATGTATAATGGTAAACAGAAACAGCCATCATTCCATGAAATGATGGCTGTTTGTATGTTTTCAATGAATTTCACAAAAAACTTCAAGTGAAGATTGGAATTGAACTATCCTAACCTTCACTTGGTCTAGAGGAGGGCTTCTCGGTTAAAATGATAAAGTCGGTAAATTTACTTGTTACAACAATGCTCTTCTTCTCATCCATTGCGTCATAACCCATTTTTCACCTTTGATAATAGGTGCACCGCCATGTAAAGTATGTTTATTTGATTCATCCTGATAAAAATACTTGAAATATACCGCCCAAGTAGCAATTTCATTACAAGGTGCAGCAACTACAAGCAAATCCTCACATTGGACCCCAGCTGGCCACCATTCATAATAGTCGTGAAAATCATTTCCAAACATGATTTGTCCGTTCTCAAATAGGGTAACAAATGTGGGGTTTCCGTACTTATTTATAAAAAAGTTGAAAATAAACAATAATATTATTATGTAAACAAAAGTGGTGACTAATCGTTTAAGTTTCTTTTGTATTTAGGGGGACATTAAGAATATCTTATGTATTTCTCATCATATTTTCATATTTTTTTAGTAGAGTATACCTTGTATCCTACAAGGAAAGAGGAAGAAGACTATGCATGTACTACATTTTTTAAGTGAATATATAAAGCACCCAAGAACTGTAGGAGCAGTATTGTCAAGTTCTAAGAAACTTGCAAAACAAATGGTAGCCCCTATAAATTTTGAACAAGCAAAATGTATTATTGAGTATGGACCAGGAACTGGAGTGTTTACGGAACAGCTCGTTCAACATAAACATAATGAAACGGTATTGTTAATTATTGAGAATAACGCACAGTTTTACCGTATACTTCAAGAGCGATATTCACACATGGAAAATGTGTACATTATTCATGACTCTGCCGAATATACGGAAAAGTATGTTCAGCAATATAAAATTACCCAAGTGGATTATATTATTTCAGGATTGCCATTTACCAGTTTATCCCTTGATACCTCTACAAAGATATTACAGGTAACAAAAGAAGTATTAGGAGAAGAAGGGAAATTTATTACTTTCCAATATACACGCTTTAAACAACAATTTTTTCGTTCATTTTTTGCAAATATTGAGGTGAAGAAAATAAACTGGAATATTCCACCGGCTTTCGTGTTCACTTGCTTTATGTAAGGTGATGGGGAAGTGTGAAACCAAATCACTATCATGCAAAAGAAACGAATTATTTCCAACATAAAAAATGAACGATTCTTCCCATAATTTTCACGGAAAGAATCGTTCATTTTTTGCTAGAAATATAAACTATAACTTTCATTTTAGACTATTAAAAGGGCGGAATACTTTGCGGAAAGTTGAAAACATTTTTCGGGTCATATTTAGCCTTTACTTCCATTTTAAATGGTAAAGGCTTTCGGGTCGTGTTTCAGCTATTCGTAATGTGAAAAAGCGGGTAGAAAAATAGAACTGACTATACGTTATAAGTAGATGAATGAGCGAGGGTGATTATTCCTAGAGTGAGATTTTGAAGCGTAGCAATGGATCAAAATAATGAATAAAAGGCAATGTTACAAGTATTTCGAATGTAACATTGCCTTTTTGAATAGTTAAATATATTTACTTAAAATCTCCCCAGGTAATCCATCAATCTCACAAACTATACTTGATGTAAAACCAACGTTTAATAAAATTTTTCGAGAGGGAATATTATTTGGATCGATAATTGCCTTTAGTACGTTTACATCTGTCTGCTTCGCTATTTCAATTAATTCTCTTGCAATACAACTACCATATTTTTATCCCCAGTGTTCTGGCAATAACATATAACCAAGTTCAGCTTCTTTAAAATCATCCTCATTTACTGTTATATGTCCAGGTCCGATAAATTCATTTGTTACACTGTTATAGACTTTATAAGACCCATACAGTTTATGTTTTTCATTGCGCCTTAACAATTTTTCATAGTCGCTTTGTGCTTCTTCTAACGGAATGATGCGCTCTGTAATTTGTGCCATGACTTTTTCGTTCGATACAAGCTGGAAGTATAGATTAAAATCTATTGCTTCAAATTTTTTGAAATGTAGCTTATGCATATGATTCCTCCAAACTAATTTTCATTTGTTCTTCAGAAAAGATAAACGATTGTTAAATAGTGATTTCTATTTGATTGCCTTCCGGATCACCTATTACACTTTCGTAATAGCCATCTCCAGTGAAACGTGGTCCATTTAATAAAGGATAACCAGCTTCTACCTACTGATGAAGATAGCTACTGGGAAGCTTTCGATTTGTTCGGTTCGGAATGTGTATGTAGATTATTAGGGGCACATTATATGAAGATCTTCCAGAGGATTTGGTATGCCCAACTTGTTCTAAAGAGATGAATTATATTGCTACAATTACACAAGATATTAAAGAACGAGAACTTATTTCAGTAGTTGATTTTCTGTTCGGGGAAATGCACATCTATTATTACATATGTAAAAATTGCTCTGTAATGAAAACTGAAATACAAAGTACATAATGAAAATAAGACTGACTCATTTCGTCAGTCTTATTTTTGCATTGTAATATCATTAAGAATCGCATGAAATATATCTTTTTGCGTGAAATTATCTGTAAAAAGAGTTTCTCTAGCAACTTCAATTGTATCGTGAGGATTATACCATTTTTGTAATGAATCCTCACCAAATTCATGGCGTTTTTCTCTTGTATTATGCCGTCTAATTGTTTCTTCAAGTGATAAGTCAAAATAATATGTATAAGCGTTTCCTTCAAAATTATGTATTAATTCTCTTAACATATCGCCGTACCTACGACTGTTCAGTATACCTTCTAAAATAACAAATTCACATTTTCCTTTTCCATACTTCGTAATTTCAAATAGTAAATCATGAGATAAGTTACCCATTGTATCGTGCACCCTTAGCATATCTCTACGCACAACGTCTTGAGAGACTAGAAGTGTACCTTGCCCAAAATGTTCTTGCAGTTCTTTTGCGATTGTTGTTTTGCCACTTGCGGAGTTTCCTCGAAGAATGATTAATGTCGATTTCAAAGTCTCAGCTCCAAATTGTTTTAGTAAGCGCTTCTCGCCAGTTTGTAGAAGTTATTGCTTTCAAAGTGATATGAAACATCGTAAATAACCTCCAGTTTATTTGTGGTTTGATTATATGAACTCTTTATTTTAAAGATACAATATTTTCTTGAAAAATAAACAGAATTATTGTAAAGTAATGATAATTAAAATTTATATTGTTTAAAAGCTATGAAAGGAAGTAGTAACAAGTATCTTTTCTTTTAGAGAGTCGGTGGGTGGTGTAAACCGATAGAAAGCGCTTGTGAATCCGTCCTTGAGCGAAATGTGGAACCCTTCAATGTGAAGTTAGTAATCGTTTCCGGTTAAAAACCGTTAATTTTTTAAGTGGAAAGCTTATATTTTCTATGCTTTCAACTAGGGTGGCAACGCGGGTTAACTCTCGTCCCTTTTATAGGGACGGGAGTTTTTTGTGTTTTTTTAGTGAGATTCCCTATCTTAAAAGCTTAATGTGAACGAAGAAGATGACATTAGTCACTTATTAAAGGAGAGATAAGACATGTTAGATGTAAAAGTATTACGTGCTAATTTTGAAGAAGTAAAGAAAAAATTGATTAATCGCGGTGGAGAGTTTCTTGAATTGGATACTTTTGAAGAATTAGATCAAAATCGTCGTGAACTGTTAGTAGAAGTAGAAGAATTAAAAAGTAAACGTAATGGAGTATCTGAGCGTATTGCGAAGTTAAAGCGTGAAAAACAAGATGCTAATGAACTTATTAGTGAAATGCGTGAAGTAGGAGAAAGTATTAAAACGTTAGATGATGAGTTACGTAATGTAGAAGAGGAGTTGAATTCTATATTAATGGCATTACCAAATATACCTAATGAAACAGTGCCTATTGGGGCATCAGAAGATGATAATGTTGAATTACGTAAGTGGGGAGAAATAAACGAATTTTCATTTGAAGCAAAACCACATTGGGAAGTTGCTGAAAAATTAGGATTACTAGATTTTGAGCGAGCAGCAAAAGTAACAGGAAGCCGCTTTGTATATTACAATGGCTTGGGAGCACGTTTAGAGCGAGCAGTAGCTAACTTTATGCTAGATTTACATGTTGAAGAACATGGATATACAGAAATGATTCCACCGTTTATCGTAAATAGCGATAGTTTAATAGGAACCGGACAATTCCCGAAATTTAAAGAAGATGTATTTACATTAAAAGACACAGATTACTCTTTAATTCCAACGGCGGAAGTACCATTAGCGAACTATTATCGTGACGAAATATTAAATGGTGCAGAATTACCTATTAATTTTACCGCTCATACGCCATGTTTCCGTTCTGAAGCTGGTAGTGCAGGACGTGACACGAGAGGACTTATTCGCCAGCACCAATTTAGCAAAGTTGAAATGGTTAAATATACTAAGCCAGAAGAATCATACGATGAGTTAGAAAAATTAACTGCGAATGCCGAAAGAGTACTACAATTGTTACGATTACCTTATCGAGTTATCGTATTATGTACAGCTGATATAGCATTTCCAGCTGCGAAAACATATGACATTGAAGTTTGGTTACCAAGTTATGGGGTATATCGTGAAATATCTTCTTGCTCAAACTGTGAAGATTTCCAAGCGCGTCGTGCAAGCATACGTTTCCGTCGTACACCAGGTGCAAAACCAGAATTTGTGCACACATTAAATGGTTCTGGGTTAGCTATAGGGCGTACAGTAGCAGCTATTTTAGAAAACTACCAACAAGAAGACGGCTCAGTTATAATCCCAGAAGTATTGCGTCCATACATGGGAGGAGTAGAAGTCATTAAATAAGAAAGATGATGATGTAAAATAAAGTTTAACAGTTTATAAAATACTAGCAACGAGGTGCTATATGTTATTTCAAAACAATAATTTATCGGTTAGATATGTAACAAAAGACGATGCACCTATCATCTCCAAATGGTTAACAGATCCAAAAGTTTTACAGTATTACGAAGGAAGAGATAATCCGCAATCTGTAGAGAATGTACTTGAACATTTTATACATAATCCAAATAGTAATGAAAAAAGATGTTTAGTAGAATTTGATGAAGTACCGATCGGTTACATACAAATGTATCCTGTTGATTCTGAATGGAAAGCTTTATATGGATATGAAGAATCAAAAAATATATGGGGCATGGACCAATTTATCGGTGAACCGATCTTTTGGGGAAAAGGGATTGGAACAAATCTCGTTCAAGCAGCCATTACATACATTATAGAGAGTTTAGGAGCAGAAGCGATAGCGATGGATCCTAGAGTAAATAATGAGCGTGCGATAAGCTGTTATGAAAAATGCGGATTTAAAAAAGTGAAGATTTTAAAGGAACACGAGTTACATGAGGGGAAATTAGAAGATTGTTGGATGGTGGAATATAAACAATTCTAATGAATATGCAAGGGGAGTATACAAACAAAGGGAGCTGTGTGAAATGAAAAAAGCATTAATAGTTATTGATGTGCAAGCGGGTATGTATACAGCAGGAATGCCAGTACATAATGGGGAAAAGTTTTTAGAAACATTGCAAGCGCTCATTGAGGAATGTCGCTCAAATGATATTCCGGTTATTTATGTCCAACATAACGGGCCAAAAGATCACCCGTTAGAAAAAGGTACAGATGGCTGGAAGGTGCATGCGGCAATTGCACCACAAGAGGGTGATAGTATCGTTGAAAAGACGACGCCAGATTCATTCCATAAAACAAACTTAAACGAAGTGTTACAAGAAAAAGGAATTGAACACGTCATTATTTCAGGCATGCAAACTGAGTACTGTGTGGATACGACAACACGCAGAGCATTTAGTGAAGGGTATAAAGTAACGTTAGTAAGTGATGCACATAGTACATTTGATACAGATGTGTTACGTGCTGAAAATATTGTGAAGCATCATAACGTAGTGTTTGGAGCGTTTGCTGATGTTGTGACGTTAAAAGATTTGAAAGCGGCTGCCTCTAAATAAGAGGCAGTTTTTTATTTGAAGATAACGTATCAAATATTGTCGGTAGGTCTATGTAATTTCATGTACCGAAATGACAGTACAGAAAAAGGAGCCCACACGATTAAAAAGAGAGCTCCTTCATCAAAATGTTACTTCTTCTTATCTTTATCCAACACATTCTGTTCTTCAGCAAACTCCGTACCATATGCAAAACGGCGATTAATATGAATATTATCGTTTTGATGTCTTGTGTGTGAGTTAGAGAAGCGATGTACAATTACTTCTGATAATGTGAAGACAATCGCTGAAAGGATACTTCCCCATGCAATTTGCATGTAGTTGTCTAATAAAATATTACCGAAAATCCAAACGCTTAAATACGCTAATAAGAAATCTGTCATAATGGCACCAGTATTGCCAATGCGATTTAAAATAATTTTATCAACGAACATATAAGATACGATTGTCACAAAAAGACTGAATGAAATAATTTGGACGAACGTTGCGGGAAAAAATAAAGCTAGTCCGATACTAAATGCGATAATGCACGATATGAATTTGATAAGTACTACAGTAAAACCATTCAATAGTTACACCTCCGATTTATACATAGTTTTGCAATAAATTCAGGAGTTCATACATTGGAACTATTTAATTTATATAAAACTTTATCACGTCGAAATTTTATCTAAATATTAAAAAAACAACTGAAAAATGTTATAGTGAAATGAGAACGTATGACATTTTTAGGTAAGGGGGAATCCGGGATGTGGATTACTTCAGAAGTAGAAATTCCAGATGAGTTAATCGATCACCTTGAACAAGGGAAGTTAGTATTATTCGTTGGAGCAGGAGTTTCTATGAAGGGGAAATCAAACTTACCGAATTTCGATGATTTAGTTGATGAAATTTCGAAAGCTTTATATGTCGAAAAGCGTGAGATGACAGAACCCCACGATTATTATCTCGGTAAAATTGCGAAAACGAAAGATGTGCATCAAGTTGCAAGAGACCTCGTTAATATAGAAAAATCAAAACCAAATCCATTACACTATGCGATTCCAAGGCTGTTTCCGTTAGATACGGATGTTCGAATTGTAACGACAAACTTTGATCAACATTTTACGTCTGTAATTACAGAAATGAATAGAGAGCTGAATATTTATTACGCACCTGCGTTACCGACAGGGAGAGCGTTTAAAGGGTTGGCTTACATACATGGGAATATAGAACAAGAGAAAGAAGCTTTAATTTTAACGGATGGTGATTTTGGAAGGGCTTACTTAACGGAAGGATGGGCGAGACGATTTTTAGTTGATTTATTTTCAAATTACACTGTTTTATTCGTTGGGTATAGTCATAATGATCCTGTAATGAAGTATTTAGCAACAGGCTTACCACCGAGTACAAGGCGTTATGCTTTCGTCGCACAAGGTGATAATACATATCATTGGGAACATTTAGGGATAAGACCGATTGTGTATCCGAATAAAGCAAATAATCATCAGGCACTTGTGAAAGCGGTGAAGCGGTGGGCGGAATTAATGGGGGATAATTATATTACGAAAAGAATGCGTATTCGTGATATTGTAACCGTTCCTCCATCAGTAGAGCAGGAGCAATTATCCTATATAAAACAATCAATAAAAAAAATAGAAACCGTTCGGTACTTTGTTGAATTTGCTCGTGATTACGAATGGGTGGAATGGCTTGAAGCGGAGGGGAAACTAAGAAATTTATTTCTGCTTACAGCAAATTATGATGAAGTAGATGAATTGCTTGCGGAATGGTTAGTGGAGCAATTTCTATTTAGTCATCAAAAAGAACTATTTCAATTGATTTTTAAAAATCATTCTAAAATATCCCCGTTATTGTGGCGAACAATTTGTACGTATTTGAACGAAACGAAGGAAACGATGGATCCTTTGTTATTTGCAAAATGGACATTGCTTGTATTAGAAACGGCAGAAAAAGATAGTAGCTCTATAGAAAAGATTTCTTACTTACTGCAAAAATGTTCTTTTCCTGAGCATAAAGAAATTGGCTTGTTGTTGTTAACGTTTATTTTAGACGGGAAACTTAAATTGAAACGTGTAAGAAGATGGGGAAATGATACGCAAGAATCCATAGAACTTGTGGAATCGAGTCGTTTGCCGGTGCCTATTTTTTCTCATGTAGAGCGAATTTGGAAAGAGAAAATGAGACCACATATTTCATACTATGCTGCTCCTATTATGGTAATGGGATTAGAAAAGATACAACTATTGTCATTAAGACAAAGTGTACTAAAAAAAAGAGATAGAGAAATTTCAGAGCAAGAGTTACAGCAAAATGATTTTACGTTTTTAATTCAAATTGTAAAAGAGTGTCTTACATATTTATGTGAAAACAATGAGAAAAAAGCGAATTATTATATTACAGAAATGATAGAAACAGATAGTGTACTTCAAAAGCGAATTGCGATTGAAGCAATGAGTAAAAATGTATTCGTTACTGTGGACGACAAAATGAAGTGGTTGTTGTATGAAGGTCTTCTTTTAGACTTCACATATAAACATGAAGTTTTTCAAGTTTTAAAGGGCTACTACGCAAATGCTTTAGAAGAAACAAAAGAAGAAATTATTCAAACTGTAATAAAGCACCTTGCAGAGGAGAGGGCGTTTGATGCTTGTCTCGTTTTAGATTTATTATTTGCATGTGATTCGAATAGTCGATGTACGATAGAAGGATATGAATTAATGAAACAGAAGCATCCTCATTTTTCTTCTGATCGATACAGTGTTCCAAAGAAAGAATCTATTGAACAAAGCATTACGTGTAATGTAACAGCTGATGGATTACTGCAGCTGAAAGACGATGAAATAATGAAGCAAGTGCAGCAATTTTCTCAAGATGGTGTTTTTGAACAACGCCATTTTTTAGAAATGTTATCAAAAGCATGTAAATTGAATGTAGAGTGGAGTATTTCGTTTGCATACCAACTAATTGGCGTGCATGAAATAAGTAATGAAGTTTGGTTTGTTTGTATTAGAGAGTGGCGAAATAATAGAAATTTGACGGATGAGCAAATCCAAAAGGTCATTCCGCTATTGCAAAAGTTTGTTAGAAATACTGCTTTTCATTGGTTAATTAGTAGTTTTCTTTATGAAATTAGTAATCGATTAGAAGAGCTAGAGGAGAATAGTATACGTGTTGTAAAACGATTTGCATTTTCCGTATTTCCACAAGTAATGAGAGGGGAAACGGATTTTAAGATTGGAAAACAAGAATTTTACAATGAATCTATTCAGCATCCTGTTGGGAAAATGACTGCTGTATTACTAAAACTGTTAGCATATGATCATTTATACGATCGCAATGTGTATGAATATTTATTTTTATTTGAGGAACAGGTAAGAGTTACTTCGGAAAGAACGAACTTTATGTTTGCTCGTTTAACAGCAGATATTACGTTTTTATACCATATTGAGAAGCAATGGTGTCGAAAAAATGTATTACCTTACTTAGATTTAAAGAAAGAAAGTGAGTTTACGAAATATGCGTGGGCGGGGTTATGTAATACGCAAATTAATGTACCTTTGTTTACAGAGATAAAGCGATATATTAAGTATGCGGTAGAACATTTAGATGCACTATATCCATATACGAGAGAAGCATTTTTAAAATGGCTTAGCTTTGTATTTATTAAATGCGTATTATATTGGGAGCAAAAAACAGATTGGTTATACCCACTTTTGATGCAAGAAAACGAAGAGAATAAAATTAAATTTATGCAGTATTTATGCTACTACGTAAAAACGTTAAGTGGTAAGGAACAACAAAAATTTTGGACAGCGTGGCTTAGTGTGTTTTTAAGAGAACGTCCGAAAATGGGCGTAATATCAACGAGAGAATATATGATGCTTTTACGTATTGTTTTATGCATGGATGAGGTTTTAGAAAAAGGACTAAATATTATTTCGAGTAAATTTCAAGGTGTGGAAGGACAATGTAATCAAGAAGAAATGAAACAATTATTTATCGAGATACTTGAAAAGAAGGAGAGTATGAAAGCGTATAAAGAATTGTATGCAAATGTGTTTTTTACTTTACTTCAGACGTGTCAAGAAGCCGATTTACTTGAAAGTGAGATCATACAAATAAAAGAACTATTAACCAAGTATGGGTTAGAAAGACATGTATTAAATTTAATAGAAAATGAGATGATTCGCATCGGAATTGTAACGGAGAATTTACAAGAGGAATCATAGGGCGAAAAACGGAATTTTAAAAAATGAATAAAAAATTGTTGACAGTGTTTTGAAAAGCGTTCTATAATACGAATCATACTTATTCAATTTCAAAAACATTTGAATAAACAAAGTGCAATGAAGAGATCACAGTAGTGGTTAGTCTTACTGTAACAGAGAGCTGGTGGTTGGTGTGAACCAGTACAGGGATAATCATGAATTACAGTCTTGGAGCATCTTTTTCGTAGTAAAGATAGTATTGTCTTTATGAAGAAAGAGCGGTCAAATGATCGTTAACAGTGAAGAGAGGTAGACGGAAAGTTAGTCTACAACTAGGGTGGTACCGCGATAAATATCGTCCCTACTGATTTATTCAGTAGGGACTTTTTGTATTTTAATGGTCCAACTTGAAAATAAAATATATATGCGTTGAAAGGAAAAGGAGTAGTTGTTGTTTCCCTGTAACAGAGAGCTGGTGGTTGGTGCGAACCAGTACAAAAACAAGAGCGAATTACAGTCCTGGAGCATCTTTTTCGTAGTAAAGATAGTATTGTCTTTATGAAGGGAAAGACGGTCACATTGATCGTTAACAATGAAGAGAGGTAGACGGAAAGTGAGTCTACAACTAGGGTGGTACCGCGATAAATATCGTCCCTACTGATTGGATCAGTAGGGATTTTTTGTACAAAAAATGTGGATTTTTAACTAGTAGATAGTGTCTTTATGGTAATTATTAGTTTAAAATAAGAAGAGGTATCGATTCCACTTTAAATTTGTATAATTTATCAGTTCAGAAAATAGAGAATTTTCCATTCTCTTACTATACTTTTAAAACATTAGAGGAGGATTTCCAAATGGCAAATCATGAATTAGATCAATTACGTAAACAGGTAGATGAAATTAACTTACAACTATTACACCTTTTAAACAAACGTGGTGAAATCGTTCAAAAAATTGGGGAGCAAAAACAAGTACAAGGTACGAAACGTTTTGATCCAGTACGTGAGCGTGAAGTGCTTGATATGATCGCAGAAAATAACGAAGGACCATTCGAAACGTCAACGGTTCAACATATTTTCAAAACGATTTTCAAAGCAAGCTTAGAATTACAAGAAGATGATAACCGTAAAGCGTTACTAGTATCACGTAAAAAGAAAAAAGAAAATACAATCGTTAATGTGAAAGGCGAATTGATTGGAAACGGAACACAAACGTTCATTATGGGACCTTGTGCGGTAGAAAGCTTAGAGCAAGTTCGCCAAGTTGGGCAAGCGATGAAAGATCAAGGGCTTAAATTAATGCGTGGTGGTGCTTTCAAACCAAGAACATCGCCATACGATTTCCAAGGTTTAGGAGTAGAAGGTTTACAAATTTTACGCCAAGTAGCAGATGAGTTCGACTTAGCGATTATTAGTGAAATTTTAAATCCAAACGATGTGGAAATGGCATTAGAATACGTTGATGTAATTCAAGTTGGAGCACGTAACATGCAAAACTTCGATTTACTACGAGCTGTAGGTAAAGTTAACAAGCCAGTATTATTAAAACGTGGTTTAGCAGCAACAATTGATGAGTTCATCAATGCAGCGGAATACATTATTGCGCAAGGAAATGACCAAATTATTCTATGTGAGCGCGGTATTCGCACATACGAAAGAGCGACACGTAACACATTAGACATTTCAGCAGTACCGATTTTAAAGAAAGAAACACATTTACCAGTTATCGTTGACGTAACACATTCAACAGGACGTAGAGATCTATTATTACCAACAGCGAAAGCGGCACTAGCAATTGGTGCGGATGCAGTAATGGCGGAAGTTCATCCAGACCCAGCAGTTGCATTATCAGATTCTGCACAACAAATGGATATTCCAGAATTCCATAGATTCATGGATGAGTTAAAAGGTTTCAAAAATAAATTATCTTAATTCCATATCATATATGCGCTGAAGAGGAAACAGTAGTGCTTATCTCACTGTTAAAGAGAGCTGATGGCCGGTGTGAATCAGTACAAAGGTAAGCATGAATTACAGCCTTGGAGCATCTTTCCCGCCAACTTTTGGAGGGAAAGACGGTCAAACGATCGTTAAAGAAGAAGAGAGGTAGACGAAAGTTGTCTACAACTAGGGTGGTACCGCGATAAACATCGTCCCTACTGAGCGCTCAGTAGGGACTTTTTTGTACAAAAAAATAGTAAAGGGGCAAGAGAAATGAGATACATTACAGCTGGAGAATCACATGGTCCGCAGTTAACCGTTATTTTAGAAGGTGTACCAGCAGGTTTAACACTTACGGCGGAACATATTAATAAAGAATTATTAAGAAGACAAAAAGGGCATGGACGCGGAAGACGCATGCAAATTGAAACTGATACAGTTGAAATTGTAAGTGGTGTTCGTCACGGGATGACACTTGGCTCGCCGATTACGTTAATCGTAAAAAATGATGATTTCAAACATTGGACGAAAGTAATGGGTGCAGACCCGATTTCGGAGCAAGAAAGTAAAGAAATGAAACGTACAATTACAAAACCACGTCCAGGACATGCGGATTTAAACGGAGCAATTAAATACGGTCATCGTGATATAAGAAACGTATTAGAGCGCTCTTCTGCAAGGGAAACGACAGTTAGAGTTGCGGCTGGTGCAGTTGCGAAACAAATTTTGAAAGAGTTAGGTGTGGAAATTGCAGGGCATGTTCTTGAAATTGGTGGGGTGCAAGCGAAGCGTATTTCAAACTTACCAATTGAAGAAATTAAAACGATTACTGAAAACTCACCAGTTCGATGTTTAGATAAAGAAGTAGAACAAGAAATGATGGATGCGATTGATGATGCGAAAAGTAGCGGAGATTCAATCGGTGGTATTGTTGAGGTAATTGCAGAAGGTATGCCAATTGGAGTGGGTAGCTACGTTCATTACGACCGTAAATTAGATGCAAAACTTGCCGGAGCTATTATGAGCGTGAATGCATTTAAAGGTGCTGAAATCGGAATTGGTTTTGAAGCGGCAAGACAGCCTGGAAGTAAAGTGCACGATGAAATTATGTGGGATGAAGAAAAAGGCTACACAAGAAAAACAAATAATGCCGGCGGTTTAGAAGGCGGTATGACAACAGGTATGCCGATTGTCGTAAGAGGCGTAATGAAGCCAATTCCTACATTATATAAACCGTTAGCAAGCGTAGATATTGATACGAAAGAAGCGTTCCAAGCGAGTATTGAGAGATCTGATAGCTGTGCAGTACCAGCAGCAGGTGTTGTAGCTGAAGCTGTCGTTGCATGGGAACTTGCAGATGCACTAGTCGAACAATTCGGAAAAGATCGTATGGAATTATTAAAGCAAAACATTTCGCAACATAACAAATACGCAAAAGAATTTTAATGAAAAGGTGGATTTAGCATGCAAGTAAAAAATCAACTATCATCATTACAACCGTATAAACCAGGTAAATCACCAGAGCAAATGAAAGAAGTATACGGGGACCATTCATTTGTTAAGTTAGCATCAAATGAAAATCCATTTGGCTGTTCACCTCGTGTTTTAGGAGAATTACAAAAATCGTGGCAAGAACATGCATTGTACCCAGATGGCGGAGCTACAACGCTCCGTCAAACGATTGCAGAGAAATTACAAGTGCAAATGGAACAAGTACTTTGTGGTAGTGGGCTCGATGAAGTTATTCAAATTATAAGTCGTGCAGTGCTCTGTAAAGGAGATAATATCGTAACTGCTGGCGCGACATTTCCTCAGTACCGTCATCATGCGGTTATTGAAGGATGTGAAGTGAAAGAAGTTCCTTTAAATAACGGTGTATATGACTTAGATAGAATTTCTTCAGCGATTGATGAACATACAAAAATCGTTTGGATTTGTAACCCGAATAATCCGACAGGCACATATGTTGATGAGCGAAAATTAAATCAATTTATTGAGGGAGTTAGTGAAAAGACGTTAATTGTCATTGACGAAGCATACTATGAATACGTAACCGCGAAAGATTTCCCAGAGACAGTACAGCTTCTAGAAAAACATAAAAACCTTCTTATATTAAGAACGTTTTCTAAAGCGTACGGTTTAGCATCATTTCGCGTTGGGTATGCGATTGGACAAGTAGAATTAATCGAGAAATTAAATGTCGTTCGTTTGCCGTTTAACGTGTCTTCATTAGCACAAAAAGCCGCAACGATTGCCTTTAGTGATGAAGCGTTTATTGAAGAAATAGTACGCGTTAACGAAGAGGGATTACAACAGTACAAAAGTTTTTGTACAGAAAATGAAATCCCGTTTTATCCGTCGCAAACGAACTTTATCTTCTTACCAGTAGATGATGCTGGGGAAATTTATGAAGCTTGTGCGCACGCGGGGTTTATTATTCGTCCGTTTCCAAATGGCGTCCGTATTACAATCGGAACTAGGGAACAAAATGAGGGAGTGATTTCAGTGTTAAAACAACACTTTGAAAATAAAAAAAGTAAGTCTCGAGATGAGACAAATGTGTAAAAAGGTAGTATTAATTGGAACAGGATTAATAGGAGGCTCACTTGCATTAGCGATAAAAAAAGAGCACGATGTAACGATTACCGGCTATGACATATTTAAAGAGCAAGTAGAGCGCGCAAAAGAATTACATGTAGTTGATGAAGTAGCAGTAGATTTACAGAGTGCATGTGAGGAGGCACATTTAATTGTTTTTGCCTCTCCAGTTGAAGAAACGAAAAAGTTATTACACAAACTTGCATCATTTCATTTACGAGAAGATGTTATTGTTACCGATGTAGGAAGTACGAAAGGGACAATTATGAATGAAGCAGAAGCTTTATTATCAAAGAAAGTTTCTTTTATCGGTGGACATCCAATGGCAGGTTCTCATAAAACTGGCGTTGAAAGTGCAAAGGCGCATCTTTTCGAAAACGCATTTTACATTTTAACGCCAATGAATCACGTGCAGGCGGATCAAGTAGATGAGCTAAAAGAGTGGTTAAAAGGAACAGGCTCGCATTTTCTCGTTTTAAATACAAAAGAACACGATTATGTAACAGGAATTGTTAGCCATTTTCCGCACCTTATCGCCGCAGGATTAGTAAAACAAGTTGAGAAACATGCCGGGGATAATCCGCTTATTCATCAACTAGCGGCAGGCGGATTTAAAGATATAACACGTATCGCATCAAGTAGTCCGAAAATGTGGAGTGATATCGTAAAGCAAAATCGCGGGCATTTATTGGAACTATTAGAAGAATGGATCTCAGAAATGGAAGAGTTATATAAGACTGTTTCTAAAGGAGATGCAGGTGAAATACAAAACTATTTTGCTGACGCAAAAGAATACCGTGATTCTTTACCAGTGCGAAAGAGGGGCGCAATTCCTGCCTATCACGACTTATACGTCGATGTTTTAGATAAAGTAGGGGCTTTAGCTCATATTACGAGTATTTTAGCAGAAGAAGAAATTAGCATTACAAACTTGCAAATATTAGAAGCGCGCGAAGGATTGCTTGGAGTGCTTAGAATTAGCTTCCAAAGAGAAGAAGATCGCATGAAGGCAAAGCTGGCGCTAGGAAAAGAAGAATACCAAACGTATGAAACAATTTAAAAAAGAGGGTGACAATGTGAAAGTAACTACAATACAACCTGTAACTGGCGGATTGAATGGCGCAATTACAATCCCAGGTGATAAATCAATTTCGCATCGCGCTGTCATGTTTGGCGCAATTGCAGATGGAAAAACAACAATTAAAGGATTTCTTCCTGGTGCGGATTGTTTAAGTACGATTTCTTGTTTTGAAGAAATGGGAGTAGAGATTACGCAAAATGAAGACGAAGTTACGGTAATTGGAAAAGGATTAGAAGGTTTGCAAGAACCAAAAGCTGTATTAGATGTTGGTAATTCTGGTACAACGATCCGATTAATGTCAGGAATACTTGCAAACACACCATTCTTTTCTTGTGTACAAGGCGATGAGTCTATTGCAAAAAGACCAATGAAACGTGTAACAAATCCATTAAAGCAAATGGGTGCAAAAATTGATGGCCGAGAAGAAGGAACGTTTACGCCGCTCACAATACGTGGCGGAGATTTAAATGCGATTCAATATACTTCACCTGTCGCAAGTGCGCAGGTGAAATCAGCTATTTTACTTGCAGGTCTTCGAGCAGAAGGTGTAACAGCTGTTACAGAACCACATATTTCACGCGACCATACGGAAAGAATGCTTGAAGCATTTGGTGTTAAGGTAACTCGCGAAGGAAAAACAGTGAAATTAGCAGGTGGACAAAAGTTAACAGCAACAGACGTTCAAGTGCCAGGTGACGTATCATCAGCAGCATTTTTCTTAGTAGCAGGAGCAATTATTCCAAATAGTAAACTAGTATTACAAAATGTAGGAATGAATCCAACTCGTACAGGTATTATTGACGTTTTAGAGAAAATGGGTGCTACGTTCACTGTAGAACCAATTCATGAAGGTGCATCAGAACCAGCTGCAAACATTACGATCGAAACATCTTCATTAAAAGGAATTGAAATTGGTGGAGATATTATCCCAAGATTAATCGATGAAATTCCAGTTATTGCTTTAGCGGCAACGCAAGCAGAAGGAATTACAGTTATTAAAGATGCGCACGAATTAAAAGTAAAAGAAACAAACCGTATTGATACAGTCGTTGCGGAGTTAACGAAACTAGGAGCTCGCATAGAAGCAACTGATGACGGCATGATCATATACGGAAAATCAGCTCTAAAAGGCCATACAGTAAATAGTTACGGTGATCACCGCATTGGAATGATGCTTGCGATTGCTGGCTGTATAGCAGAAGGAAAAACAACAATTGAAGATGCAGAAGCAGTAGGAGTATCATATCCTACGTTCTTCGAAGAACTTCAAAAGTTAGCTAAATAAAGTGATGAGAAGCAGATATGCAGTATTAAATATACATTAAGCTCGTAAGGACTTGATAAGCCAGCTACTTACAATGTTAAAAATGAATTATTTAACAACGATAGGACTTTTGAGACAAGGTTTTTCCCTTAACGTTGAAAAGAAGCCGAACAAGAAGAAAGGTACCTATTGATTTTAATCGCTTTCATTTATTTTATTAACTGGACAATTGATGAAACATTTCAACTTAGAAAGGAAGAAATATTTATGATAGTAGAAATCGTAAATAATCAACAACAATTAGAAGATGCTTACGCTATTCGACAAAAGGTTTTTATAGAAGAACAACAAGTCGATGTAGAAGAAGAAATTGATGAACATGACAAAACCGCTACTCATTTTGTGTTATACGATAATAGCAAGCCAATTGGAGCTGGACGTTTTCGTATTGTAGATGGCGTTGGTAAAGTTGAACGAATTTGTGTAGTGGCAACTGATCGCAAAGCGGGTTCTGGAAAATTAATTATGAATGAAATTGAGAAGTTTGCACAAAGTCAGGGCATTTCTAAAGTGAAATTGAATGCTCAAAAACATGCAATTGGTTTCTATGAAAACTTAGGGTATGAAAGTATTTCTGAAGAATTTATAGATGCGGGTATCCCTCATCGCACAATGATTAAGAATCTGTAAATGGAAAGATAATGCGGGGGATTAATTTTCTATAACTTTACAACGAGAAAAATCACCCTAATATTATTTAAAGTGGTAAATGTGTCTTTATAAGTCATATGAACTAACTAAAGCTTAATTTCTCTCTTACAATACCGAGAAATTAAGCTTTTTTATTATAGGATTTACTTAGCGTTGAAAATCCATATTTTCCTACCAATCTTATCTGGGATTCAAAACGTTGATATATTTCTAATCATCAACCCGAAACATTCAAAATTATAATACAATACATATAGGGAATGGAGGAGAATTATATGACCGTTATACAATTAAAAGAAGATAAGTTCAGAGAAGCATTACGTTTATCAGAATACGCTTTTCAGTATAAAGTAAATGAGGAACGATTGCAGCAGCAACTTACTCGAATGAAAGAAAGTCATGAAATATACGGCATTATGGAAGGGAAAGGTTTAGCAGCAAAACTGCACCTTATTCCTTTTCATATTTACATAGGCAAAGACAAATTTAAAATGGGCGGCGTTGCAGGGGTAGCGACCTATCCAGAATATAGAAGAAGTGGGTATGTAAAAGAGTTACTTCAGCATTCACTGCAAACGATGAAAAGAGATGGATATAGTGTATCGATGTTACATCCATTTGCCGTTTCATTTTACCGCAAATACGGCTGGGAGCTTTGTGCAAATCGCCTTGTATGTCATATGGAGAAGAGCGATTTAATTATGAAAAAACAAGTGAACGGTACAGTGAAACGTTTTAGTAAAGATAATCATCCAGAAGACGTAGAGAAGCTATATGAAACATTTGCAGAACGATTTTCTGGTATGTTAGTTCGCGGACGTAAATGGTGGCTACAAGTGGTGTATCATGATTTAACATTGGCAGTTTACTATGATGAAAATAAAAATGCGACAGGTTACATTTTATATAAAATAGAGGATTCTAAAATGACGGTAGAAGAATTTGTTCCACTGCATAATGAAGCGAGAAATGGCCTATGGAACTTTATTTGCCAGCATGATTCTATGCTTAAAGAACTTGAAATGATATTAAGTGAAAAAGAACCGTTGTTATATACATTGCAAGAACCGCGAGTGAAGGCAGAACTGAAACCATATTTTATGGGTAGAATTGTAGATGTGGAGCAGTTCTTAAATCAATATGAGTTTAATTGGAACAGTGCGCAACAAGAAGTGATCTTACAAATTACAGATTCATTTGCACCTTGGAATAACGTAACTGTGAAACTTGCAAATCATGAAGTAACAATTATAAAAGAAGAGACATTGCATAAAGGAATTAGACTAGATATCAATGCGTTATCTACAATAATGTTTGGCTACAAACGTCCGTTAGAGCTAAAAGAACTTGAATTAATTAGCGGAAGCGAAGAGGAAATACGAGTATTTGAGAATTTAGTACCGGTACGAGAAGCATTTATTTATGATTTCTTTTAATTCACATATATGAAATCGAGCTGTCCCAAATAAAATTTTGGGATGGCTTCCTCCTATGTTGTCAGTTTTTGTCGGTAAGTCGATATATCTTAAAAATCGCTGATGTAATTTCATTCACAAGCAGGGGCTATAAAAATTCTGTATTACTTTGTCGCGTACTTGACTTTTAATCCGTGTAATTTATAATTAAAAACGGAATGAATTTTCATTCCTGAAAATTGAGATGAGCAAAATGGCTAAAAATAAACAAGAGGATATTTTTGATGCTGCTATAAAACTTTTCGCAGAGCGTGGTTACGATGGTACGACAATTCCGATGATTGCTGAAAAAGCAAATGTTGGCGCTGGTACTATTTATCGCTATTTTGAAAATAAAGAGGCACTCGTTAACTCACTATTTTCAAAGAGCATGTTGCAATTATCTGAAATACTAAAAACTGATTTTCCTGTTGAAGCAAATATTCGTGAACAGTTTAGTCATATTTATAACCGTTTATTTGAATTTGCGAGAAATAATGTGGATGCTTTTCTTTTTACAAATTCTCACTGTGATAGTTATTTTCTTGATGAACAGAGTAACAAAATATTTGACGATTTTATAGGCTTCTTTATGAATATTATAGAAGATGGAATCGCAAAAGGTTTGCTCCGTCCATTGCCTCCAGTTGCTTTAATTATTATTGTATATCAACCGCTAGAAAAATTAACTAAAGTAATGGCAACAGGGCAATTAGAATACTCAAAAGAATTAGTAAAAGAATTGGAAGAAAGCTCTTGGAATGCTATTAGAATCATTTGATTCTATAGCTCTATAAGGACAGGAATGAACATTCATTCCGAAATAGATATATAAAATGAGAACAGGAGATGATATATCCACACAACTAAAGGAATGAATATTCATTCCGATAGAGGTAGGTAAATAGATTTAAAAATAATTTAATAGAATAATAGGAATGAACGTTCATTCCGAATGCAACATGAAATTCTAAAAGTAGGAGATGATTCATATGAGCAAATTAAAAAATTGGAGAAGTTTATCTTTTCTATTATGGATAGTTATTACTATTACAATGGTCGTAACGATGCCTAATATGGATAAGTTAGTGAAAGAAAAAGGGCAGATTACGATTCCTAATACAGAACAAAGTAGTATTGCTGACAAGATGATAAAAGAGATGGATAAAGAAGGTGTTGAAAAGTACGAAATTATAGCCGTTTTTAATAGTGGTAATAAAGCAGCTTTAACTACTGAGCAAAAAGAGGAAATAACAAAAACGATCAATGCGTTACAAAGTGAAAAAGAGCAATTAGGAATTAAGGAAGTTGTTTCACATTTAGATAATAAAGACTTGGAAAAACAGTTAATTTCTAAAGACAATACGACTATTTTAACGCAAATATCGGTAGATAAAAAGCATGGTGAAATATCAAAAGTTGCAGAGGAGCTACATAAAAAAGTTAAACCGAAAGGGGTAAAAACATACTTAACAGGAAGTGACTTAATCGGAGATGATTTTCTTAAATCCTCTCAAGAGGGAGTGCAAAAGACAGAAGTTATTTCAATCATTTTCATTCTTGTAGTATTAATCATTGTATTTCGTTCACCAATTGTTCCGATCGTTTCACTTCTTACAGTTGGGGTATCGTACTTAGTTTCAATGGGAATTATTGCTCATTTGGTTGATCAATTTAATTTTCCATTTTCAAACTTTACACAAGTGTTTGTAGTTGTCGTCCTGTTTGGAGTAGGAACAGACTATAACATTTTATTATATACGAGATTTAAAGAAGAATTAAGTAAACAAGAAAATGCGTATTTAGCTACGAAAGAAACATTTAAATCAGCAGGTAAAACCGTTTTATATAGCGGAATTGCAGTACTAATCGGTTTTGCATCTCTTGCATTAGCGAGTTTTAAATTATATCAATCTACTTCAGCGGTAGCAATTGGTGTCGCAGTATTATTACTCGTATTAACCACTTTAAATCCATTTTTCATGGTGCTATTAGGAAAAGGAATGTTTTATCCAGTTAAAACATTTAAAGGACATGAGGATAGTCGTTTATGGGGATTCTTTGCGAAAAACTCGGTAGCAAGACCATTTGTTGCTTTAATTATTGTGTTTGTGATATCGATTCCTTTCGTATTAAAATATTCTAACACGCATAATTACAATGATTTATTTGAAGTAGATAATAAGTATGAATCAAAAATGGGGATTAATGTAATAGAAGAGCATTTCCCGCCTGGTTTCTCTTCACCGGGTACGCTAGTTATTCAATCTGACAAAAAGCTAGATGAAGCGACTTCTCTACAAACTTTAGATGAACTAACTGAAAAACTTTCGAAAGTTAAAGGGGTTTCAGAAGTATATTCACCGACGCGTCCAACTGGAGATAAGATTAAAGAATTATATATAAATAAACAAGCCGGAGAATTGAATACAGGCTTAGGAGATGCAAATGGTGGTATAAAAGAAATTAATGACGGATTAACTGATGCGAAAGACAAAATGGGTGGTAATGACTCAAATAGTCTCGCAAATGTTCAAAAGTTAATTGATGGAACAAATGAGGCGGAAAATGGCGTAACAGCATTAGGAACAGCTTTAAATCAATTATCGAATGGAATAAACAATGGGGCACAAGGGGCGAAGCAAATAGAGGATGGGCTAGCATCATTAAACGGAAATATCAATGCCATTTCAAATGCAACTTCTCAGCTTCATGCTGGTTATACTCAGTTAGAAAAAGGTTTAAGTTCGTACGATCAATATTTCGGAAGTATTTCTCAAGCGATTGATGGTGCGAAAAAAGGATATGAACAAATTGAAATGTTAATGAACAATTTCATTCAAACAAAACCAGAATTAGCAAATGATCCTAATGTGCAGCAAACATTAGGAATTACAAAAGAAGCTCAGAAGCAATTAAGTGTCCTTTCAAATGAATTAAATCAATTAGCGACGCAGCACAAAGCAGCGATGAGTTCATTTAAAGAAGCGAATCAATCGTTACTGAAAGTAGATAGTGGTTTAAAAGAAATGAACAGTGGCGTTACGCAATTACAAAAAGGAGCAACCGAGCTGAAAAACGGCTTGAACGAAGGAGCTACAGGTTCAAAACAAATTGCGAACAAATCAGGTGAGTTACAATCTGGACTAACGAAAATCAATGATGGGCAAGGGCAATTATTAACTGGACTGAAAGATTTGCAGGAAAAGATGGGGCAATTACAATCAGGCTTATCTAAAAGTACAGAAGGTTTAGGAAAAGTAAGTAACGGTCTAGGGGACGCTCAAAAATATTTAGGTGAGCTGAATGAATCGAAAAGCTCAGAGAAGTTTTATATCCCAAAAGAAGTTTTGGAGGGAGAAGACTTCCAACAGGCATTGAATACGTATATGTCACATGATAGAAAAACTGCTAAAATGACAATCATTTTAGACGTAAACCCGTATTCAAAAGAAGCGATGCCTATTATTCAAGAAATTAATAAAACGATAGACGGTACGTTAAATGGTACAGAATTAAAATCGGCGAAAAAAGCAATTGGCGGAACAACAGCTAGAAACGTTGATTTAAAAGAAGTAACCGGGCAAGATTTCTTACGTACAGCTACGATTATGTTAATTGGAATTGCGATTGTATTAATAGTGATTACCCGTTCATTATTAAACTCAATATTTATTATTGGATCATTAATATTAGCGTACTTCGCATCACTTGGTATAAGTGAACAAATTAGTGCGCATATATTACATGTAGAATCATTAAGCTGGAATGTTCCATTCTTTAGCTTCATTATGATTGTCGCTTTAGGAGTGGATTATAGCATCTTCGTAATGATGCGATATAATGAGATAGAAGGGGATTCAGTAACGAAAATTGTAAATGCATCTCGTCATATAGGAGGAGTCGTATTATCAGCGGCACTTATTTTAGGTGGGACATTTGCAGCATTAATTCCTTCAGGTGTATTAACGCTAATACAAGTAGCATTAGTTGTTGGCATTGCCCTTATACTATTAGCTTTAATTGTTATGCCAATTTTATTACCAGCTTTAATAGGGTTAACGAGTAAAATACAAAGTTATAAAAAGAAAATAATTGATAAGAAGTAATAAAAAAACTGTAGAGAGTGTGTTCTCTACAGTTTTTTATTGAAAACAGAGTGAAGAACGTTTGCGAATAAACAAAAAAAATACTTTCTAATATATGGTGAAATATAGTTAGGGAAATACGGAAAATATTCACGCCCTTTTTTGTAGTAGAAGGGATTTATGGGTAACAAACAAATCATTCGTTTATGGTATGTTAAGTTTTGATGGGGCAATTATATTCTTGAGGTTGTGTGAATATCTTTTTGATATGAATTTGTATAACGAAATGACCGATTCATTTATATTCACTTTTCTTTCATACATAATATCCTAATGGAATATCGTGTGTTTCCGTTTGTTTTGAGTATTGTTACTAGTTACATATACCGAAAAACAAATTCATTGCTAGCACAAATCCTTATTCACTATATATGGAATTTAACTAGTAGTATTTAAAATGCTGTATTAACCAGTAAATCAATGTAATAACCACACGATAAAAGCAATCAACCGTTGCTATTCATCCAGCTTCTACTATATAATAGCTATAGTCTACAATAATTGAGTCGTAATATGCGATTTTTTAAGACAATCGGTGAGAAAACGCTGAAATAAGTGGTATTAGTAGGAGGACACAAATGATTACAGTAAGTAACGTTAGTTTGCGTTTCGCAGATCGCAAATTATTTGAAGATGTTAACATAAAATTTACGCCAGGTAATTGCTACGGTTTAATTGGAGCAAACGGTGCTGGTAAATCAACATTTCTAAAGATTTTATCTGGAGAAGTTGACCAATCAACAGGTGACATACATATTACGCCAGGTGAGCGTTTAGCAGTATTAAAACAGAATCACTTCGAATATGAAGAGTTCCCTGCACTAGAAACAGTAATGATGGGTCACACACGTCTTTATAAAGTAATGCAAGAGAAAAATGCAATTTACATGAAAGAAGACTTTAGTGATGAAGATGGCATGCGTGCTGCAGAACTTGAAGGTGAGTTCGCTGAGCTAAACGGTTGGGAAGCTGAGTCTGAAGCAGCAATCCTTCTAAAAGGATTAGGTATCGGTGAAGATATTCATGATAAAAAGATGTCTGAATTAACAGGGGCAGAGAAAGTAAAAGTATTACTTGCTCAAGCTTTATTCGGTCAACCTGACATTCTATTACTAGATGAGCCTACCAACCACTTGGACTTAAAAGCGATTCAATGGTTAGAAAACTTCTTAATGAACTTTGAAAATACAGTTATCGTTGTATCCCATGACCGTCACTTCTTAAATAAAGTATGTACGCACATGGCTGACCTTGATTTCGGTAAAATTCAATTATACGTTGGTAACTATGACTTCTGGTATGAATCAAGCCAATTAGCATTAAAACTAACGCAAGATTCTAACAAGAAAAAAGAAGAGAAAGTAAAAGAGTTACAAAACTTTATTGCGCGCTTTAGCTCAAACGCATCTAAAGCGAAGCAAGCAACTTCTCGTAAAAAATTATTAGATAAAATTACATTAGATGATATTAGACCGTCATCACGTCGTTATCCGTTCGTTGGTTTCACACCAGAGCGTGAAGTAGGAAATGACTTATTAACGGTTGAAGGTATTTCTAAAACAATCGACGGAGAAAAAGTATTAGATAATGTGAACTTCACTTTAAATAAAGGTGATAAAGTTGCATTTATCGGCCGTAACGATATTGCAATGACAACATTATTTAAAATTCTTATGGGTGAAATGGAGCCAGATAGCGGTTCATTCAAATGGGGTGTAACAACATCTCAAGCTCATTTCCCAAGAGATAACTCTGAGTACTTCGAGAACAGTGATTACACTTTAATTGATTGGTTACGTCAGTTCTCTCCACAAGATGAATCAGAAAGTTTCTTACGTGGTTTCTTAGGCCGTATGCTATTCTCTGGTGAAGAAGTAAAGAAAAACGTTTCTGTTTTATCTGGAGGAGAAAAAGTTCGTTGTATGTTATCTAAAATGATGTTAAGCGGTGCGAACGTATTAACATTAGATGATCCAACGAACCATTTAGACCTTGAGTCTATTACAGCATTAAACAACGGTTTAATCACATTTAAAGGAACATTACTATTCACTTCTCATGACCATCAGTTCGTACAAACAATTGCAAACCGTATTATCGAAGTAACGCCAAACGGTGTAGTTGATAAGGTAGCAACGTATGATGAGTTCTTAGAAAATGAAGAACTTCAAAAACAAGTTGATGCAATGTACAAAGGTCAATAATGAATGATGAAAACCCCCGCTCTCTTTTATGAGAGCGGGGGTTTTGTTGAAAAGAAATACAATCTTTTCATTTAAATAAAGGTGGGACTGAAATTAATAATTATTCAAAAATAACATTAGCGATGGTAAGAAATTTTTGAAGCGTGGATAAACCCTGAAATGATGAAGAAATGGTTTTTTACATTGGAAGGGACGAATAAAGTAACGGAAAATACTCCTGAAGTAGGAGGAAGTTGGGAAATTGTTGATCATCGTAATGGAAAAGATTATCGAGTAATTGGGGAAGTTAGTTATAAAGGATAGGATTGTAGAAAAAGTGTAGTTTGAGCAATTACTTCAAACTACACTTTTTCTTATGTGAAATATGTACCAAAATTGGAGATAGATTAGTTTGCAAATGAGGAAATAAAGGATTATAGTTTGTGGAGTCATAATTAGTGGATGAGTTTTGGGAGAAAACAGGAAATGTTACAAATGTATTTTGTTAAATAGAAACCAAGGTCAAAATGTTTAAAAAGAAATGGTTGAATAAATACAAGCTTCAAATTATAATTACTAATATTCTTTATATAGTTAAATAAATAAAATCTATGTGAAGAAGAAAAATTGAATAGAGAGAAAGACTTATACAAAATAAGCCTTGGATGATTAAAAGAGGTGGAGAGATGCAACAATTTTTATTAAAGAGTAAAAGAGTATTAAGTAATCATTTTGGATTTTTCGTATTTGCAGT
>NZ_BOQD01000091.1 GCF_018332515.1 Bacillus hominis | reverse complement strand
ATAAAACATTGATTCTATTGAGTTCTGCGTATCACTTCATCATCTATCACTCTATTTCTATTATATCCATTCAAAACGCATAGTTATTATTTATTATTTGACAATAACGTAACAATGCAAAAAAACTAAGTAGTTACGTATACATATACACTTATTACTTTGTACAATACTTTAGAAATATATTCTTTTCATAAAAAAACAGCTACTAGCATTTAGCCAGCAGCTGGGTAACTTATAAACAATTTTGAAAACAAGTCTTCTGTCGTTTCTGTAATTTTATCAAATATATCGCTTTCTTCAGCTTCTTGTTCTTTTAACATCTTAATTGTTTCACGTGCATCTTCAGGATAATCGGTAATGATACCATCTACGTTTAACTTATAATATGCCTTTAAACTTTCCATATCATTTACTGTCCATACGTAAATTGGCTTATTTAACTTCCTTGCTTCTTTTACTAATTTTTTATTTAACATGTATTCTTCTGCTACATAAAAATCAGCCTTCACATTCTTTAAGTTAGCTCTACTTGCATACAGTATATATCCTACTTTTATATCTGGATTTGCACGCTTAAACTCTTTAATAAGGGGATAATGTAATGTTTGAATAACGCATTGTTTCTCAAAGTCATTATCTTTAATTGTTTTTAATACTTTATTTACGAAGTCCTTCTCATTACCGTGAAGCTTCACTTCTATATTGAGTTTTATTTTATTTTTTGAAAGCTTAATAATCTCATCTAATGTACTAATTTCTCCTGTGAGCCCATCTTGACTAAGAGTAAGCTCCCTTAGCTCATCCATCGTCAAATCTGATACATGCACATTCGCATTCGCAAGACGTTTCAACTTCAAATCATGTATGACTGCTAGTTCGCCATCTTTTGTTTGCAAGACATCTATTTCAGCATAGTCTGCTTTTGCATCAATGGCACCTTGCACTGCTTCTTTCGTATTCTCTACACCTTTTGATATATATCCACGGTGCGCCATAATAATTGGTTCTTTATATGTGTTTGAAATAAAGGTCACAATGAAGGCAACGACCATTCCAGCAGTAATAATTCCTACAATATATACACCAATGAATTTCCAGCGATGTTTTTGGAAGAAACATTTATCTGCTTTTGATTTTGAATAATCTAATCCTTCTTCTAGTAAAACATCTTCGACTGGAACCTTTTGTAAATACAATCTTGTAATCGCCATAATATAAAACGGTGTTACGATAAAACTAAATAAATACAATGTACTCGTTAAAAATACAGAGATTGTTGATTCAGCTAATAATGCAAATGTTCCTTGCGGATTCGTAAACTCATAAACGCCCCATAGGCACAATAAATATATTCCAAAAAATACAATATACACGATCCCTATCGAAATAAAAAATCCTACTAAAAAGAACAATACTTTAAAAAAGCTTTCTTTTACTAAAACTGCACTTTTACGTGCTGCCATGCGAAATGACTTTTGCTCTAATACAACAATAGGTAGGACAAAAATCCAACGAAGGTTCAAATACGCAACTACAGCAAAGAACGTGTAATAACCCACTTGCCCCATCGTTGTCTTAAACAGTTCTCCTGTAATAAAGTTAGGAATTTGAATTTGCGGGATTAATGCTGTTTCATACCCCATATTTAAAAGAGGTAACAATACGACAGCATATAAAATAAATCCTGGTAAGCAATATGTGAAAAGAGTAGGTAAATACGTTACCGTTTTATATAAAATCGGACGTAATTTCACCTTTTGTCTTTTATGAGCGAAATACGAAATAATAATAAGTACCGCAAATTCCGTAAAAATAAGAAACAGTGCTAACAATGACAAAATTACGATTGCCAATATGCCGTATGGTGTCTTTAAAAACGCTAATAATTCATCGTTCGTTGCATTTGCATAACCACCAAAATACAATAACTTATTAAAAATGATCCCAAATAGCGGGACAAATACAATCGCTGCTAATAATTTATAAGCAAGTTGAAAGGTTAATACATTCCAAAAAGCAAATCTAACTGTTTGAAAGGAATGTCCCATTACTCCTGGTATAGATAGTTTTTTACGGTGTTGCATATATTCCTCCAAATTCTAAAACGGTATTTGAGATGGATTTCCAGTTCCAATCCATCTTTTTAATAATAATATATTCCGCTTAACATGAACACTCTTATACATACAACGAAAAAAGTGATGGTTACTTCCCATCACTTTTTTCATTTCCTCTATTTTTTCTCTAGTCCTTGTCCAAATGCTTTTAAGAAACTAAAACCAAATGTAATTGCTCTATTGATATCTGGATCTTTTAATACCTTAAAGAAATCCATCACTTTTGTTTTCTTTCCGTTTTTCAGCTCATCCGTTGCAAATTGTAATCCAGTGACTAAACTAGATGTTATTTGTTTCGTTATTTCTGGGTCCACTGAAGATAATGCCTCTCCTGCCCCCATCATATTGTTTAATGCATTTTTTACTGGTTCACGATTTAATTGTTCAACAGCTATTTTGGAAACATCTTCTTTGGCAGCAAGTAAACTAATTGCTGCATCTAAAATTCCAGCTTTTTGCAACTGCGCTAATAGCTGCATCGTCTCTTCTACTGCTTCTCTATTTTCAGCTAGATCATTTAACAGTTCATCTGTTATTTGCTGTTTTTTTTCTTCTTCTGTTACAATCTTCTTTCTAATTAAAGTAATCTCTTTTGCCATGATCCCCGCCCCCTAATTCTGGTCCACAAGTGATACGTATTGTTTTCTTTGCCACTTTTGCTCGATTTCAACACCATTTTGCGGATGACGTTTTTTATCTCTCGGGTTTGAAGATGGTAACGGACGATTTCCTTTTTCACGTAATACGCGCAGTTTCACCATTGTTTGTTTATAAGCTGGTGTACACGTGTAAATGTCTGTTGCTGTTCCTGTTAAAATATTGATTGCCTCTTCATTTACTGTCGCATGCATCGGCAAATATAACTCATTTCCAGTTACACGATCTGTAACAAGCGCTTGTACTTTAATCTTTCCAAATGGTGATGCTAACTCTACAAGCCCACCATCTTTCACATTACGCTCTTTAGCAAGTTCAGGTGAAATTTCAACAAATACTTCAGACACTTTAGATAAAATGCCAGCCGACTTATTCGTCATATTTCCTTCATGGAAATGCTCTAGCATACGGCCATTATTTAATAGTAAATCATACTCATCTGGTGCTACAACTGGCGGAACCCATTCATCTAGTGATAAACGTGCTAACTTATCTGGGAAATTAAATCCATCTACATATAATAATGGTGTATCACTACCATCATGGCTACCCCAACATAAACTATTCCAGCCTTCTAAACGGTCATACGTTGCTTGTGAGTATAACGGGGCAAGCGATGCAATTTCATCCATAATTTCACTTGGACTTCCATAATTCCAGTCTCCGCCCAGTGCACGGGCTACTTTTTGTAAAATCCACCAGTCTGGTTTCGAATCACCGAGCGGCTTTAATACTTCATATAATCTTTGAATACGACGCTCTGTATTCGTAAATGTCCCCTCTTTTTCTAAGCTTGGTGCTGCTGGTAAAATAACATCAGCAAAACGAGCTGTTTTCGATAAGAACATATCTTGCACAACAAGGAAGTCTAGATTCGATAATATATGTTGTACATGGTTGGCATTTGAATCTACTAAAGCCATTTCTTCTCCCATAACATACATACCACGCAGTTTTCCTTCTTCGGCCGCAAGTAACATTGCGATATTATTTAATCCCGGTTCTTTTGGAATGGTAGTACCATATGCTTTTTCAAATTTCGCACGATGCACATCATCTGAAACCGCTTGGTAACCTGGAAGCCAGTTCGGTAATGTCGCCATATCACAAGCACCTTGTACGTTATTATGCCCGCGTAACGGATACGCACCTGCACCAGGACGACGGTAGTTACCTGTAACGAGAAGTAAATTTGAAATTGCTGCCGACGTTGTACTTCCTCCTGTATTTTGAGTTACACCCATTCCCCAAAGTACACAAGTACCATCTGCTTCATATACCATACGGGCCATTTCTTTTAACTGAGCTTTAGAGATCCCCGTAATTTTTTCTGTATAATCAAGCGTATATTTTTCTAGCATTTTGCTATACTCATCAAAGTTCTTCACATTTTCAGCTATGAACTTTTTATCGTGCCAATCTTGATCGATAATATATTTCGTAATACCAGCAAGCCATACGTAATCAGTTCCTTGACTCGGATGAACAAATATATCAGCACGCTCAGCCATTTCATGTTTACGAAGGTCTGCTACAATTAGTTTTTGTTCATGTAATTTATGAGCACGCTTCACTCTCGTTGCAAGTACAGGATGTCCTTCTGTTGGATTTGCACCAACAATAATAACAAGACCTGCCTCAGCAATATCTTTCACTGTTCCAGCATCTCCGCCCATACCGACAGTTTTAAATAAACCATCTGTTGCTGGTGATTGGCAATAACGGGAACAGTTATCTACATTATTTGTTCCATATATTTGACGAGCTAGTTTTTGCATAAGATAGTTTTCTTCATTTGTTACTTTCGAAGAAGAAATAAACCCAAACGCATCGCTACCATATTCTGATTTAATATGTTGCATATTAGATGCAACAACTTCAAGAGCCTCTTCCCATGAAGCCTCAACAAACATATCCCCTTGGCGAATTAACGGCTTTGTAATACGCTCTTCACTGTTCACAAAGTCCCATCCAAATTTGCCTTTTACACATGTGGAAATACCATTAACCGGTGCATCTGAAACAGGTTGCACCTTTAAAATTTGACGTTCTTTCGTCCATACTTCAAATGAACAACCTACACCACAAAATGTACAAACTGTTTTTGTTTTATTAATTTTCGTCTTACGCATCGCGGACTCTACTTCTGAAACTGCTAAAATACTGCTATATCCAGGCTCTACATCTTTTACAAAATCAATCATCGGATTTAGCACATCTGGTTTTAAACCAGTCATAAATCCAGCTTCTCCTAGCATCGTTTTTTCCATTAATGCGTTACACGGGCAAACTGTTACACACTGCCCACAACTAACACAAGACGAGTCATTTATACTCACACCATTGTCCCAAATAACACGTGGACGGTCTAAACTCCAATCAATTGATAAAGTTTCATTTACTTGTAAATTTTGACATACTTCTACACACTGCCCACAAGCAATGCATTGATTTGGATCGTATCGATAGAATGGATGCGATGTATCCACTTCACATGCACTTACTTTCGGTTCATACGGATATTTCTGTTCTTCAATCTCCATCATATGTACTGTATTATGGACTTTACAGTTACCATTATTGTTATCACATACTGTACAATACAATAAATGATTCTCTAATATTCGATCCATTGCCTCAGTCTGCGCCTCTTTAGCACGCTGCGATTGTCTTTCAATATGCATACCCTCTTCTAGCTTTGTTGAACAAGCACGCATTAACTTCCCATCTACTTCTACAATACATGTATCACAGGTTTGAATAGGATCTACCTCTGGTACATGACAAATTTGAGGATGTTCTAAATTACTTTCATTAAATAATTGGAGTATCGTCTTTTCACCTGATGCAAAAAGCTCTTTACCATCAACGGTTACACGGACTGTCTGTTCTGTCATAGTTTCCCCTCTCCTTACAACTCACTGTACAATACAATTATGAATCCGTTTTCAAAAACGTATTTCTGTACATATTTTTGAAACGCTCTGCCCGAATACTTTTCTTGTGAAGTCGATTCTCGATGTTATAAGGTATAGCTACGCAAGCTTGAAAATGTCACTATTCTACAAATCTATTATATCGTACACATACAATAATAACCAAAATAATCTGCCATCTTTCTGATAGTAGATGCTTTTATTTTTTCGATGTTTTATGATAAATATGGAGAAAAATACATATAAAGGGGAATTTAATATGGGGCCTACTCAAGAAACGCATACAATTGTACGCTATCAATCCGGTACATTTTCAAAACAAACTGATGATGTTGTTACAGAATTTCCTATTACAATTAAGTTAAATAGCGAAGAATACGTAACAGTTGTATGCACTCCTAATTACATTGAAGATATGGTAATTGGTTTTTTAATTTCTGAAGGAATTCTTTCTTCTTATAAAGATATTGAAGAATTATGGGTCCAAAAGGAAAACGGAATTGCCCATGTAAAATCATCAAAAATTAATCCACTCTATCAAAATTTATATAATAAAAGATACGTAACTTCTTGTTGCGGAAAAAGTAGACAAGGTTTTGTTTTCGTCAATGATGCCGCAAAAGCAAAAGAGTTACACGATATACGTATAACTATTACTCCAGAAGAATGTTTTCACCTAATGACTTCCTTACAACAATCTTCAACTACATTTCGCCAAACAGGTGGTGTGCACAATACCGCGTTATGTGATCGGAAAAATATTCTCGTATCAAGAATGGATATCGGAAGACACAATGCACTAGATAAAATATACGGTCATTGTTTACGAAATAATATATCTGTTCGAGGGAAAATCATCGCGTTTAGCGGGCGCATCTCATCTGAAATTTTGTTAAAGGTTTCAAAAATCGGTTGCGAAATTGTTCTATCTAAATCAGCTCCAACTAAACTAGCTCTGCAACTAGCCCATGATTTAGGTATTACCGTAGTAGGATTTATTCGTTCTGGATCTTGCAATATTTATACACATCCAGAACGAATCGA
This sequence comes from Bacillus hominis, assembly GCF_018332515.1. Taxonomy (GTDB): domain Bacteria; phylum Bacillota; class Bacilli; order Bacillales; family Bacillaceae_G; genus Bacillus_A; species Bacillus_A hominis. Next base: position 976 of record NZ_BOQD01000091.1, on the reverse strand, counting down.
TGGATATAAAACAAAAAATTAAATTCGAAACACAAAATGACTCCTTTGCATAGGAGTCATTTTAGTTATAAAAATACAATATATTAAACACTTGAATAGTTAATAAAGTTAATATATAATTTCATTACATAAACAAAAAGACAAACATAGTAGCATAATCTTTTCATTCTTTTACAAATTAAGAAAGAATAGTCACAGCATGCATTTACAAAGTAAAACTATACTCACTCTTATGAAGATAATGAATTAAATTTGGATCAACCAAGGAGGTTACAACTATGGAAATTCGCTTATTAACAACAGAGGACGCAGAAATATATTTAAAAGTTTGTATGGAAGGTTTAACGAAAAACCCTGAAGCTTTTAGCTCTTCTTATGAAGATGTTCTTAAACATGAGGATCCTGTATCTGCCATGGCAAAACGATTAAGCAATCCGGATAAGTATACTCTAGGTGTTTTCAAGGATAACGATTTAATCGGTATTGCTACTCTAGAAACAAAGCCATTTATTAAGCAAGAGCATAAGGCAAAAATCGGCTCCGTTTTTGTTTCTCCAAAAGCGCGTGGCCTCGGCGCTGGACGCGCTTTAATTAAAGCGATTATTGAAAATGCCGATAAATTACATGTAGAACAGCTCATGCTCGATGTTGTTGCTAATAACACTGCTGCAAAAAAATTATATGATTCCCTCGGCTTCCAAACTTACGGTGTGCAAGAACGGTCCTTAAAGCATAATGGCCAATATTGGGACGAAGAGCATATGGTTTTATTCTTAAATAATTAACATTTTAATATAATTTTTCAAAAGCATCTTCTTATTAATTAAGATGCTTTTTTCATTACAACAATGTAATCTTCATGTCACCTTTATCGATCGTTCCAATCCTTTCCATTCGTTATACTAAAAATATAAAGTGAAACTTTACTCAGTGGGAAGCCTCATCCCCCACTGAGTATTAGCCTTCACCAATCGGG
>NZ_BOQD01000090.1 GCF_018332515.1 Bacillus hominis | reverse complement strand
TTCTTATTATTATGAGTAGTATGATATTGACCTGTGCATGTGGGTATTATATCATGATAGTGTCCTAGTTTTTATTTTTTATATTATTTTTCACGAGGGGACAATTTCTGATAGAGGGGGGAAATTTTCGTGAGCGAGAAGGAACATCGTGTGTCAAGAAGACAGTTTTTAAATTACACACTTACAGGGGTAGGAGGCTTTATGGCAGCAGGTATTTTAATGCCGATGACGCGATTTGCGCTTGATCCGGTGTTAAGAAAAGAAGCAGGAACGGATATGGTTGCTGTTGCACAAGTGAAGGATATTACAACAGAACCGAAGCGTTTCGACTTTAAGGTGAAGCAGGTTGATGGTTGGTACAAGTCTGACGAGCCAAAATCAGCTTGGGTTCATAAAGATGAAAGCGGAGACATTGTAGCGTTCTCTCCAGTATGTAAACATTTAGGATGTACAGTTAACTGGAATTCAGACAAAGCACATCCGAATCAATTCTTTTGCCCGTGTCACGGGGGGCGTTACACAAAAGATGGGGTTAACATTAAAGGCACACCGCCCCTTGCTCCGCTTGATGTGTACGAGTCTAAAGTGAAAGATGGAACATTGTATTTAGGAAAAGCGAAGCCAAGAGGGGGTGCAAAGTAGATGCTAAATAAAATTTATGATTGGGTAGATGAACGATTAGATATTACACCAATATGGCGCGATATCGCTGATCATGAAGTACCTGAACATGTAAACCCGGCACATCACTTTTCTGCATTCGTTTATTGCTTTGGAGGGCTTACCTTTTTCGTTACTGTAATTCAAATTTTGTCTGGAATGTTTTTGACAATGTATTATGTGCCAGATATTAAAAATGCTTGGGAATCGGTTTATTATTTACAAAATGAAGTTGCGTATGGGCAAATTGTTCGTGGTATGCACCACTGGGGTGCTAGTCTTGTAATTGTAATGATGTTTTTACATACACTCAGAGTTTTCTTCCAAGGTGCATATAAAAAGCCTCGTGAGCTAAACTGGATTGTTGGTGTTCTTATTTTCTTTGTTATGTTAGGTCTTGGTTTTACCGGATATTTATTACCGTGGGATATGAAAGCGTTATTTGCTACGAAAGTAGGGATTCAAATCGCAGAGCAAACGCCGCTCATTGGTCCTTATATAAAAACATTACTCGCTGGTCATTCCGAAATTGTTGGCGCTCAAACATTAACTCGCTTCTTTGCTATTCATGTCTTCTTCTTACCAGCAGCACTTCTAGGTTTAATGGCCTTCCACTTCATCATGATTCGCAAACAAGGTATTTCCGGTCCACTATAAGAGATTGCTAAATTAAAGGGGAAAGAACTAAAGGAGGGAGATTATGCACCGCGGCAAAGGGATGAAGTTTGTAGGAGATTCTCGGGTACCAGTAGCTCGGAAACCAAATATTCCAAAAGACTATTCTGAATACCCAGGAAAAACAGAAGCATTTTGGCCGAACTTCTTGTTAAAAGAATGGATGGTTGGTGCAGTTTTTTTAATCGGTTATTTATGTTTAACAGTGGCGCATCCGTCACCGCTTGAGAGAATGGCGGATCCTACAGATGCAGGATATATACCACTTCCAGATTGGTATTTCTTATTCTTGTATCAGTTATTAAAGTATTCTTATGCTTCAGGCTCATTTACTGTAATTGGAGCATTTATTATGCCAGGGATTGCGTTTGGAGCATTGCTGTTAGCTCCATTTCTTGATCGAGGCCCAGAAAGAGCGCCATTTAAGCGTCCAGTAGCAACTGGATTTATGCTTTTAGCAATTGCATCGATTATCTTTTTAACTTGGGAATCTGTAGCACACCACGACTGGGAAGCTGCAAAAAAACAAGGAGCAATTGTAAAAACAGCACCAGTTGATAAAAATGATGATGGTTATAAATTAATGCAAAAAAATACTTGTTTAACATGTCATGGTGACAACCTACAGGGCGGGGCAGCAGCACCGGCTTTGCAAAACTTAACTTTAAAGCCAGAAGAAATCGCTAAAATTGCGAAAGATGGAAAAGGCGCAATGCCTAAAGGTGTATTTAAAGGAACAGATGAAGAACTGAAAAAACTTTCGGAATTTGTTGCGAAGTATAATAAGAAGTAAGAGAGAGCTGACTACAAAATTTGTAGTCAGCTTCTTATTTTGATGACAGAAAGTTTACTATATAATAGAGTAGAGTTTGATGAAAGAATGAAAGGTGTTGGACAGACAGCTTGGTTTACTTGTATGCAATGTTAAGGCAACGTTCGGTACTATTATTTTTATTGATTGTTAACATATTAGGTACAATTTACGGATTTATATGGTATGGAAATCAATTAAAAGAAACCTCACCTATATTTTGGCCGTTTGTACCAGATAGCCCTATGGCGAGTCTCTTTTTTGTCTTTGTTTTAATTGGTTTCTTAATAAAGAGAAACTGGGGGTTAATAGAGGCTCTGGCAATTGTTACTTTAATAAAATATGGTATATGGGCTGTTGTTGTAAATGGGGTTTTGATTTATGTAAAAGGTCCTATTGGTCTTATGGGATATATGTTAATGCTATCGCATTTTGCAATGGCTGTGCAGGGAGTGTTATATGCTCCGTTTTACCGCATAAAAAAATGGCATTTTGTAGTAGCAGGTATATGGACATTACATAATGATGCAATTGATTATTTATTTTGGCAAATGCCGAGATACGGAATTATGCATTTGTTTGCAGAGAAAATTGGTTATTTTACGTTTTGGTTAAGTATTGCTGTACTGTGTATCACATATTATTATTGCTTACGTGAGAACCGAAAACAGTTTTCTTTATGATAGTGAGGACATATAGGGGGAGAAAATGAAGAAAAATAAGAGTGGTATAAACATATTGGATCGATTGATTACTTTAGTTGTTTCATATAGCATAGCATTTTCTATTTTTGCACTCGCAACAGTGGCAATTGTATACGGAAAATGGCTATATTATTTTGAAATTGATTTTTTAAACATTCCAGATTTAGCAGATATGACGAAGGGTGAAATTAAGAGAAATTATGATGTGTTGATTACATATTTATCTCCGTTTTATGACGGAGCATTACAGTTTCCTACATTAGATATGTCTACAAATGGTCGTATTCATTTTGTGGATGTTAAAAATATTTTAGTGAAGATTCAATATGTGATGTATACGACAATTACGATTGCAGTAATAGGCGGCGTTTATTTATTAAAAAGAAAAAATGAAAAGTTTTTACTGCACGGATCGATTCTAACAATCATACTTCCGATAGCACTGATGTTACCAATTGCTATTAATTTTGAAAAGAGTTTTGTATTATTCCATAAGCTTTTATTCAGTAATGATTATTGGATGTTTGATATTGAAACGGATCCGATTATATTAATGCTACCAGAGGAATTCTTTATGCATGCTGCGTGTGCTATTTTGTTATTCATTTTATGTGGTAGTATACTTTGTTACAGCATGTATAGATATTTCGTAAAAAAGAAAAAGATTTCAAAGGAAAAATTCTCTGTTTAAAGAGAATTTTTTTGTTTATAAAACGATAATATATTTTTCAGCCTAGTTATGTTCTATTCTTGTCCAATTCCACATATTTTGTACTAGTAGTTATAGGGGGGACCGGGATGAAGAGAACATTAATTGGACTGATAGCATTTCTAATTATAATGTTTCCAGTACGTATATATGCTGAAGAGTGGAGTGAACTAACTGGATTGCTAGATGACTCTTTGCAGTTAGTGAAGAAAAAAGAAGATGAAAAGGCAATACAAGTACTGCACCATTTTTCAGAGCAGTTTCTATCAAGGGAAAATGAAAAAAATTCAAAAGTAACTCCGGGACAAATTAGAGTCGTTTCTTTGGCATACGATAAGGCGAAACAATCTCTCGCGGAAGATTTAGATAGGCAAGTTAAAGTGGATAATATGTTAGCGTTACAACTTGCTGTTGATGCACAAGTATCTAAATATCAGCCACTTTGGGTGGAAAGAGAAAGAAAGATAATGGATGCTTTTTCTCAAGTAGAAAAAGCGATGGAAAAAGACGATGATGGACAGTTCCAACAGACGCTAAATACATTTTTAAATGAATTTAATATTATTTATCCTAGTTTAATGATTGCTCTGCCAGAAAACGAAGCGCAGCGTGTAAATGCACATTTATCTTATTTGGATGAATTTCGTAATGTTATGTTAAAAACGAAAGGTGGGCAAATGCAACTAGGGATTATTAAAGGTGATTTGCAAAAAATATTTCATACCGTAAAAAAAGATGAGATTGCTCCCTCTCTCATTTGGTTTATGACAATTACTGGAGGACTTATTTTGTTCACTTTAACGTATGTTGGATGGAGAAAGTATAAAGGTGAGAGAGAGAAGCGGAGAAGTAGCTTGCATTCTAAAGATAGATAATGCGTATAAATAAAGATACGGATTGTAAGGTTTATTTATTGACAACGGTGGAAGAAAAAAATAGAATGAGAAGTACTATAATTAAAACTTCAATGGAGGTTTATGATGTTTTATTTAATTTACTTCGCGATCATTTTGATCATACCGTTGTATGCACAGTCAAAAGTACGTAGTGCCTATAGCAAGTATTCACAAGTTTATTCAACATCAGGTATGACAGGAGCGGAAGTGGCTCGGAAAATTTTAGATGAAAATGGATTGTACAATGTAGCTGTAGAAGAAACGCCAGGTCATTTATCGGATCATTACGATCCAACTGCCAAAACAGTTCGATTATCAACAGATAACTATTATGGACATTCAGTTGCTGGTACAGCTGTAGCAGCACATGAAGTAGGACACGCAATTCAAGATGCGAAAGATTATAACTTCATGCGTGTACGCCATTCGTTAGTGCCAGTTGCTAATTTTGGTTCAAACATGTCATGGGTTTTTGTCCTAATTGGTGTATTTGCACAAATGTCTGGTTTGTTGTTACTAGGAATTATTTTAATGGCAGCAGGTGTTATTTTCCAACTTGTTACATTACCAGTGGAGTTTGATGCATCAAAACGTGCAATGCAACAAATTGAAGCACTTGGTATCGTATCGACAGATGAGTACGGTCAAGCTCGTAAAGTATTAAATGCGGCAGCATTAACATATGTAGCAGCAGCTGCTGTAGCAGTATTTGAATTATTACGTCTCGTATTAATTTATACTGGTATGCAGCGTAGCGACGATTAAAGACTATCAATTATGATAGTCTTTTTTTGTTTTGTGGATTGAATCTTATAACATGTTACAAATGGAAATAATAGAGATAATATGGGTATAGAACTAGTTAAAATAAAGATAAGTATGGAATGATGAAAGAAGGTGACGGAAATAGAATATCCAGATTATTTAGTTAAAAAAGTGAAGGAGCGTAGTGCTACGTACCAATTAGAAGGTTTTTTAAGTGGACAGGGTCCTAGAAATCCGAAATTAATCATTGTTGGAGAAGCACCTGGTGAAACAGAAATTCATAATGGTATCCCGTTTAGCGGGAAAGCTGGAAAACATTTAATGGAGTTTTTAGGACGTATTCACATTACAAGGGAAGAAGTATATATTACGAGTGCGGTTCGGAGTAGACCGTATAAGTGGAGAGAGAAAAGAGAGCGAAGCGGCGAAATAATACAAAAGAAGTACAATAGAACACCGAATCAAAGTGAGATACTTGCCCATGCGCCGTTGTTAGATTATGAATTGGCACATATGGATTCGCCAGTTATCGTGACGCTTGGTAATATTGCGTTAAAGCGTTTAGCCGGAAATAATAAAAAGATTACAGATGTTCACGGACAATTATTAAAGCAGCCGATCCAAAAGCTAAAGAATATACAACAGGCAGAGTTTATATGGACTGAAAAAGAATATCACATTTTCCCAACTTTTCATCCGGCTTCAATTTTTTATAATCGCAGTTTATTGGAGCTCATTTATGAGGATTTGGAGAAACTTAAAAGATATGTAATAAAAAACTAGAAAAGCTAAAGAGCTTTTCTAGTTGAATTTAATTATGTAACGGATTTTTATTTTCATCTAATGTAAATCCTTCGCCGACGACATCATGTACATCACTTACAGCAACAAAGGCGTGAGGGTCTACAGAAGTAATGATATTTTTTAACTTCACGATTTCGTTTTTTGCAACAACACAATATAGTACATTTCGTTCAACTTTTGTATAGGATCCAACTGCTTTTAAAAAGGTTGCTCCGCGCTCCATTTCGGATAAAATTTTTGCTGCAATTTCATCGTTTTTATCAGAAATAATAGTTGCTCCTTTTGCTGCATAAGCTCCTTCTTGCATAAAATCAATAACCTTAGCACCGATAAATACAGCAACTAACGTATACATACCTTCACGGTATGATAAATATGTAAGAATAGAGACGACAATAACGACTGCATCAAACATAAACATCGTTTTCCCCATACTCCAGCCAACATATTTGTGAGCTAGCCTTGCGATAATATCAACACCGCCAGTAGTCCCGCCATATTTAAATATAATTCCAAGGCCGATACCGATAAATGCTCCGGCGAATAAGGCAGCCAGTGTCATATCATTTTGCAAGTTTAAATGTAAGTTGAGAACTTCATAGCGCTGAAACACCCATAGGAATAAAGAGACGCTAAATGTACCAATTAATGTGTATAAAAAAGTGGTTCGGCCAAGTAACTTCCAACCGATAAAAAATATGGGAATATTTAAAATTAAGTTTGTATAGGAAGGGTCAAGCGAAAATAGAAAATATAATAATAGCGTAATACCGGTAAAGCCACCCTCTGCAAGGTGGTTTTCAATATTGATATTTACAATACCGAAAGAGAAAATAGCGGAACCAATTAAAATGAAAATGATATTTCGAATTTTTAAGTTTGCTTTCATATAGAAATCCCCCTAATTATGTAGATTGCATTGCTCCGCTGAAACGGTAAAACATAATGGTAAGTAATTTCTGGTTGCTAGTGAAAATAGTAAAAGCTGTAGAACCCTGGTTGGTTCGGGCTAATTTTTTGCGGAAAAACCGGCAAAAGAAGCTTCAGTTTATTATAGTCTATCCAAAAAAGGGTCGCAAATAGGTGATTGGCGGGGAATAATATTTGTCAAATCGCGATGAATTGGCTAACATGAAAGAGGAAGGATTAGAGGTGAATTATATGGAAGCAAAAACGATGAAAGATATGCAGAAAGAAGTAGATGCATATATTGGTCAGTTTAAAGAAGGTTATTTCAGCCCGCTTGCAATGATGGCTCGTTTAACGGAAGAAATGGGAGAGCTTGCGAGGGAAGTAAACCATTATTATGGTGAGAAACCAAAGAAAACAACTGAAAAAGAACGCAGTATTGAAGAAGAGCTTGGAGATGTATTATTTGTTATGATTTGTATGGCAAATAGTTTAAATATTGATTTAGAAACAGCGCATAACATTGTAATGAATAAATTTAATACACGCGATAAAGATCGCTGGACACGTATTGATGAGGGAGAGAAAGAATAATGAAAGAAATTAAAGTAATTATCGCTGGACCAAGAGGACGTATGGGACATGAAGCAGTCCTTCTTATGGAAAGAACAGAACATTTCAATTTAGTAGCAGCAGTAGACTATAAGCATGGTGGAGAAAAGATTTCGGATTTATCTGGTATGCCGATGTTAGATACACCAGTTTACGCAGATTTACATACTTGTTTAGATGAAGTAGAAGCAGATGTATTATTAGATTTAACAACACCAGAAGTTGGAAAGAAACATGTGACACTTGCAGTTGAACGTGGACTTCGATCTGTTATTGGTACAACTGGATTTACTGAAGAAGAACTAAAGCAATTAACAGAAAATGCAAAAGAAAAAGAAGTTGGAACAATTATTGCTCCAAACTTTGCAATTGGTGCAGTTCTAATGATGAAATTCTCACAAATGGCAGCGAAGTACTTCCAAGATGTTGAAGTAATTGAATTACACCATGATCAAAAATTAGACGCGCCATCTGGTACGGCTGTAAAAACAGTAGAATTAATCCGTCAAAACCGTGTGCCAAAAGAGCAAGGACACCCTAATGAAACGGAACAATTAGAAGGAGCACGTGGTGCGAATGTAGACGGTATTCACATTCATAGTGTACGTTTACCAGGACTTATTGCGCACCAAGAAGTAATGTTTGGCGGTGATGGACAAATGTTAACGGTTCGTCATGATTCATTCAATCGTGCATCATTTATGTCAGGTGTAAAACTATCAATTGAGACAGTAATGAACCTCGATCATCTTGTGTACGGTTTAGAAAATATTATCGACTAAAGGGGAAATAACGGATGAAAATTGCCTTAATTGCACATGACAATAAGAAAAACGATATGGTTTCGTTTGCATACGCATATAAACCAATTTTTGAAAAACATGAATTATTTGCAACCGGAACGACAGGACTTCGTATTATGGAAGCGACTGGTCTAGTTGTAACAAGATATCAATCAGGTCCTCTTGGGGGCGATCAAGAAATTGGTGCAATGATTGCAAAAAATGATATGGATATGGTGATTTTCTTCCGCGATCCACTAACAGCACAACCACATGAACCAGATGTGAATGCGTTGCTTCGTTTGTGTGATGTATATGCGATTCCACTTGCAACGAATATGGCAAGTGCTGAAATGTTAATGCACGCATTAGAGCGAGGAGATTTAGATTACCGCAAGTTAAGAAAATGAGGGGAACAATTATGAGTGGATTACATATATTAGCGTTTGGTGCTCATGCTGATGATGTCGAAATCGGCATGGCGGGTACCATCGCTAAATATACGAAGCAAGGGTATGAAGTAGGTATTTGTGATTTAACAGAAGCTGATCTTTCTTCAAATGGAACGATAGAGTTGAGAAAAGAAGAAGCAATGGCTGCAGCTCGTATAATGGGAGTAAAGACGAGACTGAATTTAGCGATGCCGGACCGTGGTTTGTATATGAAAGAAGAATATATACGTGAAATTGTAAAGGTGATCCGTACATATAAACCAAAATTAGTTTTTGCACCGTATTATGAAGATCGCCATCCAGATCATGCGAATTGTGCAAGGCTTGTGGAAGAGGCCATTTTTTCAGCGGGAATCCGTAAATATATGCCAGAGTTTCCACCGCATCGTGTAGAGTCTTTTTATAATTATATGATTAATGGTTTTCATAAACCGAATTTTTGTATAGATATTAGTGAGTACCTTTCTAAAAAAGTCGAAGCGTTAGAAGCGTATGAAAGTCAGTTTTCAACAGGGAGTGATGGTGTTAAGACGCCGTTAACAGAAGGGTACGTTGAAACTGTGGTAGCTCGTGAAAAGATGTTTGGGAAAGAAGTTGGAGTAATGTATGCCGAAGGATTTATGAGTAAGAAACCGGTCTTATTACATGCTGATTTAATAGGGGGATGTAAATGAAATTGAAAATAGGTATTACATGTTATCCTTCTGTAGGTGGTTCTGGAGTTGTTGGAACAGAGTTAGGAAAGCAATTGGCGGAACGCGGGCATGAAATTCATTTTATTACATCGGGTTTACCATTTCGGTTAAATAAAGTGTATCCAAACATTTATTTTCATGAAGTGACGGTAAATCAATACTCTGTATTTCAATATCCACCATATGATTTAGCGTTAGCGAGTAAAATGGCAGAGGTTGCTCAAAGAGAAAATCTTGATATTTTACATGTGCATTATGCGATTCCTCATGCTATTTGTGCATATTTAGCAAAACAAATGATTGGGGAGCGTATTAAAATTGTTACAACCTTACACGGAACAGATATTACTGTGTTAGGTTCCGACCCTTCGTTAAATAATTTAATTCGCTTTGGTATTGAACAATCTGATGTAGTTACTGCTGTGTCGCATTCGTTAATTGAAGAAACGCATGAGCTTGTAAAACCAGATAAAGAGATTCAGACAGTATACAATTTTATTGATGAACGAGTATATTTTAAGCGTGATATGTATCAACTAAAGAAAGAATACGGTATACAGGAAAATGAAAAAGTGCTCATTCACATTTCGAATTTCCGAAAAGTTAAGCGAGTACAGGATGTGGTTCATGCATTCGCCAAAATTGTTAAAGAAGTAGATGCAAAGTTGCTTCTTGTTGGGGATGGACCAGAATTCTGTACGATTTTACAGTTAGTGAAAAATTTACATATTGAAGATCGTGTCTTATTCCTAGGAAAGCAAGATAATGTTGCAGAGCTTCTTGCGATGAGTGATCTAATGCTACTTCTATCAGAAAAGGAAAGTTTCGGTCTTGTTTTATTAGAAGCAATGGCATGTGGCGTACCTTGTATCGGCACAAGGGTTGGAGGTATTCCAGAGGTCATTCAACATGGTGAAACAGGATACTTATGTGAAGTTGGAGATACAGATGGAATAGCTAAGCAAGCAATTCAACTACTAGAAAATGAAGAACTTCACCGTAATATGGGAGAGCGAGCGATGAAATCTGTATATGAGCAGTTTCGTTCGGAAAAAATCGTTTCACAGTATGAGGCGATTTATTATGACATACTAAGGGATGACAAGAATGGAAAGATTTAAAAAAGCTAGTTCAATTATTGAGATATTAAAACAGCACGGACATGAGGCTTACTTCGTTGGTGGAAGTGTACGCGATCTTATTATCGATAGACCGATTGGAGATATCGATATTGCAACATCTGCTTTACCAGAAGAAGTAATGGCTATTTTCCCAAGACATGTTCCGGTTGGTCTTGAGCATGGAACTGTAATTGTTGTAGAAAATGGTGAACCGTATGAGGTAACTACTTTTCGAACAGAAAGCGAATATGAAGATTTTCGGAGACCTAGTAGTGTTCAATTTGTCCGTTCATTAGAAGAGGATTTAAAACGACGTGATTTCACGATGAATGCAATTGCAATGACAGAGGAAGGCGAAATGGTTGATTTATTTGCTGGGCAAGAAGCGATTCGTCTGAAGGAAATTACAACGGTTGGAGATGCTGCAGACCGTTTTCAAGAAGATGCCCTGCGAATGATGCGTGGTATTAGGTTCGTAAGCACGTTAGGTTTCTCTTTGGAAATAAAGACGAAACAAGCAATTGAAACGTATGGGCATTTGCTCGAACATATAGCGATTGAAAGAATTACAGTTGAATTTGAAAAATTGTTGACCGGTACATATTGTGTGAATGGTCTTCAAGAGTTAGTAGAAACGAAGCTATTTTCTCATCTGCCATATTTACAAATGTCAGAAGAAAGACTCTTGAAAGCTACGCAGTATAAATGGGATTCTTTCGAAACAGACGTTGAGGTGTGGGCATTTTTCTTATATTGTATCGGGGAAGAGCATCCATCTGTTTTTTTACGTCAATGGAAGTTCTCGAATAAAAAGATTAAAGATATTGTAGCGGTTTTATTAGCAATTCGTTCTAGAAAGGAGAAGGAGTGGGATACAATCCTTCTTTATAAAACTGGACTTCACATCGCTGAGATGGCGGAAAGAGTATATGAAGCGATAATAGAAAGTTATAATAGTGCGTCTGTTAAGCAAGTACAATCACTATTTCATACATTGCCGATAAAAAATCGTCAAGAAATGAATGTGACTGGTAATGATTTATTAAGCTGGGCAGATAAAAAGCCAGGTCCGTGGGTTGCCGAAATGCTTCAAAATATTGAAGAAGCAATCGTACAAGGAGATTTAGTTAATAAGAAAGAGAATATAAGGGAGTGGCTACAAAGATGCAATCTACTATAAGAAAGCAGTTATTACAAGTTTTTTCTGAAGCAGATGGTGCATTTGTATCTGGTCAAACACTTAGTGACAAACTCGGTTGTTCGAGAACCGCTGTATGGAAGCATATGGAGGACCTTCGTAATGAAGGATATGAACTAGAAGCTGTACGCCGCTTAGGTTATCGAATTGCTAGTAAACCAGATAAAGTAACTGCTAATGAGATTCAATTAGGATTACAAACAGAGCGTATCGGTAGAACGGTTTATTTTGAAGAATCGGTTGAATCTACTCAGCATATTGCAGCAAGACTTGCTTATGAAGGCGCAGAAGAGGGAACAATTGTCGTTGCAGAAGAACAAATAGCAGGTAGAGGACGTTTAAGTAGAAAATGGTATTCTCCAAAAGGAACAGGAATTTGGATGAGTATTATTTTGCGTCCATCTATTCCAGTTCATCATGCACCACAGCTTACTTTATTAGCAGCTGTTAGCGTAGCACAAGCAATTGAAAAATGTACCGGTGTAAATGTAGGGATTAAATGGCCAAATGATATTTTAATTCAAGGTAAAAAAGCTGTCGGTATATTAACGGAGATGCAAGCTGATCCAGATAAAATTAATGCTGTTATTATGGGAATTGGCATTAATGCAAATCAGAAACAAGAACATTTTGATGAGGAAATTCAGCAAATTGCAACTTCATTAGCAATTGAATCGGGTAAGCCGATTGTTCGTGCGGAACTTATGCAACAAATTTTCTTGCAACTAGAGAAATTGTATGAAGAGTATTTAAAAAATGGCTTCTCTGTTATTAAAATTCTTTGGGAAAGTTACGCAGTAAGTATCGGAAAAGAAATTACAGCTCGAACGATGAAGGAAGCTATTACTGGGCTAGCAAAAGGGATTACGGAGGAGGGTGTATTGTTACTTGAGGATCATCAAGGACAAGTGCACCACATTCATTCTGCTGATATAGAAATTAAGTAAAAGAAGTTCCTATTTTGGAGCTTCTTTTTGTCATGTAGATACTAATAAATTTCACATACCGTAATAGGAATATAAAATTATTTTTTCGAAAAAATGTAGCAATTCCTTTTCAGAGTTTGCTATAATTAGTTCGAATATGGGCAGTATCAAAGCGAACTGCACCATTATTTTACGCAGTATGAAAAAATAATAATTTGGATTCTGCCTTGATCCAATACCGGACTGGGACAGAGGGATGAATAATGCCGACTAACACACAACCCTTCTGCCCTTTTATGGCCAGAGGGGTTTTTTATATGATTTCGGCCATCTCCTCTCTCCTGCATAAAGGAGGAGTAGTTTTTGAAAACAAAAACAGATTTTTTGAAAATGAAAGAGCAAGGTGAGCCGATTACAATGCTAACGGCGTATGATTATCCATCTGCTAAATTAGCAGAAGAAGCTAAAGTCGATATGATTTTAGTGGGTGATTCTCTAGGAATGGTTGTACTTGGGTATGATTCAACAGTTCCAGTAACAGTAGAGGATATGATTCATCATACGAAAGCTGTACGCCGCGGAGCGAAAGAGACGTTTATTGTAACTGATATGCCATTTATGTCTTATCATGTTTCATTGCAAGATACGATGGTTAATGCACGTCGCATTGTTCAAGAGAGCGGGGCACATGCATTAAAGGTAGAAGGTGCTGGAGAAGTTATATCGACTATTCACTACTTAACGAATGCAGGAATTCCCGTTGTGGCGCATTTAGGTTTAACTCCTCAATCTGTAGGAGTGCTAGGTGGGTATAAAGTACAAGGGAAAGATGCTGAAAGTGCAAAAAAATTAATAGAAGATGCAAAGAAATGTGAGGAAGCGGGTGCGATAGCACTTGTGTTAGAGTGTGTGCCAATGCAATTAGCAGAACTTATTTCAGAGCAGTTAACAATTCCTACAATCGGAATTGGAGCAGGAAAAAAAGTAGATGGGCAAGTTCTTGTATACCATGATCTTATCTCGTACGGCGTAAATCGTGTTCCGAAATTTGTGAAGCAATATACGTCTGTTCAAGAGGAGATTGTGCGAGGGATTTCGCAATACGTTACTGAAGTAAAGACAGGGCAATTTCCTGAAGAAAAACATTCATTCACAATGAAAGAGGAAGAATGCTTAGCCTTATACGGAGGAAAACAATAATGAAAATCATAACTACAGTGCAAGAGATGCAGCAAATTACAAACGAACTTCGTACAAGTGGAAACAGTATCGGTTTTGTTCCAACGATGGGGTATTTACACGAAGGGCATGCTACTTTATTGCGTAAGGCAAGGGAAGAAAATGAAATTGTAGTTTTAAGTGTATTTGTAAATCCACTACAATTTGGACCAAATGAAGATTTAGATCGATATCCACGTGATATTGATAGAGATGAAAATGTAGCAAAAGAAAATGGTGTGGATTATTTATTTTATCCGAGTGTAGAAGAGATGTATCCAGCAGAACAAACGACAACAGTAGAAGTTGTGAAGCGTACCGACGTATTATGTGGCAAACAAAGACCTGGTCATTTCGCTGGTGTTGCTACTGTACTAATGAAACTATTTAATATTACATTGCCAACGCGTGCTTATTTCGGTATGAAAGATGCACAGCAAGTAGCTGTAATTGAAGGATTCGTAACGGATTTTAATATTCCAGTTACGATCGTACCAGTTGATATTGTAAGGGAAGAAGATGGATTAGCGAAAAGTTCTCGTAATGTGTATTTATTACAAGAAGAACGTGAAGAGGCTCCTCATTTATACGGCAGTCTATGTATAGCGAAAGAACGAATTGAGGCAGGCGAACGTAATCCAGAAATCATTATGAATCTTGTGAAAGAGCATATTGAGAAGTATACGAAAGGCACTGTAGATTATGCTGATTTATATGCATATCCTTCATTAAAAGCAATAGATAAAATTGAAGGAAGAATCATTTTAGCGATTGCAGTTAAGTTTGAAAATGTACGATTAATTGACAATATAACATTAATGGGGAAATAAGGGGGAGCATCTATGTTTCGCACAATGATGAGAGCAAAGTTACATCGCGCAACTGTAACAGAAGCAAATTTAAATTACGTAGGTAGTATTACAATTGATGAAGATTTAATGGATGCGGTAAATATTGTAGAAAATGAAAAAGTACAAATTGTAAATAACAACAATGGGGCTCGCTTAGAGACATATGTTATAAAAGGAGAGCGCGGTAGTGGAGTTGTTTGTTTAAATGGTGCAGCTGCAAGGCTTGTACAACCGGGTGATAAAGTTATTATTATTTGCTATGGTTTAGTGGCAGAGGAAAATATTCATAAACAAGAGCCGAAAATTGCAGTATTAGACGATGATAATCAAATTATTGAAATGTTAGGTGCTGAAAAAGCTGGCACGATATTATAAGTAGGATGGCTATCTCTAATTAAGGAGATAGCTTTTTTGTGCATCTTTTCATTAAGATGAGGTAAAACGTGGTATAGTAACATTATATAATTTTTGTGTTTGATAGGTAAGAAATTGAGGTGTTACATATATGAGTAAGCGTTATGTCGTTGTTGATTTAGAGACGACAGGGAACTCCTGGAAGGATGGGAAGGATAAAATCACCCAAATTGCAGCTGTTGTAGTGGAAGATGGAGAGATATTAGAGATTTTTTCATCTTTTATTAATCCGAAGAGAGAGATTCCCCTATTTATTACAGAATTAACTGGGATTGATGAAGATCTTGTAAAACAAGCCCCGTTATTTCGAGATGTAGCCCCGATGATTGTTGAGCTATTACAAGGTGCGGCTTTTGTTGCACATAACGTTCACTTTGATTGGAATTTTTTAAATGAAGAATTAAGGCAGTCTGGATATACAGAAGTACATTGTCCTAAAATCGATACAGTTGAATTGGCGCAAATTCTTTTGCCGACAGCTGATAGTTATAAATTACGTGATTTAGCTAAGCAACATGAACTAGAGCACGATCAACCACATCGTGCGGATAGTGATGCTCTTGCAACGGCGGAGTTGTTTTTACAATTTTTAAATGAAATTGAAAAGTTACCACTTGTCACGTTACAATCGCTTTATGAATTAAGTGATGTTTTCCAAAGTGATATAGCTGATGTACTTTCTGAAAATATTTTAAAGAAAATGATGCATGGCAAAGAAAGGGCAGAGGAGTATGAAGTGTATCGAAATATTGCGCTTCGAAAACGGAATTATTCTTTAAGCCTCAGTGAAACATGCTCATCTAAATTTGATGCTTTCTTACATAAGACAATGGATAAACTTGAATTGAATATGCCAAAGTTTGAAAAAAGAGAAAGCCAACAGATTATGATGAAGGAAATATATACAGCGCTAAGAGATTCTAGGTTTTCACTGATTGAAGCAGGAACAGGTACGGGGAAGACGCTTGCATATTTACTTCCAAGTATTTATTTTGCAAAGAAAAAAGAAGAACCTGTCATTATAAGTACACAAACTGTACAATTGCAACAACAAATACTAGAAAAAGAAATTCCGTTATTACAGAAAATAATGCCATTTCCATTTGAAGTGGCTCTTCTGAAAGGAAGAAAGCATTATCTTTGTCTACATAAATTTGAATATGCTTTGCAAGAGGAAGAGAAAAATTATGATATGGCGCTCACAAAGGCAAAAATTTTAGTGTGGTTATTGCAAACGGAAACCGGCGATCGTGATGAATTAAATATTCCTGAGGGCGGAAAGTTACTTTGGAACCGTATTTGTAGTGATGCATATAGTCCGGGCGGAATGCAAAGTAACTGGTTTAGTCGTTGTTTTTATCAACGAGCGAAGAATAAAGCATTGTTTGCAGATATTGTTATTACAAATCATGCGTTATTATTTCAAGATTTTTCAAGTGAAGAACCACTGTTTGCTTCATGTGAACATATTATTTTTGATGAAGCTCATCATATCGAGGAAGCGGCGAGTAGAACATTCGGTGAACAGTTCTCATGTATGTATTTTCAATTAGCTTTATCCCGTCTCGGTACGCTAGAAACAGATGATGTGCTTTCTAAAGTATATAAAATGATGAAAAAATCAGAGCAAGCTTCTCGTTCGACTTTCCGTATGGTGAGTCATAGTTTGAAGGAATTGAAATTTGATGCGGATGAACTATTCCAAATGTTACGTGCTTTCATATTTAAACAAACAAAGCAGGAACAAGGGATGAGCAATATGCCGCTCATTTATCGATATAACACGGAAGTAGAGAAAGGGAAGTTATGGGATAGCATTACCGAGTTAACAAATCGTTTTGTATACGATATAAGAAAATTAGTGACTACACTTGAGAAGCAAGTTGATATATTGCAAAGTAAATTAGAATGGCAGATGCATGTTGTTACAGGTGAATTTATGCACTTAATTGAATTGTTGAGAACGATGGTACAATCTTTACAATTACTCATTTTAGAAAAAAATTCATACGTGACATGGATGGAGACTGAAACGAAGGGAACGATTCATTCAACAGTTTTATATGCGCAGCCTGTTCATATTGGTGAAAGATTTGCTGATGAATTTTTAACAGAAAAAAAGAGTGTTATTTTCACATCAGCAACGTTAACAGTTAGTGATTCATTCGACTATATAAAAGAGGAGCTAGGTTTGCATGATTTTGCGCCCAATACATTAAAGGTTCCATCACCATTTCGTTTTGAAGAACAAATGAAATTAATGGTTTCAACGGATGTTCCTTTTATTAAGCAAGCAAGTAATGAGGAATATATTGAGTCTGTATCGGCACATATTGCGAAAATAGCGAAAGCTACAAAAGGTAGAATGCTCGTTTTATTTACTTCGTATGAAATGTTAAAAGAAGCGTATACGCATTTGAAGAATGATGATGCATTAGAGGGATATTTATTATTAACGCAAAGTGTGAATAACAAGAGTCGAAGTCGCTTAATCCGTAAATTTCAGGAGTTCGACAAATCGATTTTGTTAGGAACAAGCAGTTTTTGGGAAGGAATAGATATTCCAGGAGATGCTTTGAGTTGTCTTGTTATTGTCCGTCTCCCATTCACACCTCCTCATCAGCCAATGATGGAAGCGAAAGGTGAGTGGCTAAAAAATCAAGGAGAAGACGTATTCACTAAGTTAGCGCTCCCACAAGCGATATTACGTTTCAAACAAGGGTTTGGTCGTCTTATTAGAACAAATACAGATACGGGAACGGTATTTGTGTTAGATCGTCGCTTGACAAGCTCTTCCTATGGAAAACGATTTTTACAATCAATCCCGACTGTCCCGCTCTATGAAGGACCGTTAGAAGAATTGTTAGAGCAATTAGAGGAACGGCCAAATAAATAAAAATTGGAAGAAAAAATACGCCTGGAGTACATGTAAACTTCAGGCGTAAAAAATGTGGGTAGGAGGAATTTTATTTTTCTTACTTCTTGTATACAAAATGTATTGCTTTTCGACTTGAAACCTTTTTTTGCTGTACATGTCCTGCTATAATAGATGGGTGATGAAGCAGGGGTTGTAAAGAATGTACTCTTATTGTAACCGCATTGCGTTCTTCTATAATTAGAAATTTTTGTGTAACGGAGGAGTTTTTTCATGGATAAGAAAATCGAAGTCCTATCAACGACGCGTATTAAATATTCATCTGACTTGTATAAAATTGTTGATAGCTTGAATCGTACGTTAAAAGAGCAGGAC
The DNA here is from genome assembly GCF_018332515.1 of Bacillus hominis. Taxonomy (GTDB): domain Bacteria; phylum Bacillota; class Bacilli; order Bacillales; family Bacillaceae_G; genus Bacillus_A; species Bacillus_A hominis. The sequence goes on along the minus strand of NZ_BOQD01000090.1, from coordinate 10,043 downwards.
CTCATGTTCGGGTTAGCATTAGACGAAAAAGATAAAGAAATAGCTGTATTTACGATTTACAGAACGTAGTGATACAATGAAAAAGTGGATCTTTGCAATCATTATCGTTATCGTTGCTAGCGGAATATATGGGGCGTATGTTTATAATAAAGCGATGGAAAAGAAAATTCCAAAAGAGTCAAAGTCTGTAGAAATTGCAAAAGAAAAAGCAAAGCTTACAAATGTGAAATCTGTGGATTATTATAACGGAGAATCTTCATATACAGTCGTACAAGGTACAGATGAAAAAGGTGAACAACTTATTGTTTGGGTGCCTGAGAAAAAAGGGGAAACTATAATAAGGAAAAAGAGCGAAGGTATTTCTGAAAAAGATGCTTTACAAAGAACGATTGAACAAGTCGGAGATGAAAGTAAAGAACCCAAAAGTAAGCCGAAAGAAATTTTAAAAGTAAAATTAGGCGTTGAAAACAATATACCACTATGGGAAGTTACATATATTGATGATGACAATCGTTATAGTTACTACAATCTTGCGTTTCAAGATGGTCAGTTTTTAAAACGATATAGCATTGAAAAATAGATGTAGGGGGAACTACAAATGAAATTAGCAAAGCGAGTAGCTGCTTTAACACCATCTGCAACTTTAGAAATTACAGCAAAGGCTCAAGCATTAAAAGCGGAAGGTCATGATGTAATTGGATTAGGAGCAGGAGAACCTGATTTTAATACACCAGAGCATATTATGGATGCTGCGCATAAAGCAATGTTAGAAGGACATACGAAGTATACACCAACGGGTGGATTACAAGCGTTAAAACAAGAAATTGTGAAGAAATTTACTCGTGATCAAGGCATTGCGTATGATCCGTCTGAAATTATTGTATGTAACGGTGCAAAGCATGCATTATATACATTATTCCAAGTGTTACTTGATGAAGGAGATGAAGTTATCATCCCAACTCCTTATTGGGTAAGTTATCCTGAACAAGTAAAACTTGCTGGTGGTAATCCAGTTTATGTAGAAGGTTTAGAAGACAATGAGTACAAAATTACAGCAAAGCAGCTGCGTGAGGCAATTACAGAGAAAACGAAAGCAGTTATTATTAATTCACCGAGCAATCCAACAGGAATGATTTACAGCAAAGAAGAATTACAACAGCTTGGAGAAGTATGTTTAGAACATAATATCTTAATCGTTTCAGATGAAATTTATGAAAAATTAATTTATGGTGATGCAGAATATACTTCAATTGCCCAGCTTTCTAATGTATTAAAAGAACAAACACTTATTATTAATGGTGTATCTAAATCACATTCGATGACAGGATGGCGCATTGGATATGCAGCAGGAAATAAGCAGCTTATTAAAGCGATGACGAACTTAGCGAGTCATAGTACGTCAAACCCTACTTCAATTGCTCAATACGGTGCAATTGCTGCGTATGCAGGCTCACAAGAACCTGTAGAAACAATGCGTCAAGCGTTTGAAGAAAGATTGAACATTATTTATGATAAATTAATCCAAATTCCTGGTTTCACTTGTATCAAACCACAAGGTGCTTTTTACTTATTCCCAAATGTAAAAGAAGCCGTAGCGTTAGCGGGATATGATACAGTTGATGAGTGGGCAAAAGCATTATTAGAAGAGGAAAAAGTAGCTCTTGTTCCAGGTACAGGATTTGGTGCACCAAATAATGTTCGATTATCGTATGCGACATCTCTTGAGCAAGTAGAGAAAGCATTAGAACGAATTCATACGTTCATGAAAAGCAAAGTACAGGCTTAATCTTCTGTCTTTTGTAGTAAATGGCAAGTAACCTCCCTATATATAGGGAGGTTTTTTTGACGAATTGTGGCAAAAAGAAATGACTGAAGGTGTGTTATACTAGAGAACGAGGTGTTTGGTGATGAAAAAGAAAATGATGTTACAATGGTTTGAACAGGGAAGCATAGCAATTCCTAAATTGCTTATGATGCATTATAAAAAGTTAGGCTTAAATGAAACGGAATTTATGGTGGTACTTCATGTACACACATTTTTAGAATCAGGTAATTCGTTCCCGACTCCTTCAGAGATTTCAGAGCGGATGACGATAACAGAAATGAAATGTATGGAAGTGATTCAGACATTAATCCAAAAAGGTTTTTTAGCGCTAGAAGGTGGACAAAGATCAGAAGCGATGATGTGTGAAAGTTATTCTTTACAACCACTTTGGGAAAAAATATTGCATTTTTTAATGGACGAATCAATAGAGGAAGAACAGAAAGAAAAAAAGAAACTTCAAGTAAATTTATATACAGTATTTGAAAAAGAATTCGGAAGACCGCTCTCACCGTTTGAATGTGAAACATTAGGAATGTGGGAAGATCAAGATCAACATCATCCGAATTTAATTCAAGCTGCTCTCAGGGAAGCTGTTATGAGTGGTAAACTTAATTTCCGGTATATTGATCGTATTTTATTTGAGTGGAAAAAGAACGGAATTAAAACGGTAGAGCAAGCGCAAAACCAAGGCCAAAAATTTAGAGCGAATCAACAACGAGCGCAACAAACAACAAAACAAGAAACAAAATTTACTGGGAAAGTGCCTTTTTACAATTGGTTGGAGCAGTAATGTAGGAGGAAAGACATGTTGAATAAAACGCAAATTCGCTATTGTTTAGATACAATGGCGGATATGTATCCAGAAGCGCATTGTGAATTAATTCATGATAATCCATTTGAACTTGTAATCGCGGTGGCATTATCTGCGCAATGTACAGATGCACTTGTGAATAAAGTGACGAAAAACTTATTCCAAAAATATAAAACACCAGAAGATTATTTAAGTGTGTCTTTAGAAGAATTACAACAAGATATACGTTCCATTGGGTTATTTAGAAATAAGGCGAAAAACATTCAAAAATTGAGCAGGATGTTACTAGATGATTATAACGGAAAAGTTCCAGAAGACCGTGACGAGCTGACGAAATTACCAGGAGTAGGGAGAAAGACAGCGAATGTAGTTGTTTCGGTAGCGTTTGGGATTCCAGCGATTGCTGTTGATACGCATGTAGAGAGAGTGGGTAAACGGTTAGCAATTTGTAGATGGAAAGATTCTGTGTTAGAAGTGGAAAAGACATTGATGAAGAAAATTCCAATGGATGAGTGGGGAGTTACACACCACCGTATGATTTTCTTCGGACGTTATCACTGTAAGGCGCAGCGACCACAATGTGAAGAGTGCCGATTACTAGAAATATGTCGTGAAGGAAAGAAACGAATGAAGGGGAAATAAAGGATGGAGCGAGTTATAGAAATACCGAAAGAATTTCGGTGCGTACCATTTTTTAAAGAGAGTGCAAATTCGATTACGTATCACACAGACCAATCTTTTGAAGAAATAATACAAAATACTTACTTTATATTTGATATTGAAAGACAATATGAGCCATGGAATGAAATTGAAACAAGTATTCCAGCGGTGTTAAATGTATGGAAAAGCAAGCATGAAGAAATTGCTACACTATTTCGAAACAGAAAAAAACAAGAAGCTGAGGGTCCGATGATTCTTGTTGCAGCGCACTTTCTATCGGTTATATATTGGTTAAATGAGCAGCCTGTTCATAGTTTGAATGATATGCAAGTAAATACGAATAAATTGGAAGTACAACCTGTTAATTTTATGGAGCGATATTTATTTATTATAAAGAACCCGAGTAATTACCATTCATATATTCAATTAGCACAGTTGTATATCGAAATAGAAAAGCTATATGTAAAGAAAATGATAACAAAAAAGAAGTCGGTTTCTCGTTAAGAGAAACCGACTTCTTTTTTTGTTTATTAAGACTCTGTTGTAACAACATTTCCGTCTGCGTGAGGTGTATCTCCTCCGGTATTCTGTTGGTGCTGTTCTTCTTCAGCTTTTTTTCTAGCTTCTTCTTCAGCTTTTTTCTTAGCTTCTTCGTCAGCCTTTTTCTTGGCTTCTTCGTCAGCCTTCTTCTTAGCCTCTTCTTCAGCAGCTTTCTTTTGAGCTTCTTCTTGCTGTTTACGTTGTTGTTCTTGTTGTTGTTGCTGTTCTTGTTGTTTACGCTGATCTTCGTCAGCTTTTTTCGTAGCTTCTTCTTGTTTTTGTTTATCTTCATTGGCCTTTTTCAGGGCTTCTTCGTCAGCTTTTTTCTTAGCTTCTTCGTCAGCCTTCTTCTTAGCCTCTTCTTCAGCTTTTTTCGCATCTGGAGTTCCGCCAGGCGCAGTGAAGGATGCACCAACTGCAGGACTTGTTCCAGTACCCTTTTTCGCTACTACAGAGAAGCTGTAAGTAACACCTGGTTTAATACCACCAAGAGTAGCTGTCGTACCGCTTACTGATAAGCTACCACTAGAACCGTCAGTAGCTTTATAGCTTGCAGCATACGCATCAACCTCTGATGGTCCAGACCAATTTAGTGTAACTGTGCTAGCGCCATCGAAAGCGACATTAAGGCCGCTTGGCGAATCTACTTTAATTTCTTTAACTGCATCTTTTTTCGCGCCTTTAATGTACAGTTCTCCATTTAATTCTTGTACAGAAGAAGGGCGCTCGAAACGAGATTTATCCGTAGCAAATTTGCTCATCATTGTTTGGAACATTTGCTGAGCAATTCTAGTAGAACGATCTCCAATGTAATTTTCTGGGCTATCTTTTTCATAACCAGTCCATACAGCCATTGTATATTGTGGTGTATATCCTGCGAACCAACTATCTCTGTTGGCATCTGCTGGAATACCGTATTTTTTAATAACAGATTCATCAAAGTTTTGTGTTCCTGTTTTACCTGCTACGTCTACTCCTGGAACATACGCTGTCGGACCTGTACCGCCAGAGCCAGGTTTTACTACGTCGCGAAGAACATCAGTAATCATGTAGGCCGTATAGTCATGCATCGCACGTTGTTCTTTCGGCTTAAAGTTTTTCTTTTTCCCATCTGGGAAGATAACTTCTTTTACGAAATGAGGTTTATTATAAACACCGTCATTTCCGAATGCTGCATATGCACCAGCTACTTCTAATGGAGAGCTGTCATTACTACCAATTGCAGTAGATTCATATACCTTGTCCTCTTTAAATGTCATTCCTAAGCCTTGAGCAAATTCTTGTGACTTATTGAGGCCAACTGCTTGGGCTGTTTTTAAAGCTGGAATATTTAACGATTTTTTCAATGCTTCACGAAGTGAAACGTCACCTTTATAACTATTTGTTGCATTTCGTATTTTTTTACCGTTGGAATACGTATACTCTGAGTCGTTTAATTGATGATACGTAGACCATTGTAGGTTCTCAATTGCTGGACCATAGTCGAAAATCGGCTTCATTGTTGAACCTACTTGGCGTTTTAAATCGATTGCCATATTATGACCTTTGAAAGTAGACTTACTTTCTTTACGACCAGCGCCGATTGCTCGAACTTCTCCAGACTGAGTATCCATAAATACGAATGATCCTTGGAATTGATCGTTTGGATACTTGATGAGATTCCCGTCCATTATTTTATCAGCATAGTCTTGAGCATCAAGATCAAGAGTTGTTTGGATTGTTAAACCGTCTGAACCGATATTTACATCAGGGATTTCTTTTTCAACTTCTTTTACAACTGCATCTAAAAAGGCTTGATATTTCATTTCAGTTACATCTGAAGATGGAAGAAGTCCTTGTGTTACAGGAATTTGCATCGCGTCATTCATTTCTTGTTTCGTTATATACCCGTGTCGGTTCATTAATGTTAATACGATATTACGACGTTTCGTTGCTCGCTCAACGTTATCCGGTTTTGTTGGATCATAAATGTTAGGACCTTGGGGTAAACCAGCGAGCATTGCAGCTTCGTGTAGTTGTATGTCTTTTAAATCTTTGCCGTAATATTTTTTGGCAGCTGTTGAAATACCATAAGAGCGATTACCTAAGTTAATCTTATTTAAGTACATTTCTAAAATTTCATGTTTTGAGTACTGTTGCTCTAACTTATAAGATAAGTACCATTCCTGCACTTTTCTCTTTGCAGTTTTGTCCATCGTTAGAAAATAGTTTTTAACTACTTGCTGTGTAATCGTACTACCACCTTGTGAGCCAAAGCCACCAGTGACATTTTCCATAATTGCCATTCCAGTACGTCTAAAATCAATTCCATCATGCTCATAGAAGCGAGCATCCTCAGTCGCAAGGAATGCACTTTCAATTACTTTGGGAATTTGATCGTAAGTAACATGGGTTCGTTTTTCAGCACCGTATTCATAGAAGAAATTCCCGTTTTTATCAAGGAATTTTGTTGATAAAGGATTGACAAGTTTTGATTTGTCTAATTTCGGAGCGTCCTTTATCATAACAAAGAAAGCTGAAACGCCAGCTACGAGGCCGACGATACCAAGAAGTAGACAACCTATAAGGAATTTCTTGAAAAAGGAACCTTTTTTCTTTGGCTTTTCTTCTTTATGAGTTTCTTTCGTTTGATTTTTTACATGATTTCGTTCTGTACGAGAACGATAATTATCTGACATTATACTTTCTCCTACCTTTCATTCTCTCCCCCAAAAGTCGAAAAAAGAGCCTTAGTGATGACTCTATCACGAAAAATAAACCGTGTCTAGTACGCGGATATAATCAATTCGAGGGTGATAACCGCATGATAATAAAGCCCCATGCTCTTCTATTTCTTGTTTTGTAATCGATTTACGTCCACCAGTATTTTGACGATTCCAAAATGCAATAATATGTTTTGCATCTAATAAATAAAATTCATCAAAAAGTGTAAATTTAATAATAACAAATGCAATTCCATTATGAGCGACTACTTGCTTCATATGTTCAATTTGATGAAGGTGGAAGTTTTGAAGTGGAAAACTGGTTTTATTTTTAGTTTCTTTCGCTTCAAAATCGATGTATTTCCCTTTGTATACACCGTTGTAATCTGTTGTAGAAGGTTGTTTGAAATACGCTTCTTTTACCACTGCAGCACTTCGAGCGGGGTAATCTACTTTTACAATTTGAAGAGGTGTAGGTTTTTTATGTACGCATGCAATATTATGGGTTAAGTAATATTGATTGGTTTCATTCAATTCCTCTTCAAGGGACATACCTCTATTACTGTAAGTATGTTTTTTTATTGGTGTTTTATGAGGTTGTGAAGCTTGATCGTACCTTTTTCCATTTGGGTAACGAATGGTCATGTTTTGTCCACTCCCAACTTGATAAGAATTACTTACAAAGGTGATTATATCAAAAAAATGAAAAAAGATGTGACCTTTTTCAAGAAAGGTATGGTGACTTACTCATGTTTCGATGGGATGATTACGAAAAAATTAAACAGAACCGTAATGATATTTTTTGTACAGAAGAGGAAAAAGCTATAGTTCTTCATATTAAAGAGAGAACGGATGTAGCTAACGTAGATAATATTTCACGTACACAATCTTACCAAGAATATTATTTGAGAAATAGAGAAATTAGATGGTCTTTTTTAGCAAGTATGGTTTCAAGGAATGGGGGATGGAACATGACAGATCTAGAAGGAGAATATTATTCTAACTTTTTATCTCAAACAGTTAAGAGACGATTATTTCTTTTGTATGAGAAAGCCAATTGGCTCATTTTCTTAGATGCATTTCCTCAACTATTACTGTATGAGGAAAGTAAAAAGAGATGCGTACCGCTCTTTCATTTGTTACAATTTTTCAACATATCAATTTTTATGGAAAAAGAATGGGTCGCGTTTTGGGAGAAAAAAGATGTAAATAGGCTTATGACGGCACTTATTATTAATGAACAAAATAAAATTCAAAAACCAGTAATTGAGAATGCATACTTTCAAAAGCATGTATTTGACACGGCACTGTTCAAATTTCAAGAAATGGTTCATGTTAGTGCAGTTATTTTTCCAACGATGGAAGGGGGAATGTATGGATTTTCAGTTTATCAATTTGAAACGTTGCAAAAACGTATAGAACTGGGGAAACAATTAGCTTGGTTATTATTTCATTCAAAGTATAAGGCTTCTTTTTATACATTTGCAGTGCAAACTAGACATACAGGGTCAAGGATGGATTATGAATGCAATATAAGGGGGATTAGAAAATCAGGTACGCCGGCTCTTAGGGATGTGTATTCTATTGTCACTCATGAAAAATTAATTGAAAAAGATTGGTTTAGTGAAGGGTTGGAAATAGATTCTTTATTTTTACTTAAAAAACCTAAGGGGGAAATTAATATAACAGAATGGTATAGAAAGAAGAGGGAGCAAATACATACTCTTTCTATATTAAGTAGTTTTGTTAAAAGAATAGATGAGTTCATGATATAATAAAGAAGTCCCGCTTTCCTAAATGAAGGCGGGCTTCTTTATTAAAAGTAATATGCTCTACAACAAATTACTTTCTAATCCGCTATTGATCGGCAGTACGACTTTAACTTCAACACTTATAGAAAGCGAAGAGGTAAGGTTAGACTAGAAAATAGCTGTTTGTAAATGACACTTTGATTAAAGTTTCACTTTATGTAGCGGGGAAATTTGGACCATCAAGCTTTGGATTACCAGTCTCAGGTTTGTTTTGTTGTTTGTTTTGCTTTTTCTTTTTTTCGTTTTTATTTTTTGCCATCGTAATACACCTCCTTTTTGTATTGTTACCATTTCTAAAAATGGCATACTAAATGATTTCTTTGACGAATATCAACTAGTTTTGTCATGTGAGAAGGAGTAATCAATCAATCGGCGAAATTACATGACAAAGGAAAGGCAAAGAAGGGGGCGTTTTAAAAATGGCGATGGTTCAGAAGGAAGATGTTATGAAAAAAATGGATCAAATGTTAAGTTCTCTCGATTTGCTGGAAATGAATATTGGGATTAGAATGAATCATGCATTGAAGGATAAAGGTGAAAAAATATGCAATAAGATAGAAATAACAGAAATGCATATCGAGCATATGGAAAATAAATTAGTGCATCACGAAGAAAAAGGGAGCTGGGTAAAGACATTTCAAAACGTCGTAGTGAGTGCATAATAAGGTGGGAACAAAATGGGATATGAAGCATTAATCCAGTCCTCGGAGAAGTTAATGCAGTATAATGATGAAGCGAATATGAAAAAAAGAGAAATGGTTGAATATGATTTTTATAAGGATATGAAGCCATTTGTTGATATTGTAGATGCGGAGTTAGAGATGTGGAAAGAATTAGCTTATAGGTGGATAAAGGAAGAACGACCTAAGTATATACATGTACAACAAATTGATCAAGTGTATGATAATTTACAAACTAATGTGCTACAATGTTTTGTTAATAAGGGAAAAGGTAAACGTTTCTTTGAAACTCATCAAGCTATTTCGTATACTTTGCAAAATATCGTAGATCAATGTAAGTAACAAGAGGGAAAACCCTCTTGTTTTTTTATCCCGGGCAGTAAGATTTCCACCTCGAAACTCGGCTGAAGCAAAGAAGTTAGGTGGGAGATGAACAAAACCCCCACTGATTAAAGTTTCACTTTATGCTTCTGTCACTGTTGTAGGTTTTGTTGCACCGTTTATTTCTAATTCACGTATTAATGTTCGGTAATCTGATATGCATATTTTTCCTTCAAGATAACAATGCCTTGCAAAGTCTAACAGTTCATTCGAATTTTCTGTGTCATACCCCTTTTTTTGAGAAAACGCTTGTTTTAAATCCCCTAATACCATGTTGATTCCTCCCCAATGAGAATCTTCTTCCTTATTATCATAGCATGGAAGGGTTTACTTTCTAATTTTTTTAAAAATTTAAACTTCCGACAAAAACAGACAGATACTCCTTCACACATTTTATTTTATAGGTACATATTCTATATGTAGAAACTTATGCGAAGGAGGAGAGAATGCATGTTTCAACAACCTAATATATACCAGCAAGCAAATCCATATGCACAGCAAAATATGTACCAATATAATGAGGATACATATTTACGATATAATATGTATCCTTTCGAGCCTCATTATGGAAACCAAAATTATTATCAACCATTTGAAGTGTCGTTTGGGAATCAGCAGCAAGCGCATATGAAT
>NZ_BOQD01000089.1 GCF_018332515.1 Bacillus hominis | reverse complement strand
GATTTACAACGGTAATGTAATTTTCACCCATAAATAAAGCCGATTTTAAGAAATCGACTGTTGAACTAAAGCTCCCTTTACTTTAAGTACATTTCTTCACAATCTTTAGATTAATTTATTGGATTATTTTTATGTGAAAGAGTGATATTAAATAAGAGCTTTAATTCGATTGACAAAAAAACCGTCCAGAAGGTATATTATATGTATCTAAGTTATGGAGGTTATTATGTCTATTTCAAAGCATGCTAATAAGAAAAAAAATATATTGATTGCTGCATCTGAAATTGTAAAAGAAGAAGGAGTTGTCAAACTCACATTAGAGGCAGTCGCCCAAAGAGCTGGCGTGAGTAAAGGTGGATTATTATACCATTTTCCTAGCAAGGAAGCATTAATTAAAGGAATGGTGGAAGATTGGACAAATAATTATTTCGAATGCATTAATACGTTAGTTAATAACGACGATGATAACGCAATAGGAAAATGGAATAGGGCTTATCTTAAATCTACATTTTCCGATTTAGAAAACAATAATCTAAATTCCGCACTAATGGCTGCTATGTTTATTAATCCAGATTTATTAGATGAATTCCGGCAGAGATACGATATTTTGCATACAAAGTTAATAACTGATGGAATTGATCCTGTCAAAATAACAATTACAAGATTATCCATAGATGGTCTTTGGTTTTCAGAAATATTTGGAATGGCACCATTAAATGAAGAACTAAAAACACAAGTTTTTGATGAACTAATAAACATGATTCAGGAGGACGAATAATGTCATATCTATATTTAGCACTTGCAATAGTGGGGGAGATTATTGGCTCTTCCCTATTAAAAGCATCTGAAGGCTTTTCAAAACTCTATCCTACAATAGGGGTAATAATAGCTTTCGTTGGTTGTTTTTTCTTTTTATCCTTGTCGCTAAAAACAATCCCCTTAAACACTGCATATGCATTATGGGCAGGTTTAGGACTTGTTTTGACTACAGTAATTTCAGTTTTAGTTTGGAAGGAAAAACTTAACATGGCTAGCATTGCAGGAATAACACTGATTGTTGTAGGAGTTGTAATATTGAATTTGTTTGGACCAGGACATGGAGAATCTGGTCATGAAGCAAGCGAAACTATTACAATGAATGAGACAATGGAATAACACATAAAAAAGTCCTTCTTAATAAAGAGAAGGACTTTTTAGCTTAATTAAGGGTATTTTTTGAAGTCCTTATTCAACAAACCTGCGTACGTTAGTTTAAGTGTATCACTTCACAATTCCAATAGAGTAGAGTTTATTGAGACATAATGAAATTAGCGTTTTAAATGACTTCTGACTGTCTCATAAGACTTGTATCAAATGCTTACCGTTGTAAATCCGCATTTCCCTGACGCTACCCCTTTCCTAAGCAAAAATGTTTTTAAGTCTTTTATTCTTTTACCGTATTAAATTTGATACGGTTTTCATATGCTTTTTTGGGTTGAGCTGGCTGGGGTTTGGGGCTAGCCCCAAGGGTTTTTATTACACAAAATATTGATAGAACGGAAATGTACGCACTAAGCGACGGAGCAATTAAAATGGATTGTTCAAGTGATAATCCGAAAAAGTGATAACTTTTTTGGTTTATCGCTTGGCACAAGCCATGCCAATTGCGGAGAATTTTGAGTCAAGATAAAGAGTGGAGATTTTTTGCGGTTTTTGCAAAAAATACTACTCGTTTCTTTACTCAAAATTAGCGTTAATAGAGAGTGAGATAGAACAACATTGTTAATGTATTAAAAAGTCAATAATATCAATGGTTTGTTGCACTTTTCGTAGTTCTTGAATTTAAGAACCATAGTTCTTGAATTTAAGAACACCGGATTTTTTACATTTTTTACATTATTTTACATAATTGAAAGATAAAAAAATACATGTATTAAAAAATACATGTATTAATTATTATTAATTTGTTTTCTCTTCTTCTTCTTCTGAATGACATGATAGTTCGAATAATTTTACAGGCATATCCTTTAATGCTTTAGGAACTTTTGAAAACATCGCTTGTAATGTTAAATTGACATCATCTTTGCTACCGGCGTACAAAATGTTCGGATTCATAAAATACACATTTGCTCTCGAATTATTACCTTGAACACCTGTTTTTGAAACAGCCAGTATGCCTTTTGCTACTAAAGATTTAACAATAGGATTGACATTATTTTTAGTTCTTTTCAACAAAGTTGCGATATCTGTTTGTGTTAAAGGAACTGGACTTTTTTTATGAATATCATCCACAAGACAATTTGATAAAAAACCAACTTTACGACTGATTTTCCATAAAAATATAATCTCTTTATCATCTAAATAATCAATCTCTTCGAGATAATCAACGTTATCCTGAAGCATTTGAGCAAATTTTGCTCGATTCTTGATTTTACGCTCTGGAACAAGTTTCATTCCTCGCGCGTTAGCTCTTGATTGCAAATCATTTGCTAATTCCCATTCTTCATCTGAAAAAAACTTTTCTTTTTCTAAGTCTCTTTTTCTAGCGTTTCGATCCGCTTGACTAAAATCAATTGCCATTGATTTTGCTCCTCTCCTGAAGAAAATGCAACAAGCATTCTAGGAGATTCACCGTTATTTTTTTATTATCCGTAAAGGGTTTTACCCTTGATTTTTAAATGAAAATTCATTAAAATTAAAACTAGAAATCAACGTTTTGGTGATAAATTACGATGAATCACCCAAAGTCGAGTGCTCCAACACTCGGCTTTTTTTTATGCTTGTCTATTCAATTCTAGCTTAAAAACTCAAATTTTGTAAGATGCTTTACCTAATCGAATAATTTTTCTAATCGATACTTTCTGTATGCTTTTGTTTTCGAAACATCATAAACTTGTTCCAACCTCGGTGTTATCAAAGGTCCACTTCCATAACAAATACCAATGATTGGACAATCATCTAATTCTTCCCCTAAAGATAATCTGTGCACATGAAAATCTATCATTCTCATGTGATATTCTTCTAAATCTTCTTGTTTAATTATCTTCATGAAACTTCTGTCATATAATCCGAAATATTTTTTTACATTATATTCATAAACAAAATTAAATCCAATTGGCTGTTCGTTTTTTTGAACTGGAAACCTTATTCTCTCACAAAATATTGCATCAATATATATTTTCCCAGCTTCTAGCAAAGTCAAATCATCTTCTTCTATTATAGTTTTTCCAATCACTTCATTTTCTTCATACCATCTAAAAGATGACATGCAATTCACCTCTTTATTTTGTTGGCACTTCTTTCTTTTCTTTTGAAGTATTTGTTGCTGCATCTTTCTTTTGACGTGTACCAGTAGCACGCTTTGGCTTTTTCTCTACTTCGAATTTAAAAGCACGTAACATTTCTAATTCTTCTTTCATTGCTTTGAAATCACCTAACGTTAAACGCTCGAATGCAACGAATTCCATTAGACTTTCCTTGTTAATAAGCCATTTTCGAGTCTCCACACGACCTTTTCCAATCAATAATGCATCAATTTTCCCATCACGAATCCAACGCATTGTAACTTGTGTATTCGTACTTTTCGTTACGCCATGATCCAAAAGGATTTTATGTGCATCTTCCAGTGAAATCGTGAATTTTTCCTTCATTTCTTGCGTCATTTCTTCAATTGAGATTTTTTTTGACATTGTTTTTTCCTCCTAATTACAATTAAGTACATGTATTTTTAATTAAATGTATCCATCTATATTTTTAATATACAGTAAATGTATTGAAAAGTAAATATAATTTTAAATAAATTTATTAAAAAATATATTTAATCTATTTTACATTTACTATTAATTATATTTACTCAAAATTATATATATCCTTCTTTAAATTTATTATACATTAAATTTATTTTTATGTAAATCCATTTTAGGTCATTACTTTTACTTTTGTGTAAATCTATTTATTGCCATGACTTTACTATTTTGTACATGTATTTTATATCTCTTAAACGTTGTTAAATCAACGATTTTTTGCGATTACTAAAAATAAATTGCGGAGACAATACATGTATTTTTATCTATATTTTTACTTTTGTGTAAATCTAATTTAGGTATATAAATTTACTATTGTGTAAAACTATTAAAATTACTTTAAAATACTTTTACTCAAAAATAAATTTACTATACAATAAATGTATTTTAAAATACTTTTACTGTATAGTAAATTTAATAGGCGTTTCATTTTTTTTTGATTTTCGAAAAAAAGCGAGAAATGGCGAGGATTTGGAAAACTCTCGTGTATCTTCTTAGTTCATCGACCCGTTTTTTGGCGATTTCCTCGAATCCGCACAAGGTACTGGCATTGCCATGAGAGGCTAACACAAGGCTTTCTCATTGTAAAGCCGGGAAAGATGGCTTGACAACGAGGCTCTAGCCCTTGTGTTTCTAAGCCAGTGCGCCAGTACCAACTGTGCTCCGCACTCGTCTTCCCGATTTTCCGTCAAAACCTATCAATAATCAGCATAATATCGTACAACATCTAAACGATAGTGACCCAAATCCAAGCTAACTAGAAACTGGCACATCTCTTTATTTGTAAGTTTACGCCCTTCGTTCTTCGAACCTTCGGTTATTTTTTTACGGATATTTTTTATAACTGCATCATATTTTTGCTTTGTTTTCTTGTCCTGACAACGTTTTGCAACTTCTTTTTTTAATTGATTCTTACTGTAACTTTTGTATTTATCCATTTGCGCTTGTGCATATGCTTTGCGACCTGAATGTGTTGTGTATCTTTTTCCGTTACGATCCACCCCAGCATTGACGGCTGCACCTCGTATTTCTTCTTTTGCACGTTTTCCAAATTCCTCATTTGTTAATTGATTTTTATCACGTTTTCGAGCAATAATTACCTGGCTTCTTTCACTTTTTCCAGTGCATAAATTTTTCAACTTCTCTAGTAATTCTTTACTTTCAATTTTAACCGTTCTCTCGTGCCCGCCTTTGCCTTTTATATAGACAGTGCCACTCTTAAAGTCTATATCACTCACTTTTAGTTTTACGGCTTCGTGAACACGCATTCCAGCGTACCGCTGTAATTCGTGTACTGTTTTTATATCTTCTCTCAAATGTTTACTTGTCGTTGCTACATTTAGTTCTTTTTGAACTTTTTCATAGTCTGAATGATTTGCCTTTAATACCGTCGAATCAGCCGATTTACGGAAGATTCCACGCTCTGTGAGTGTATTTAACATATCTCGTTTATCAGCGACCTTACATGTATGTTTAAACGTTCCTGTTTCAGCACTCGCAACACGAAAAGAATGAAACGCATGCGCCATTTGGCGCATAGAAAATGCGGAAGCATTTCCTTTTTCAAAGGCTTGAATTTTTGTTTCGAGATATTCCATTGCGTGGCGAGGTTTCGCCCTATCCACGCTAATTCCATGCGTTTGTATTAACCAATTGTTATATGATTTCACGATTCCGCAATATGTGTTTATTGTTGAATCAGTTAATTGTTTTTTGGTTGTATTATTTTCATCAAAAGTTATTTTCATATCTTTAACTTTTTCATAGACTTCATCAATTTTTAAATCAATATCATTTGTAATTTTGCTCATTTCGTCACCCCCTATATACAAAATCAAGAGCAAGAACCCAACCCCCGTGAACCTTACAATATCAAGGCACAACAAAAACGAGGTCTCATTTGGGTGGGTTCGATCTATTTTTTTTAAAGACCAAAAAAAATAGACCGAACCACCCAAATTAAACACACAAAAGCAATCGCGAAATCTCCCTTCGGGCGATTTAAGCTCACTAGAGTCAAAGTCAAAATCAAAAGACCAAAAGCAAAAATCAAGGTCAAAAGATTAAAAGACAAAGGCTCAAGATAGCTACGCCATCTTGTTGCGATTGGCGTCTATAAATAGACTCCAAGGCTCTCCCATACATTTTGCACCAAAATGTATAGTCAAATGAGCGTACAACGGTATTGCGGTCTGGAATTTTTGAGTAACCCAGAAATTACTGTTCTTGCGATTTGTTTTGTGGTTAAAAACCTTTGTTACAGATTTACATTTATTCAGTTGTAAAAATATTTAATTGTAAAACTTGTTCCCTTCGTATTTTTTGATTTGTCATCTCCTTAAATTTTTATTTTTTATAATATTTTTTTCCATTCTTGCAAGCAAGAATTCTATTTTCTTTTAAAGCTATTTATAAAACTACTTGGGAAAGCTTTATATTGCTCCTTTCTTAGATTATTTTTTCCCACGTCTTAAAAACATTTTGCTTTGCTATTGTAATGATCCCCTTTCATTTTTATGACGTGAATTTTTTAGTTTTGTAAAATACACGATTACTTGAATCACGTCCCAAGATTCATAGTATAAAATTTCGTATTTCATATTTGCTTAACCGCAAGCGTTTAAACAAATAAGTAATTGGTTTTAAAATTACTATGAATATATACAAATTTTACCATTAATCAACTGATTTTGATGAAAAAACCTTATTTTTTTATGCTTTTGAAAAGGTCTTACGACCTTAAATGTTTTTCTTTCCGGGGTAGAGTCCTGAAAATGCGGATTTAC
>NZ_BOQD01000088.1 GCF_018332515.1 Bacillus hominis | reverse complement strand
AAGTGAAACTATAATCAGTTGGGGTTTTGTTCACTCCCTACTGATTATTAGCCTTCACCAATCGGGCGTTTATGGGCAGCAGGGCTCCCACCTGACTTTTGAGGTGGGAGTTTTACTGCCCGTAAATAGCGGGATAAATTTTTTGAGGGAGGGATCGTTTTGAAAAAGATAGATTTTACTTCTATGAGAGAGCAAGTAGCTAGTTTTTATATTTATTCTATCTCTTTTCTTGGTTTAATTGCTTTTATCGTTTCTTTATTTTTAAGTAAAATGCCTTCTCATCTTATACTGCTTTTGTTGTTAATTATGTTTATGGGAATTACTGAGTATTTTCCTATCCGCATTTGGAGAGGGGGGATCACACTCAGCCTTACACTTATTTATACAATGAATTGGCAGTTTGGAATACATATAACTGTTGTTTCGTGTGTGTGTGTGATGTTATGTATCCAATTGTTTCGCCGCTTATCTATGCAAAGGACAGTATTTAATTGTGCGCAACTTGCTCTTAGTATCGTATTAGCAGAATGGCTTTCCAGTGAATGTTTCTCTCTTTTTATTTCTGGAATGAATCTTTCAGTTTTATATGAAAAATTCATAATTTTGTTTTTATTCAGCGCATTCCTTTGCCTTTTTAACGGTTTATTTTACGATCTTTTAATCATACTTCTTCCTCAGCCCTACCCGCTAGAAGAGTGGCGTAAAAAGAATATATTAGTACTCTTGAGTTTGAGTTTTTGTTTATTTTATTCTTCACTTATACATATTTTAGATTACCGATATCGCGGAGTGATGGATGAAATTATGGTTCTGTTCTTCTTTTTCCCGCTTGTGGCAATCTGTATCATTAGCTCTTTCGTTAGACAAATACGGGTGGAAAAAGAACGATTATATAAGCTTTTTTCCATTACGACGGAATTAAGTCGTGGACTATCTGCCGGAAACTTACAGCAGATGAAACAATCACTGAAAGGATTTCTAGGAATACAGGCATATGTTTTATGGGCGAAAGATGAAGAGAACTGGACACTTTTATTAAAGGATGGAAAAGTACGTCGTGATATTTCTAATTATTCTGACCTGTATAAGGAGTTTGAAGAGATATCAGAAACTGTTGTTGTTACTGATTGGAAAACAGGTATGGCTCCGGGAGATGAAGTGTTTGAAAATACTATGCGCTCTCTTGTATATTTACCGCTTAAGGTAAATCATGAATTAGTTGGAATGTTTGTGGCAGGGAAAAGCAGAAGTGCGAGTTTTATTACTGAAGATGTACAGACTTTAGCTACGTTTGCCAATCAATTAGGTAGCTTGCTTAAAACGCGGACACTCGTCTCTGAACAGGAAAAAAGAACGATTTTAGAAGAACGAAATCGAATTGCTCGTGAAATCCACGATGGAATCGCACAAGCATTGGCCGGAGTGATATTTCAGATGGAGTCGGCTCAGAAGAAATATGCAGATCGACCAAAGGACATGCAGCAAGTGGTAGATACAAGCATAAAAAAATTACGTAAGAGTTTAAGTGAAGTTCGTTATTCTATTTATGCTTTAAAGCCATATCCAACACAAAGATTAGGACTAAAACAAGCAATTATAAATAAAATTCAATCCTTAAAACAAGAATATGGTCTAGCCATTACATATCATGAAAGAGGCCGTTCTCGAAAACTTAGTTTTACGAAAGAACGGGTTATTTTCGATACTTTGCAGGAGAGCTTGCAGAACATTATAAAGCATGCAAAGGCAGATAAAGTTGACATTTTATTAAGCTATCAACGGGAACATGTACTTTTAAAGGTAAAGGATAACGGAATTGGCTTTTCTCTTTTTGAATCTATGATTAAAGCAAAGCATGAGCCGCATTATGGTATATTACATATGAATGAACAGGCTGAACAGCTAGGGGCTGCCCTTCAGATTGATAGTTCAGCGGGAAAAGGTACAGAAATCACATTGTTAATTCCAGATTCAGAAATGGGGGAGGAATATCATGATTCGAATATTAGTAGTGGATGATCATACTGTTTTGCGTGATGGAATTCGAAGTATATTGGAACTCGAATCTGATATGCGAGTAGTTGGAGAAGCTGTTTCCGGGGATGAAGTAGTAAAAAAAGTGGAAGAGTGTAGGCCTGATTGTATCTTAATGGATATTAATTTACCAGGGAAAAATGGTATTGAGGCTACATCACTCGTGAAAGATCAGTATCCGAGCTGCCGTGTTCTCGTATTGACTATGTATGAACATGATGAATACTTGATGGCTGCTCTTCGGGCAGGTGCAGACGGTTATTTACTGAAGGATTCATCATCCGAGCAGGTAGTGGCGGCAATTCGAATGGTATTACAAGGAGATTCTGTGATTCATCCGCGTATGACTAAGAAGTTGATTACATATCATCAGCAAACGAAATCAGAATCAAATGAAAATGAACTAACAGAGCGTGAAAAAGAAATACTATTTGAATTGGTTAAAGGTCTTAGCAATAAGGAAATTGCTGAAGCTCTATATATCAGTGACAAGACAGTTAAAATCCATGTTAATAAGATTTTCAGAAAACTAAATGTGAAAAGCCGTTCGCAAGCAGTCATATATGCCGTGCGAAATCAGCTTGTTCCATTTTCTTAAATAAAAATTATTTAAAAGAACTACCTCGCACTTTATTATTTTACTCAAAATAATAAAGTGCGGGGTAGTTCTTTTGTACTATACGGTGTAGAACTAATAACTAAAAAAATATTACTTTTTGATAATTTTCAGAAAAGTTTTAATTTTATAAGATAAGAAAGTAGAGTTGTAGCCTAATAGCTTCGGAAATTTATGTTATGCAATAACTACAGATACAAATAAATTTAGATGGGGGAACTTGTATGAAGAGAGGGAAATTTGGGAGGGTTCTTACAGGAACGTTAGCTGTAGGTATGCTATTGTCACAAGGTATTCCGTATAATGTATTGGCAGAAAGCGCGGTTGAACTGAAGCCAGTTGATAATGCGGAACAGGTACTAAAGAATCTGTCTTCAGAACAAAGAAAGGCGTTGGAACAGTTAGATGTAAGTCCTAATTTTACGATTTCACCTGATATTGGTTCTAATAGTCCTGAATTAGTTAACGTTATCGTGGAATTCAATCAAGCTCCAGCGAAAATTGAAGTGATGAAACAAGCAGCGAAAGGGAAGAAAATAGCTGCTACTACTGCGCAAGCAAAAGTGGATGAAGAGCATAAAGTGTTCAAACAACATGTCGAATCTTTAAAATCGAAGAAGGATGCTAGCACGTACGATACGAAAAAAGTGGAAATCACACGTGAATATAAAAATGCGATCAACGGTGTAGCCATGACTTTACCTGGTGTGGCTGTGCAGGAGTTGATCCAATCTGGAGTAGTAAAACGTGTCTATAAAGATTATGAAGTAAAAGTGGAACCTCCGGTAGAAACGAAAGAAACAATCGATCCGAAAATGGCAGACAGCATCCCGCAAATTGGCGTGGACAAGCTTCATGCAGAAAATATTATGGGTAAAGGAATTAAAGTTGGCGTTCTTGATACAGGTGTTGACTACAATCATCCTGACTTAAAAGGTGCCTATAAAGGCGGATATGATTTTGTAGATAACGATACAGATCCAATGGAAACGACGTACGAGGATTGGGTAAAAGCTGGTAAGCCACAATATCCAGGCTTAGTGTACTATACAAACCATGGTACACATGTAGCGGGGACAATCGCAGCTCAAAAGAAAAACAATGCAGATTATGCTGTAAAAGGTGTGGCACCTGAAGTTGACCTATATGCTTACAGAGTATTAGGCCCTTGGGGTGGAGGGAATTCTGCGGGGATTCTTGCTGGAATCGATAAAGCGATTACAGATGGTATGGATGTCATCAACATGTCGCTAGGTGCGCAGACGAACGATCCGTTATATGCCACTTCTGTCGCAGTAAATAACGCCATGCTTTCAGGTGTGGTGACAGTTGTTGCCGCAGGTAACGCCGGACCAAACGAAAAAACGCTCGGTTCCCCGGGAACGGCAGCTCTTGGCATTTCAGTAGGGGCAAGTGATGCTGCCATGTCTATTCCTACATTCAGCGGGAGTGTATCCAATGAAAAATTTGAAGATATGCAGCTATTAGGTAAAGATTTTCCTGATAAGTTAGAAGATTTCGGGGGACAATCGTTACCAATTGTATTTGCGGGACTTGGTAAACAAGCTGATTTTACGGGGAAAGATCTTAACGGAAAAATTGCGTTAATTCAGCGCGGAGAAATTACGTTTGATGAAAAAATTAAAAATGCAAAAAATGCTGGAGCAAAAGCGGTTATCGTGTATAACAATGTCGACGGACAAATATCTGCCTACTTAGGTGAGGGGGTAGGTCTTATTCCATCTTTCCGCCTGTCAAAAGCGGATGGCGAACGGTTAAAGGCGCTAGGCGAAGTATCTTTCAAATTCGAAACGCTGGGTAATACAAAAACGGAAGGTGATCACTTAGCTGATTTCAGCTCCCGTGGGCCGGTAAATGGGAATTATGACATTAAGCCAGATGTAGTCGCTCCTGGTGTATCTATTTTCTCTACTGCACCGGAATATATTAACGATCCGCA
Source organism: Bacillus hominis (assembly GCF_018332515.1). Lineage (GTDB taxonomy): Bacteria > Bacillota > Bacilli > Bacillales > Bacillaceae_G > Bacillus_A > Bacillus_A hominis. The sequence continues at coordinate 27,187 of NZ_BOQD01000088.1, read as the reverse complement.
GGACGGCATAAATTATGGAAATGCATATGTACGCTTGTCTGGTACTTCTATGGCGTCTCCTCATGTAGCGGGTACAGCTGCATTGATCCTGCAACAGCATCCAGAATACACACCTTTCGATGTAAAAGCAGCTCTTATGAATACATCCGATGATTTGAATGGCCAGAATTCCGTATACGAAGTGGGTGCGGGGCGCATTGATGCGTATCAAGCCGTTCATACGGACACATCTATCAAAGTATTAGACAAAACAAAAAATATCGAGAACGGGAATATTGTTGAAATTGACGAACAAACAGGCTCTATTATGTTTGGTAGACTTTTTAAGCAAGATGATAAACCAATTGAGGCAAGCAAAAAAGTAAATATCCAAAACAACGGCAAGGAAGAAAAATCATTTAAAGTAGAAGTTGAGTATCACGGCGAACGTACAGGCATTCAAGATGCAGTGAAGAATGGAATACAAGTTGATGTACCGGCATCCATTACAGTGGCAAGCGGACAATCACAGGAGTTACAGCCAAAAATTACGATTCCTGCTAGTGCAGCGAAAGGCAGATATGAAGGATATATTCATGTAACGAATGCGAACAATCCGTCCGAAACATATCAAATCCCATTCGCTGTCATGGTGACGGAAAAGGGATTTGAATATATAAAAACGAGTGCACCATCTGTAACAAATAATACACCTTTCTGGGATCTTTTAAACACTACGGTCAACGGAATAATGAAGTTGAATAGTCCGATGCAAACAATCGATGTGCTTGTTAAGGACAGTAAAACAGGGAAAGCTGTAGGTTTTGTAGGAACAGCGAACACTAGTAAGTTGCAAACGGACAAAGAAACTTTTCTTGTAGGAGCATTCAGCGGCACTGTCTATCCATTTACAAATGATCCTTCCAAGCCGATTAGCGATATCCCTGTGAAGCTTCCAGCAGGCGATTATATACTGGAAACGATTGGGCACGATGAGGAAGGGAAATCATATGTTGCAGATAATCCGCTTATTTTGGACAATACAGCACCGGAAGTGAACATGGATAAAAAACCGGGTGTGATTGAAGTGAATGACTCCATGTTTACGGAAGAAGATGGAAAAAAAGCAGTGTGGCTCCATGGAATAGCTAAAGATGAGACAGTAGATGTATTGAAGTCCAAAGGATTGAACGTTGATCAATCATCCAACACCATGGAGTACTATGCAAACTCTGGAATGGTAGGTGGAAGCTTCCCAATCCAAGCAAATGGAGATGTGAAATTCGGTATTGAGGCAAATGATATTGCAAAAAAACCTCTAAATTTGACTTTGAATACGTTTGATATTGCAACGACATTTAATAAGCAAAGCTATGTCTTCGTAAAAGAAGGTACAGAGTATACGACTTCTAGTTATGATAAGAAAGACGTAAAAGTCGGCGATACAGTTACGATGACACTTAGTCTCAATAATGTGAAGCAGTTTGTATCTGGGGAATTCCAGGTGGAATTCATGAACGATTTATATAAGTTTGAGAATGTGAAACTGAACAATGCGGCAAACGAGTACGCGAAGGAAAAAGGCTTGGAAGTATCGCTGCAAGAACCTGTGGTGAAAGAAGGAACTAACACCAATACGGTGAAAGTCGGCGCATCTATGAAAGGGAATGCATTTAGCGGTATGGACGGCGATATGCCTTTCCTTGATGTAACGCTCAAATTAGTAAGTGATGCATATTACAATAATGCTACCAAATTTAATGTACAACAGGCGTCTTATATGAAAGCGGGACAAACAGCACCTACTGCCATCTCTTATTTAAATACGGAAAGCTTTAACATCATTCCAACGCATTCGAGAGTGCTGGGTCCTATCCAACCGGAAGCATTTTTGACAGCAAGCGGTTCTTTGAAAGCAGGAGATTATACAAAAATAGGTGCCCAAGTATATGTGCTGTCCCCAGAAGGTAAAAAATATAAGGGAACAATTGATAGTAAAGGGGCATATACGATTAATGGTATCCCAGCTTCTACTGAAGCACACACAGTTGTTGTCGATGTTCCGGGACATCTGAAAGCGATGAAGAAATTCATTCCTGGATATTCTGTAAACGGTGAGGTGCACGGGCAATATTTTAGATTAGGTACTAAAGGTCTTGCAGGGGATGTGAATGGTGACAGATTGATTGATATTCGCGATATGCAAAGTGTAGTTGATGTATACGGTAAAAAGGATGCATCCATCTTGCCGCAAGATCTCAATCAAGACGGTGTCGTAGATGAGACAGATGTCCGCTTCATTGAGAAAAACTTCTTGCAAAAAGAAGTCGATGTTCCAGAAGTGGTTAAGCCGAAAGAAACAATCGGTAAAAAAGGTCTGGCAGACTTCCTGCGTCAAATCGGCTTGGAACCAAAATCAAAGTAATACAGTGAAACTTCTATTAGTGGGGGATTTTCTTCATCCCCCGACTAATGATTTCTCACTTAATCTAATGATAGATTTTATCTACTATATTTTTATACAAAGTAAGATCAATAGTTTTAAAGATTACTTCTTTTGTTTGATTTTCAGAATGGCATCTTAGTTTACTAGCTTCACAGATTGTTTGTAAAACAATTATATGAGGAAAAGAGGATGAGCTATGAAGAGAAGAAAAAAAGGTAAGCTTCTTATAGGAACGTTAGCTGTAGGTATGCTATTGTCACAAGGTATTCCGTATAATGTATTGGCAGAAAGTCCGGTTGAACTGAATCCAGTTGATAATGTGGAGACAGTCCTAAAGAGCCTATCGGCAGATCAAAGAAAGGCTTTAGAGCAATTGGATGCAAATCCTAACTTCACGATTTCACCTGATATTGATACTAATAGTCATAAATTAGTTAACGTTATCGTGGAATTCAATCAAGCTCCAGCAAAAATTGAAGTGATGAAACAAGCGGCGAAAGGGAAGAAAATAGCTGCTACTACTGCGCAAGCAAAAGTGGATGAAGAACATAAAGTGTTCAAACAACATGTCGAATCTTTAAAATCGAAGAAGGATGCCGGCACGTACGATACGAAAAAAGTGGAAATCACACGCGAATATAAAAATGCGATCAACGGTGTAGCGATGACGTTACCTGGTGTGGCTGTGCAGGAATTGATCCAATCTGGAGTAGTAAAACGTGTCTTTAAAGATTACGAGGTAAAAGTGGAACCTCCGGTAGAAGCAAAAGAAACAATCGATCCGAAAATGGCGGACAGCATTCCGCAAATTGGTGTGGACAAGCTTCATGCAGAAAACATTACAGGTAAAGGGATTAAAGTCGGCGTTCTTGATACAGGTGTGGACTACAATCATCCTGACTTAAAAGGTGCCTATAAAGGCGGATATGATTTTATTGATAACGATGCAGATCCGATGGAAACAACATACGAGGATTGGATAAAAGCTGGTAAGCCAACAACCCCTGGCTATGTATATTACACAAACCACGGTACACATGTAGCGGGAACAATTGCAGCTCAAAAGAAAAACAATGCAGATTACGCTGTAAAAGGTGTGGCACCTGATGTAGATTTATATGCTTACAGAGTACTAGGACCATGGGGCGGAGGAAATACAGCGGGAATCCTTGCTGGGATGGATAAAGCAATTGCAGATGGTATGGATGTCATCAACATGTCGCTTGGTGCACAGACGAACGATCCGCTATATGCCACTTCTGTCGCAGTAAATAACGCCATGCTTTCAGGTGTGGTGACAGTTGTTGCCGCAGGTAACGCCGGACCGAACGAAAAAACGCTCGGTTCCCCGGGAACGGCAGCTCTTGGTATTTCAGTAGGGGCAAGTGATGCTGCCATGTCCATTCCTACATTCAATGCAAGTGCAGCGAGCGAAAAATTTGAAAATATGCAGTTATTAGGTAAAGATTTTCCTGATAAGTTAGAAGATCTTGGGGGACAATCGTTACCGATTGTATTTGCAGGACTTGGTAAGCAAGCTGATTTTACAGGGAAAGATTTAAACGGAAAAATTGCGCTGATTCAGCGCGGAGAAATTACGTTTGATGAAAAAATTAAAAATGCAAAAAATGCTGGAGCAAAAGCGGTTATCGTGTATAACAATGTCGACGGACAAATATCTGCCTACTTAGGTGAGGGGGTAGGTCTTATTCCATCTTTCCGTCTGTCAAAAGCGGATGGAGAACGGTTAAAGGCGCTAGGTGAAGTATCTTTCAAATTCGAAACGCTGAGCAATACAAAAACGGAAGGCGATCACTTAGCTGATTTCAGCTCACGCGGACCGGTAAACGGAAATTATGACATTAAGCCGGATGTAGTCGCTCCTGGCGTGTCGGTTTTCTCTACTGCACCAGAATATATCAATGATCCGCAGGATGGCATAAATTACGGCAATGCATATGTACGCTTGTCTGGTACTTCTATGGCTACTCCTCACGTGGCGGGTACAGCAGCATTGATCCTGCAGCAGCATCCAGAATACACTCCTTTCGATGTAAAAGCGGCTCTTATGAATACATCCGATGATTTGAATGGCCAAAATTCCGTATACGAAGTGGGCGCAGGGCGCATCGATGCGTATCAAGCTGTTCATACGGACACATCCATCAAAGTATTAGACAAAACAAAAAATATCGAGAACGGAAATGTTGTCGAAATTGACGAACAAACAGGCTCTATTATGTTTGGCAAACATTTTAAGCAAGGTGATAAGCCAATTGAAGCGAGCAAAAAAGTGACTGTTCAAAACAACGGCAAAGAAGAAAAATCCTTTAAAGTAGAAGTAGAGTATCACGGTGAGCGTACGGGCATTCAAGATGCAGTAAAGAACGGTATACAAGTCGAGGTGCCGGCAGCTCTTACAGTGGCAAGCGGACAATCACAGGAACTGCAGCCGAAAATTACGATTCCTTCTAGTGCAGCGAAAGGCAGATATGAAGGATATATTCATGTAACGAATGCGAACAATCCGGCCGAAACGTATCAAATTCCATTCGCTGTCATGGTGACAGAAAAGGGATTTGAATATGTAAAAACAAGTACACCATCCGTAACAAATACAACGCCTTTTTGGCAAGGTTTATACCCTTTTGTTCACGGATTAATGAAGTTGAATAGCCCGATGAAAACAATCGATGTGCTTGTTAAGGACAGTAAGACAGGGAAAGCTGTAGGTTTTGTAGGAACAGCGGACGCCAGCAGATTACTGACAGATGTAGAAACTTTTCTTATGAATGTATTCAGCGGTACTGTCTATCCATTTACACACGATCCTTCTAAGCCAATTGACGATCTTCCTGTGAAGCTTCCAGCAGGCGATTATATACTGGAATTGATTGCGCACGATGAGGAAGGGAAATCATATGTTGCAGATAATCCGCTTATCGTGGACAATACAGCACCGGAAGTGAACATGGATAAAAAACCGGGTGTAATTGAGGTTAATGACTCCATGTTTACGGAAGAAGATGGCCAGAAAGCAGTATGGGTGCATGGAACGGCTAAGGATGCGACAGTGGATGTATTGAAATCGAAAGGCTTAAACTATGACCAATCATCCAACAGCATGGCTTACTCTGCAAACTCTCCATTCATAAATGGGTACTTCCCGATCCAAGCGAATGGAGATGTAAAATTCGGTATTGAGGCAAGTGATATTGCAACAAAACCTCTAAATTTGACTTTGACTACATCTGATATCGCAACGGCAGTTGGTAAACAAAACTATGTCTTTGTAAAAGAAGGTACGGAATATACGACTTCTAGTTATGATAAGAAAGATGTAAAAGTCGGCGATACAGTTACGATGACACTTAGTCTCAATAATGTGAAGCAACTTGTATCCGGGGAATTCCAAGTGGAATTCATGAATGAGCTGTTCAAGTTTGAGAATGTGAAACTGAACAATGCGGTAAATCAGTATGCAGAGGAAAAAGGCTTGGAGGTATCGCTGCAAGAACCTGTTGTGACAGAAGGACCTCTCAAGAATAAGGTGAAAGTTGGCGCATCTATGAAAGGGAATGCATTTAGCGGTATGGACGGCGATATGCCTTTCCTTGATGTAACGCTCAAATTAGTAAGTGATGCATATTTCGATAATGCTACCAAATTTGATGTAAAGCAGGCGTCTTATATGAAAGCGGGGCAAACAGCTGCTACTGCCATTCCTTATGTCGATACGGAAAGCTTTAACATCATTCCAACGCATTCGAAAGTGCAGGGTTTTATCGGACCGGAAGCATTTTTGAAAAATGACGGTAGTTTGCCAAAAGGTGATTATTCAAAGATCGGTGCCCAAGTATATGCAATGTCTCCAAAAGGTAAAAAATATCAGGGAACAATTGATAGTAGAGGGGAATATACCATTAAGGGTATCCCAGCTTCTACTGAAGCACACACAGTTGTTTTCGATGTTCCGGGACATCTGAAAGCGATGAAGAAATTCATTCCTGGATATTCTGTAAACGGTGAGGTGCGCGGGCAATATGTTGGAGCACGTGCTAAAAATCTTGCAGGGGACGTGAATGGTGATAGATTGATTGACATTCGCGATATGCAAAGTGTAGTCGATGTATATGGTAAGAAAGATGTATCTATCTTGCCACAAGACATCAACCAAGACGGTGTCGTAGACGAGACAGATGTTCGCTTCATTGAGAAAAACTTCTTGCAAAAAGAAGTCGGTGTTCCAGAAGTGGTTAAGCCAAAAGAAACAATTGGTAAAAAAGGACTGGCAGATTTCTTACGTCAGATCGGTCTAGAACCGAAGAAATAAAGTGAAGGTGCCTTAGGGGCGACTGTTGATAAAAGAGGGCGAAATGTCATCTTCTGTAAATATTGACAGTCGCTCTTGAATAAAACAATAAGTTCTTTATTAAGAACTTATTATCTATCTAAAAGGCATCAAATAAGGAAACAATTCGTTTTTACCTCATATGGGCTTATCAGCTTTTGGGTGGTTTAAATATTATAAAAATAGGGGGATTATTAAAATGAGTCTTAAGAAAAAACTTGGTATGGGTGTTGCATCTGCAGCTCTTGGTTTATCTTTAATCGGAGGCGGAACGTTTGCGTACTTCAGTGATAAAGAAGTATCAGAAAACACGTTTGCGGCTGGTACGTTAGATTTGAGCATTGATCCACAAGTTATCATAGATGTTGACAAAATCAAACCAGGTGATCAAATAGAACGCGATTTCCACTTAATTAACAACGGTACTTTGAAAATTAAGGACGTTCATCTTCTTACTGATTACACTGTAACAGATGCAAAAGGTGATAATGGAAATGCTGATTTCGGTGATCATGTCAAAGTGGAGTTTTTATGGAACATAGACAAAAACACAGTTCCTGTATGGGAAACGACTTTGTCTGAATTGAAACAAGCTACTGCTGATGGCAACTTGCCTGATCTGGTAGAAAAAGGTGTCGTAAACTGGGAAGGAAACGGACTTGCTCCAGGCACGGATGACACTTTCTATGTGAAATTCATATTTGAAGATAATGGAGAAGATCAAAACGTATTCCAAGGAGATACATTGAAATTGAACTGGACGTTCGATGCGGCTCAGACAAAAGGGGAAGAAAAATAAGTTCGAATTTTATTCATTATATCTATGTACCAACTGAACCGCTAAATAAAAGTGCAAGATAAAGAGAGGTCATGCTACGAAGTATGACCTCTTTTCCTATATTTTTTAAAGTATAGGAGTTTCACTTACAAATTGATGATACATAAGCCGCGTTTAAGCTAGCATTTCCGCTTTTCGACTTTGAATCACATCATCATAATGCATGAGTAAATTACTAGAAATTTCATCCCAACTTTGTGTAGCAGCATAGGATCGAGCATCTAGGCTTATTTGTTTACGCATTTCTTCATTATTTAACAATTCATAAATAGATGATAAAAATGAGTCTTCATTTTTGGGTTCGCATAGAACTCCCGTTTTTCCATCTGTAATAATATTTTTAACCCCGCCACTATTCGCACCAATGACAGGTGTACCACATGCAAGTGATTCAAGTACGACATTCCCAAATGTTTCAGTAGTAGATGGAAATACCATTAGATCGGAGGAAGCGTAGGCTTCAGCTAAATCTTCACCTTGTAAATATCCAGTAAAAGTTACATTTGTTTTTGGAACATTTTCCTGCAGGCCTTTTGCGAGAGGACCATCTCCTGCGATGAGCCAATGAATATCGTCACGTTCTTTGTTCGTCGTTTGAATAAGTGTTTGAAGAGTGTCGATATCTTTTTCAGGAGCAAGGCGTCCAACATAGGAAAGGACATACTTCGCTGTAATATTATATTTTTTTCGGAATAGGCCTTTATTGTAAGTTGGATGAAAGAGAGTGCAATCTACACCACGTCCCCAAATATAAAGGGCCTGAAATCCTTTATTCTTTAATTGATGTAATGTTTCAGGAGAAGGAACAAAGTTTTTTTGCATATGACTATGAAACCACTTTAAATAGTTCCATAGCATATTGGAGAGAAATTCGATTTTGTAATAGCGTAAATAGGCGTCAAAATCAGTATGATAAGAACCGACAACCGGAATGTTTAACTTTTTTGCGTAATATAATCCACAAAGTCCCATATTGAAAGGGGTAGCGATGTGAATGATATCAGGTTTAAAGGCAAGAAGTTCCCGTTTAATACGCGGAGTAGGAAAAGAAAAGCGACATTCTGGATATAATATTGTTAGCGGGATACTTCTCATTTTGTTCACGTTTGCTACGAAATTATCTTCTGCCGTATGCTGAGGGGCGAAAACAGAATAGGCGATATTTTCTTTTTGAAAGTATTTAGTTAAACGTTCCAAAGTTTTCGCCACACCGTTCACTTGTGGTGTAAATGTATCGGTAAATATGGCGACTCTCATCATATCGCTCCTTTACATGAAAAGTGGAATGAATTGATAAAAAGAGATGATGCCAGAGCAAGTGCCGAGGCACATGCCTACAAATACATCTGACGGATAATGAAGCCCTAAATAAATACGGGAAATACCGACGCATAGCGCTAACGGTAATAGAAAAACAAGTAAGCTTGGATTATAGCAAATAAATGGAATGAGGACAGAGAAAACAGCCGTTGTATGACCAGACGGGAAAGAGTGGTCTTTTAATGGATAGACCGGATATTTCGCATCTTGAATTGTTAAATAAGGACGTTTTCGCGGGTACCATCTTTTTAATATTTGCACTGGAATATGGCTAATTGTTAAAGAAATAGCAGTTGCAATTGCAGCTTGATGCAAAGTCCCTTTTGCGAAAATTAAAAAGAAAAGTGCAAGTGCAATGGAGAAAGTAGCACCACCGATATGAGTAATGTTACGGAAAAAGATATTTAATGTTTTTTGATCAAAGTAGCGGTTAATTCCTTTAAAAATGTAACATTCTATTTTATATAATCCACTGACCTTCATGAGATTTTTTCCTCCCTCATTTACATATATATGGAGATATTAGCTTCTATTTTAATAAGATTTTGTTGAGGGAGTAATAATGTTTTGTAAAGAAAAAGTTAGATTTTTCATAAGAAAAGCTGCCAATCTTATGGCAGCAGGAAAATTACTTTTGTAATGATTTATAGTACTGACCTTTTTCAACGTATTGTGTGCGGATTCGCTCCATGTCTTTACGGTCCTCTTCAGTTAATTCACGAATGACCTTCGCGGGGCGACCGAATGCTAACGTATTCGGTGGAATTTTCTTACCTTGTGAAACGAGGCTTCCAGCACCGATGAAAGCTCCTTCACCAATTTCAGCGCCATCTAATATGATAGAGCCCATTCCAACTAAAGCATCTTTCTTAATGTGACAGCTATGTAAAATAACTTGATGCCCAACTGTAACATCATCTTCTAAAATAAGAGGATATTGTGGGCTTTGGTGAAGCGTACATTGATCTTGTACATTTACGCGATCTCCAATTATCGTTGGTGATACATCGCCACGGATGACTGTATTAAACCAAATACTTGATTCCTCGCCAATTGTCACATCACCTGTAATGGTAACGTAGTCAGCGATAAAAGCACTAATCGCAATTTTCGGTTTTTTTTCTTTATAAGGATATATCATGTAAAGCCTTCCTTTCCTAGAGACTAGTTTTAGTTTATCAAATTATGAAAAAGAGTGAAATGGAGGAGGTCCGTATGTGGAATTATGAAGCAGAGGAAGCGAAAGCTGTAGTCGTTATTGTGCACGGTGCTATGGAGTATCATGGACGTTACGAAGCAATCGCGGAAATGTGGAATCATATCGGCTACCACGTCGTGATGGGAGATCTGCCGTCACATGGAACTACTTCGAGAAATAGAGGACATATTGATTCATTTGATGAATACATAGAGGAAATAAAGTTATGGGTGAAAGAAGCAAGAAAGTACAGATTACCTATTTTTCTATTCGGTCATAGTATGGGCGGCCTTATCGTTATTCGTATGATGCAAGAAACGAAGAGAGAGGACATAGATGGGATTGTACTAAGCTCGCCATGTTTAGGTGTATTAGCTACACCTTCTGCTCCGCTTCTTGCTGCTTCAAAAATATTAAATGTCGTTGCTCCAAAATTGCAATTCGCCACGAATCTAACGGTAGAAATGTCAACTCGTAATCATGAAGTGAGAGATGCGATGGAGAATGATTCATTGTTCTTGCGCAAAGTATCAGTACGTTGGTATAGTGAATTGATCAAGTCTATTGAAATTGCTCATAAGAAAATAGACGATTTTCCAGATGTTCCACTCTTGCTAATGCAAGCATGTGAGGATAAACTTGTAGATAAAACACGTGTCCGTATGTGGTTTGATAATGTTAAAATAAGTGATAAGGCATATAAAGAATGGCCGAATTGTTATCATGAGTTATTAAATGAGTATGAGCGTGATGAAATTTTGAATTATATTCAGGCATTTACTGAAATACGCATCCATAACATAATAGAAACAAATAAGTAAATTATTTGTACATTGAATAGAGGAGATGAAGGAAGAAGTGAACGTACCGAGTAATCCCATAACGCTCATGGCGAAAGTATACCGTGATGTGTTTCCGGTTGTACACCATGAGCTAGCGATGTGGAAAGAGCGTGCCTACCATATTCCGAATGATGAGCTTCATAGTCAGGCAATCGCAAGTATTGAGAATAAAACGTTTCATTGCGAGGGCGGTGGCATTTTAGCGCTGTTAGCAAATGAGAACCGAGAGGAATGTATTCGTTTTATTGTAGCGTATCAAACGATTAGCGATTATTTAGATAATTTATGTGACCGCAGTACATCACTTGATCCAAAAGACTTTGCCGCTCTTCATGAGTCGATGATAATGGCATTAAGCCCTGAAGTTGAAGGGGGCGGTAATTATTATCGTTACCGTGATGATCAAGATGATGGTGGTTATTTAGATGAACTAGTTGAAACATGCCAAGATGTTTTAAAGAAAACGAAGCACTATGACAAAATTGCTCCTGTTCTTCATGAACTTGCTTGTTATTATTGTGATTTGCAAATTCATAAACATGTGAAGTTAGAAGAAAGAGAACCACGCTTAAAATCATGGTTTGAAGCGCATAAAGAAAACTTACCACCGATGAGTTGGTTTGAGTTTTCAGCATGTGCAGGTTCTACACTTGGAATCTTTTGCCTTGTAGCATATGCATTTCATGATGAATTACATGATGAGGATATTGAGAAAATTAGACAAGGGTATTTTCCTTACGTACAAGGACTTCACATTTTACTTGATTATTTCATTGATCAAGAAGAAGATCGTATAGGCGGAGATTTGAATTTCTGTAGTTATTATGAAAACGAGCAAGCTATATTAGATCGTATGAAACATTTTGTAGAAGAAGCAGAGAAGAGCATTGGTGATTTGCCTCATGCGAAGTTTCATCGTCTCATAAGCCGAGGATTACTTGGTATTTATTTATCAGACCAAAAAGTATCAGCACAAAAGAATATGCACAAAATGGCACGGCGCATTGTAAAATACGGAGGGCTCACTTCACGATTCTTCTACTGGAACGGGAAGATGTACCGGAAGAAAATGGCGCAGTGATGAAGAAAACCACTCATATAGAGTGGTTTTCTTTTTATCCCGCTATTTGTGGGAGTCTTACTGCCCGTAAAAGCCCGATTGGTGTGGGCTAATAATCAGTGGGGGTAGTTGACTATGATCGTATTTTTGAAAATACGTATATGAGAAGCTCAATCGCAAAAATAACTAAAACAGATAGCCCGAATAATGGCATGACAGCTCCTAATATAACCATCATGATAAAGAAAATGAATGTGCTTTTCTTATCTCTTTGCTTTGGAGGTGCTGCTAACTTTCCTTTCGGTTTTCTTGCTAACCACATTTTAACTCCGAAATAAATGAGAAGTAATAAAGATAACGTCGTTAGTAAGCATAATATTTTATTTGGCCATCCGAATAAATGTCCTTCGTGAAGCGGGATACCGTAAGTGAACCATTGTGCAAATAATCCATAATCACGATAGTCTGTTTTTGAAATAAGTTCTCCGCTATATTGATCAAAGTAAGCAGTAATTTCTTCATTCGGTGCCACGTGCATACCAGTAATACCAGAACCGCTCGATTTTGAAACAGTGAATACACCTTTTGGATTAGCCGGTAGTGAAATAACATATGGCTTCTTTATTTCAATCCCTTTTTGTAACTCATCAATTGAAATTGCTTTTGGCTCATTGGAGTTAGATTCAGGAGGAGCTTCCTTTCTTGTTGCCCATGGCAACTCTTTTACCTTTGATTCAGGAGGTGCCATATACAATTTTGGATATCCGAGTGATTCATTTGAAGTTGCAATTTTATAAATTTGGTTCCCCATAAATCCTGACCACGGCAATCCAGTTGCGACTAGCAGAACGAGAGGAATTGTAAATATAATACCGATAATAGAATGACGTCGTTTTGCTTTTTCTCGCTTATTGGAGGACGGTGTGTTTGTAAATTGGCGTATACTCATATACAATCCAGTCACAATTAAAAAGATTGTCCAGCACGCCGCAAGTTCTACAATATAGTTGACGACAGTGCCACCAACTAAAAGAGAACTATGTAATTCCCGCATTATATTAGCAAACGTTTCATCTGCATTTTGATCGCCAACAATTTGGTTATTGCTGTCTAAATAAACATATTTCTGTGTTCCTGTATATTCATTTGCGATTGTAAGCCTCGTATTATAATCTCCATTAAACTCACTAATTTTCGCCACACTATAATGTGGATATTTTTTCTCTGTTAATGAAATAGACTCAGACATCGAAATAGATTCTGTTTGGGCGCTCTTCCCAAAATATAAATCTTTATAGATGAAATCCTCAACTTCTTCCCGAAATAAATATCCAATTCCGCTCAGTGACAAAGTAATAAGAAGCGGCGTAATAAAAAGCCCAGCATAAAAATGCCAACGCCAAAAAATGTAATGAAGCGAACGATTTTGTTTCATACTTCAGTTCCCCTAACCTTCCCTATATGAATAAGCTACTTATTTAATATAGCGAGATTAAGTGTGATTAATTTGAAAGAATTGTGAAAAAAGTTAAAAGTTTTGGGGAGAATAAGAAAAAGACGTGCAGTGAATGCACGTCTTTTTTGTTATGTTTTGTCGATAAGTCGATATATTATCGCTTCTCAATCGCCACAATAAACGGCGGGTTATTTTGCTGGTTAATGAAGCCGTATCGCAAAACGTGAGCTTGTTTTTGGTCTAGTTCTTCTGCAAATTTGAGCACAGCGTCGCGTTCTACTTGTCCTTCTGGGTGTCCGTGATAAATGACAAGGACGATGATACCTTCAGGTGCCATTACTTCTAATAATTGTTCAATCGCCGAGATTGTTGAGTTCGGTTTTGTAACGATATGCTTGTCACCACCAGGAAGATAACCTAAGTTGAAGATTGCTCCTGTTACTTTTCCCTTTGCATCTTTAGGTAATACGGATACAAGTGTATCGTGACTATCGTGAACTAAAACAGTACGTTCGAAAAGTTCTTTTTCTTTTAGGCGGATAGTAGAACTTTCAATTGCTTCTTTTTGAATATCGAATCCAAATACTTTTCCGTTATCTCCAACGATTTCAGCTAGGAAGCAAGTATCATGACCATTTCCAAGTGTTGCATCTACAGCGTAATCGCCTTCTTTAACAGCCGTTTGCAGCAGCGAGCGAGCAAACGGTAATACACGTTCTAATTTCATTTTTGTTTCTCCTCATTTGCATATTTTCCTTGCCAGCTTCCGCGGCGTACAAATTCTGCATCGATGGAATTTAATACTTCCCATTTATTTAAGCTCCACATTGGGCCGATCATTAAATCAGGTGGACCGTCACCTGTGATACGGTGCACAATTACGTCTTCTGGAATAATCTCAAGTTGGTCAACAACGAGACTTACGTAATCTTCAAGGGATAGGAATTCTAATTGTCCTTTTTCATATTGCTTCACCATTGGCGTTCCTTTTAATAAATGAAGTAAATGAATTTTAATTCCTTGTACGTCAAGCTTTGCTACTTCACGAGCTGTTTCCATCATCATGTCGTAATCTTCAAGTGGAAGACCGTTAATAATATGAGAGCAAACTCTAATGCCGTGCTTGCGTAATTTATTTACACCTTCTACATATGATGGATAATCGTGAGCGCGATTAATAAGATTTGCAGTACGTTCATGAACAGTTTGTAGTCCGAGTTCAACCCAAAGGTACGTGCGTTTATTTAAGTCCGCTAAATATTCAACAACATCATCTGGTAAGCAATCTGGACGAGTTGCGATAGAAAGACCGACAACGTCTTTTTCTGCTAGAAGCGGTTCGAATTTCTCTTTTAACACTTCAAGTGGTGCATGTGTATTTGTGTACGCCTGGAAATAAGCGATACATTTTCCGTCTTTCCACTTTGAGCGCATTTTTTCTTTCATTTCATGGTATTGCGTTATAACATCATCGCGGCGATCGCCAGCGAAGTCACCAGATCCAGCAGCACTACAAAATGTGCAGCCGCCGTAAGCAACAGTACCGTCACGGTTCGGACAATCAAAGCCAGCATCTAATGAAACTTTAAAGATTTTTTCACCAAATTCATTTCGTAAGTGGTAATTCCATGTATGATAACGTTTATTGTCGTTTGTATATGGAAAAGGATTTTGAACCTTCATTACTTTCCCTCCTAAGACGAGTCAAAATGAAACAAAATCCATTATAACATACTCATAAGGTTGAGATGGAAGGGACACACTAAAGGGGAATTGAAGCAAGGAGGGACAATTATGGCAGAGCGTCAATCACTTGAATCGTATATTACACAAGCGGAACAAGCGGTGGAATATGCGAAAGAACAATTAGATCAAGGTATGAGACAAGAGCATTACAATACGATGGAGTATTCGGATGCTCAGTTGCAGTTAGAACAAGCATATAACGATTTACAAACGATGCAACAACATGCGAATGATGAACAACGTGAGCAGTTAAATAGAGCACGTATGGCAATTCGCCAATTGCAACATCAAATGATTATTACACCACACTAATAAGGAGTGAATGTAATGGCGAAACGTTCAGATCAAAATAATCCAGAGCAAAAAACACAAAATGGACATAACGCTGAGTTTTCGAATGAGCTTGATCCGGTTGTTCAAGTGAAACAGCGTAACAGTAAAAAGGGACAACCTCAAAAATCGAAGCAATCAGAGTAGACCAGGTCGCAATATGACCTGGTTTTATTATATTACAATAATGTAAGGTTTCTGTAAGGTTTACCGATAGTTATAAGCCTACTTCTCCAGTAGAGTAAGGGAGGATTAAATTTTATCCCGCATTAACGGGCAGTAAAACTCTCATCTCAAAATTCGGTTGGAGATCAACTGCCCGTAAATGCCCGATTGGTTCAACTAATAATCAGTGGGGGATGAACACCCCCCACTGATTATAGTTTCACTTTATACAAGGAGTTGCTTTATGGGGAACAATGTTACAAACAAACGAATTGATGAGTTAGATTACATTCGTGGCTTCGCACTACTGGGGATTATTTTAGTAAATATTCTCGCACTACTTAATATTAAAATTCCAGATCCTAATACAGTGGATGCAAGTTATCAAAGGTTTCTATACTTATTTGTAGAAGGTCGTTTCTTCTCAATCTTCTCATTCTTATTTGGAGTGGGATTCTATATCTTTATCTCTAGAGCGATTGCAAAAGGGAAAAATGGATATGTTTTATTTTTACGCCGTGTAGTTGCGCTATTTATTTTTGGCTACATTCATCAAATGTTTCAACCTGGAGAAGCGTTAACGCTATATGCAATTTACGGGTTAATCGTTTTACCGTTTTATAAAGCGAAAAAAGAAGTGAACTTAGTAATCGGTCTTATTTTGACAATTACCTTTAGTGTACTTGCTGCGAAAGAATTTCTGCCGCTAAGTTTAATTTTATTAGGGCTTGCTGCAGGGCAGTATAAAGTATTTGAAAATCTTTCAGCGAAAATAAAGCAAGTAGCTATTTTTACAGGCATTATGTTTGTTTTAAGTGTTGTAGCTTTATGGTATCAATATGGGCACGTCCCTGCTGCTCCATTTGTAAATATGATACTTGAGAATGAGGATGGGACAATGGATGCTGCAAGCCAATTCTTAAAAATTGGTATTACAGTTGGAACAATTATTTCAGCTTTCTATGTTGGAGCATTAATTTTACTACTTCAATTAAAACCAGTTCAAACATTGCTAGCACCACTGAAGTACTATGGTCGTATGGCTTTAACGAATTATATTGGACAAACTGCAATGATTTTAATTGCAGGCAGTGTATTTAACTTTGCAGGAAACTTAACGTACATGCAGACGTTATATGTATGTATCGCAATCTATGCAATTCAAATTATGTTTAGTGTTCTTTGGATGAAAATCTTTAAAATGGGTCCACTAGAATGGATTTGGCGTGTTATTACGTATTGGACGGTAACACCTTTGAAGAAATAAAGATAGAGATGGGCTGTTCCACTTGTGGAACAGTCTATTTTTTTGTCAGCTTTTTGCGGTAAATTGCTAATGAAATTTTATCTATTAATGAAGAAAATGAATTTATTTTAAAAGGAAAAAGCCAAGCTTACACACTCACCTTTTTTATATTACAAAAGTGTAAGGTAAATGTAATGTTAACAAATAGCAGTTCTCTTCCAAAAAGCGCAAAATAGGTAATGGAAAAACAAGCGTAGGAGGATATATATGACGAAACCAGTTGTAGACGTGAAAAACGTCCAAAAAGTGTACGGTAAAAAAGGTGAGAACCAATCACACGCGTTAAAAGGTGTTTCATTCTCAATTCAAGAGGGTGAGTTTGTAGGAATTATGGGACCATCTGGTTCTGGTAAAACGACATTATTAAATGTAATTTCAACGCTTGATAAAGCAACGGGCGGCGTTGTTGAAATTGCAGGTACGGATATTACGAAAATGAAACAAGGTGAGCTTTCTGATTTCCGTTCACAAAAATTAGGATTCATCTTCCAAGATTTTAACTTGTTAGAAAACCTGTCTATTTATGAAAACATCGCACTTCCACTATCTCTTCAAGGTGTTCCATCACGTAATATTGGACCGAAAGTCGAGAAAGTAGCGGGTATGTTAGGAATTACAGAAATACTTCAAAAGTATCCATCTGAAGTATCTGGTGGACAAAAGCAACGTTCAGCAGCAGCGCGCGCTTTAGTGCATGAGCCAGCAATTATTTTAGGGGACGAGCCAACAGGAGCGCTTGATTCTAAAAATGCAGCGAGCTTACTTGATGCGATGACAAACTTAAATCAAGATCAAGGCGTATCTATTATGATGGTTACACATGATCCGTATAGTGCAAGCTACTGTCAGCGTATTTTATTCATTCAAGATGGTGAGCTATATAAAGAAATTCACCGAGGCGGTACACGTGAAGAGTTCTATAAAGAAATTTTAGATGTACTTGCAGATTTAGGTACACAAAAAGCATAAGAAAGGAGGTTCTAGTACATGTTATTCAAACTTTCCATGTCAGGGCTAAAGAGTAAGCTAAAAGATTATATCGTCTTACTTGTCGGCCTTGTCATGTCTATCTCAATTTTTTATATGTTTCAAACGTTAGCGCTGAATAAAGCGTTTATCGAATCTAACTCAGTTATTCAATCAATTGGATTCGTATTCCAAGCAGGTTCATTTTTACTAGCAATCATAACCTTCTTCTATATTTTATATGCGAACTCTTTCTTATTATCTCTTCGTCAAAAAGAGTTTGGTATGTATATGATGTTAGGAGCAAAAAAGCATAAAGTTACATTACTTATGTTTATTGAAACGATTGTATTAGGTGCTGCGTCTCTTGTAATCGGAATTGCAGTTGGTGTAGGACTTGCCGGGGGTATTGGGCAATTATTAATGAAGCAGCTTGAATTTGCTGGTGAAGGTTATAAAGCATTGTATCTGCCATCTATGGCTGTTACTTGCATCTTCTTCTTTGCACTATTTGTATTATCAGCAATTATGAATAGTATTAAATTATCTCGTATTTCTGTATTACAACTTGTACATGCAGATGCGCAAACAGAGCGTGTTGCGGTAAAAGGGAAAATGACAGGTGTAGTTGCATTCCTTGCGGTTATTTTATTAGGTATTGGCTATGCATCAATGATTTACATGGAAAAACTAAGAGAAATGGGAATCCTTATTGCATTAATTACAACAACAGCTGGTACTTACATGCTATTTGGATCGCTTCTTCCGGTTATTATTAAAAAGTTAAAGAGTAATAAAAAACGTAGTGAAAAAGGGCTTAACGCTTTTACTTTTGCACAATTAAACTTCCGTATTAATAGTTTAACGAAAGTGCTTGCGACAGTAGCAATGTTAGTTGCTCTTGGAGCTGGTGCAATTTCAGGTGGTATGGCGTTTAAAAATAACGTTATAAAAATGGTCGATGGTTTAGTAATATATGATTCAGTTGTTCATAATCCTACAGCTGAAGAAAAGAAAATTTTAGATGGTATTCCATTTAAAGAGAAAAATGAATATCGTTACAAAGTCGATGATAAATACGTTTACTATGTAAAAGAGGATTTAGAGAAAAATCGTCCTTTAGTAAGAGATATGGCAAATATGAAATCGATGAAGGATTTAGTGAACACGAAGAAAGTTTCAGCGGACCTGCCAGTAGGTGCAGTTTCTAGAGAAATGAATGAAAAAGATGCGAATGCTAAAGCACTTCCAGAAGAATGGGACGAGGCTTTCAGAACAATCCAGCCATTCTACGTACATGAAGATCATGCAATTAAAATTGTAGATCAAAAAATGTACGATACGGTAAATGGTAAAGAAGGAATCGTATTTACTGGAAAAACAGATGATTTTGAAGCACACACAAAAGAATGGAAAAAACTTGACGAGTTGCAACTAGATAAATATAAAAATATACAAGCTGAAAGATTAGATAGTAAATATCAAGCTTACGACATGTTCTACGGTGTTGCGAGTGGAACAGTGTTTATGGGCTTCTTCCTTGGAATTGCTTTCTTAGCGATGATGGCAAGTTGCTTAATGTTTAAAATTCTGTCTGGTGCATCAAAAGATATTACGCGTTATCAAATGCTTCGTAAAATCGGTGTGCGCCGTGAATTATTAACAAAATCTATTTATAAAGAGTTATTTTTAGTATTCCTATTCCCGGCAATTGTGGGTATTGCTCACGTATTAGTTGGTATGAATATTTTCGGTTTCATTTTAGTTGATCCGTATTTCCGTATTTGGTTACCGATTGTTATCTTCGTAGTCATTTATGCGATTTATTACTTCATTACAGTTCAATTGTATAAGGGAATTGTTCTTCCGAAAGAGGACTAAGAATAAAAATACCGAGCAGAGGGTGCTCGGTATTTTTATTTATTTTCAGAAAAATAACAAAATTATTGATATGTTACTTAATTGTATTCTATAATGTAAATAAGTAACATAAGCTGAAAGTGTAAAGAGGCGGGAAAAGAAAGGAGGAATCCAACTTGCAGAAGGAAGATGGATCTTTATTTGAAGTTATAGGCATAGCGCTAAGGTCAAAAGAAGTTTTACTATTTTCATCTTTATCCCTCGTTATTTTTCTAACCGCAACGTATTTTTACAATAGTAAGTTTCCAAATCATAAATATCCAGAATTTTTAGGTGTATTAAAGTATATCGCTCCAATTGTCTAGCGTAAAAAATTTAAAAGGAAATGGATAATACATGGAATTCCCATAGCATGATAAGGTAAAATGGACAACATGATGAGAAAATTACCGTTCATAAGATGAGGAGAATACATGTATGGAAGTTGTAGAGGCATTAAAAGATATAAACCAAATTGAGGCTATGAAAAAATATTTAAAAGAGCATTCACAGCGAGATTATCTTTTATTTGTTATTGGAATTAACACAGGTTTAAAAATTACTGAACTACTGAGTATTAAATTTGAAGATGTATTAAATGAAGATGGAA
The DNA here is from genome assembly GCF_018332515.1 of Bacillus hominis. Taxonomy (GTDB): domain Bacteria; phylum Bacillota; class Bacilli; order Bacillales; family Bacillaceae_G; genus Bacillus_A; species Bacillus_A hominis. The sequence continues at coordinate 6,675 of NZ_BOQD01000088.1, read as the reverse complement.
CTGCTAAAGAGTTTTATTCTCTTCCTGTGAAAGATGAAAAGTTTAAACAAGATATTTATTTAAATACAAAAGTAAAAGAAGCGCTTTTAGAGTACGTACAATCTATTGACGTTAAAAGAGAAAACTACGTATTTCAATCCAATAAAACGACAAATTCAATTACGCGTCAACAAGCTTATCGTGTAATTCATAACGCTGCGGAAGCAGTTGGAGTTCTTGGAAAGATTGGAACGAACTCAATGAGAAAAACATTTGGGTTTCACGCGTACAAAAGAGGAATAGCAATCGCACTACTGCAAAAACATTTTCATCACGCAACTCCATCAGAGACGCTCAAGTATTTAGGCATTTCAAAAGATGAAAAGTTTAAAACGGAGATTGATGTAGATTTATAAAAGCCGTAACTAAAAACTTTAGGAGGCGGAAAATATGAATATTAGAGAAAGTGAACTTCCGGGTATTGGTTGTAAGTTTGAAGTAGTTACAAAAGGTAATGAAAAAATGGTTATCGTTATTCATGATGATGGAAGAAGAGAAATGTATCATTTCGATGCTGATCATGATGAGAGTATTTCAAGCATTTCTCTTCGCGATTCTGAAGCAAGACAAATTGCTGCTATATTAGGCGGGATGGTATATAGACCACAAGCTTTAGACACGATTGAGATGGCTTTTGAAGGATTATCAATTGAATGGTTTAAAGTAGAAAATAACGCACCAGTTGTGCAAAAAACAATTGGTAGTTTAAGTGTTCGAAAAACATATAACGTAACGATTATTGCTATTTTGAAAAAGAATATGAAGAAATTTTTCAATCCAGGTCCAGATTCTATCATTGAAGCTGGCGATATGCTCGTATTATCGGGTGAAAGACATGAAGTGAAGAGAATTATTAATGAGTTGCTTTCAGCGGGAGGTGACTCATAATCGATGGATACTTTAGTCTTTGAAGTTGGAACTGCGTTAGTATTAGTAGCTTTTGCAGCTATCCTCGCTGCAAAGTTAAAGTTTTCGATTATTCCGTTTCTCATTATACTCGGTATGCTAGTGGGGCCTCATGCCCCAGATTTAGGGCTTATCGATTTACGGTTTATTGAAAGCGGAGAAGTTATTTCCTTCCTCGGCCGTGTTGGCGTCATATTCCTCCTATTCTACTTAGGCTTAGAATTCTCAATAAAAAAATTAATTAAATCAGGAAAGTCGATTGCTTTTGGGGGTAGTGTTCATATATCGCTTAATTTCATATTAGGTTTACTTTATGGATATATAATGGGCTTTCCCTTACTAGAAACATTAATTATTGCTGGAATCATAACAATTTCATCGAGTGCAATTGTTGCGAAAGTAATTGTTGATTTAAGAAGATCTGGTAATAAAGAGACGGAGCTAATTTTAGGAATCATTATGTTTGATGATATCTTTTTAGCAGTATATTTATCAGTCGTTTCAGGATTAGTACTCGGAGGGGCAACGTCATTTGTAGGTGCTCTTACATCTATTTTAATCGCAGTAGGGTATATGTTACTATTCTTTGTAGTCGCTAGAAAAGCTACACGGTTTTTAAATAAAATATTAGATATTTCGTCCAATGAAATTTTTATTATCGTAATATTCGCTATTTTGTTCTTTGTAGCAGGATTTTCAGAAACGATTCATGTTGCGGAGGCGATTGGAGCATTATTATTAGGGCTCGTCTTTTCTGAAACAGAGCATAGTGATCGAATTGAACAGCTCGTTGTTCCGTTTCGTGATTTCTTTGGAGCTATATTCTTCTTCAGCTTCGGTTTAAGTATAGATCCATTTTCGCTTGGAGGAGCAGTGTGGTTGGCATTAGGAGCAGTTTTCATTACTCTTATCGGTAATTTTACCGCCGGAATGGTTGCTGGACGTAAAGCTGGGTTATCGCATAAGGCTTCTACGAATATCGGTTTAACACTTGTGTCGCGCGGGGAATTTTCCATTATCGTTGCGAATATTGGAATTGCGGGCGGCTTAATGGCAACGATTAAACCATTCTCAGCTCTATACGTTTTAATATTGGCATCGTTAGGTCCTTTATTAACGAAAGAGTCTGGGAGAATATATTCCTTACTAGACAAAATATTTAAATGGAGTGCTAAAGAAAGTGCAAAAAGTAAAAAGGAAGTCGGGTAACCCTATAAGGGAACGATTCCATTATTTATAGATTAAAATGTTACAAAGACGATTAGAATACATTCTAATCGTCTTTGTGCTATTATCTGAATTTCATCAACTATTAATCAGTTGCCTTCCTATTTAAAAACGACTACAATTTTACTGTTATATATATGAACGAAAAAAAGAGAATAGGAGGGGAGACTATGCCAAGGAAAGTATGGCTATTAGTAGCTGGGATGATTATTAATGTCACGGGTGCTTCTTTTTTATGGCCTTTTAATACAATTTACTTACATGATAGTTTAGGGAAATCATTATCAGTGGCTGGAATGGTATTAATGATCAACTCGCTTACTGGTGTAATTGGAAACTTGCTCGGCGGTGTTTTATTTGATAAATGGGGCGGTTATAAATCAATTTTAGTAGGGATTGTCATTACACTTGTATCGATTTTAGGTCTTGTGTTCTTCCACGGTTGGCCGTTATATGTTGTATGGCTAGCATTAATCGGCTTCGGTTCTGGAATGGTCTTTCCATCGATGTATGCGATGGTTGGTACGGTTTGGCCGGAGGGCGGAAGACGAGCATTTAATGCAATGTACGTTGGACAAAATGTCGGTATTGCTATTGGGACAGCGTGCGGTGGTTTAGTTGCTTCATATCGTTTTGATTATATTTTCTTAGCGAACTTTATTTTATACTTTATATTCTTTTTAATTGCTTTTATTGGCTTCCGCGGTATGGAAGACAAAAAGGAACAAGGGGTACAAAAAGAAGTCGAAACGAAAAAAGGGTGGTCACTTACACCTGGATTCAAAGCACTTCTTATCGTGTGCGTAGCATATGCTTTATGCTGGGTTACATACGTACAGTGGCAAGGGGCGATTGCAACACATATGCAGGAATTAAATATTAGCCTTCGTCACTATAGTTTATTATGGACGATAAACGGAGCGATGATTGTTTGTGCGCAGCCATTAGTTAGTATGCTAATTCGCTGGATGAAGCGTTCTTTAAAACAACAAATTATGATCGGAATCATCATTTTTGCAGCTTCATTCATTGTGTTAAGCCAAGCGCAGCAATTTACAATGTTTCTTGTTGCGATGGTGACATTAACAATTGGTGAGTTATTCGTATGGCCGGCAGTTCCGACCATTGCAAATATACTTGCGCCAAAAGATAAACTAGGGTTTTATCAAGGGGTTGTAAATAGCGCAGCGACTGTAGGGAAAATGTTCGGACCTGTCGTTGGCGGAGCAATTGTTGATTTATACAACATGGAAGTATTGTTCATAGCGATCATGGTAATGCTTGTAGTAGCGCTTGTAGCAGCGAGTATTTACGATAAACGAGTTAAAGTAGAAGAAACAGTTGAAGAAAAAATTGCAGTTTAGTTTGACGGAACATGCAACATGTTTTAGAATATATTTAAATTAACTCATATTTGTAATAACAGTGAGAAGGAGTAGTAGTAATAGAAGCTGGTTTAGAGAGTTGACGGTCGGTGCAAGTCAATCCACGTTTCGTTATGAACTCGCCTTTGAGTTGCAGTTGCGAACATTTAGTAGCAATTGCCGTTAATCCACGTTACGGATCTAAGCGAATGTATATAATACATTAATTTAGGGTGGTACCGCGGGAATCTATAACCTCTCGTCCCTTTCTAGGGATGAGAGGTTTTTTGTATTTTAGGCGGTGAAAATAAATAGAATTTCAAGGAGGTTATCTCATGAGCTTTAATCATCAAGAAATTGAGAAGAAGTGGCAAGGGTATTGGGAAGAGAATAAAACATTCCGTACACCAGATGAGACAGAAAAACCAAAATTTTATGCACTAGATATGTTCCCATATCCATCAGGTGCGGGCTTACACGTAGGTCATCCAGAAGGTTATACAGCGACAGATATTTTATCTCGTATGAAGCGTATGCAAGGATACAACGTTCTTCATCCAATGGGATGGGATGCGTTCGGTCTTCCAGCAGAGCAATATGCACTTGATACTGGAAACAGCCCGGCTGAATTTACAGAGCTTAATATTAATACGTTCCGTAATCAAATTAAAGCATTAGGCTTCTCTTATGATTGGGATCGTGAAGTAAATACAACAGATCCAAACTACTACAAGTGGACACAATGGATCTTCCTGAAACTATTTGAAAAAGGTTTAGCTTACGTTGATGAAGTACCTGTAAACTGGTGTCCAGCACTTGGTACAGTACTTGCGAATGAAGAAATAATTGACGGTAAGAGTGAGCGCGGTGGGCATCCAGTTGAACGTCGTCCGATGAGACAGTGGATGTTAAAAATTACAGCTTACGGAGATCGTCTATTAGCAGATCTAGATGAACTTGATTGGCCAGAAAGCTTAAAAGATATGCAGCGTAACTGGATCGGACGTTCTGAAGGTGCAGAAGTACACTTCAATATCGATGGTACAGAAGAGAAATTCACAGTTTTCACAACGCGTCCTGATACATTATTTGGCGCAACATACTGTGTACTTGCTCCAGAGCATGCGCTTGTTGCAGAAATTACAACTGCAGAGCAAAAAGAAGCGGTAGAAGCTTACATTAACTCTGTAAAAATGAAGAGTGACCTAGAGCGTACAGAACTTGCAAAAGAAAAAACTGGTGTATTCACTGGTGCTTACGCAGTTAACCCAGTAAATGGTGAGAAATTACCAATCTGGATCGCTGATTACGTTCTTGCAACTTACGGAACAGGTGCTGTAATGGCAGTTCCAGCTCACGATGAGCGTGACTATGAATTCGCATCAGTATTCAATCTTCCAATGAAGGAAGTTGTTGAGGGCGGAGATATTACGAAAGAAGTGTACACAGGTGATGGTGCACACGTAAACTCAGCATTCCTTGATGGATTAAATAAAGAAGAAGCAATCGCAAAAATGATTGAATGGCTTGAAGTAACAAGTGCAGGCAATCAAAAAGTAACATACCGTCTACGTGACTGGTTATTTAGCCGCCAACGCTACTGGGGTGAGCCAATTCCAGTAATCCATTGGGAAGATGGCACAATGACAGCTGTGAAAGAAGAAGAATTACCATTAGTTCTTCCGAAAACAGAAAACATTCGTCCTTCAGGTACAGGTGAATCACCACTAGCTAACATTGAAGAGTGGGTAAATGTTGTTGATCCTGAAACTGGTAAAAAAGGTCGTCGTGAGACAAACACAATGCCACAATGGGCAGGTAGCTGCTGGTACTACCTACGCTACATGGATCCAAACAACAGTGAAGCACTTGTAGATCCTGAAAAAGTAAAACAATGGCTTCCAGTTGATATTTATATCGGGGGAGCAGAGCATGCTGTACTTCACTTACTATATGCTCGTTTCTGGCATAAAGTATTATATGATATCGGTGTAGTTCCAACGAAAGAGCCGTTCCAACAATTATTTAACCAAGGTATGATTCTAGGTGAAAACAACGAGAAAATGAGTAAATCAAAAGGTAACGTTGTAAACCCTGATGATATCGTAGCGAGCCATGGTGCAGATACACTTCGTCTATACGAAATGTTCATGGGACCATTAGATGCTTCAATTGCTTGGTCTGAAAATGGTCTTGACGGAGCTCGTCGTTTCCTAGACCGCGTATGGCGTCTATTCATTCAAGATAACGGTGAATTAAGTGAGAAAATTACTGATGCACCAAACAAAGAGCTTGAAAAAGCTTACCACCAAACAGTGAAGAAAGTAACAGAAGACTATGCAGAGCTTCGCTTCAACACAGCGATTTCTCAAATGATGGTATTCATCAACGATGCGTACAAAGCTGAAACACTTCCGAAAGAATATGTAGAAGGTTTCGTAAAAATGATTGCACCAGTTGCACCTCACATCGGGGAAGAACTATGGAGCAAGCTTGGAAACACTGAAACAATTTCATATGCAAGCTGGCCAATATTTGATGAGTCGAAACTTGTAGAAGATGAAGTTGAAATCGTTGTTCAAATTATGGGCAAAGTTCGTGCAAAATTAACAATGAGTAAAGACGCATCAAAAGAAGAAATGGAACAACTTGCACTTGAAGCAATTCAAGAACAAATCGAAGGAAAAACAGTTCGTAAAGTAATTGTCGTTCCTGGCAAACTTGTTAACGTTGTTGCAAACTAATTAATTATTAATAAAAGCTCAGAGCGTTTATGCTCTGAGCTTTTTTATGTGAAAAATAAGTTCTGGATCACCTTCATCAATGAAGAACGAAGAAATAAGTGCGGAATTCCCATATAGACAAACACCTATTCTGCTATAGAAAATATGATAAACAAGGTAGGCTAAATTGAGAAGAAGAGGTGAAAGGAATGAAAGGGATGGACAATAATGCACCACATGGCTTCTTCGGGGGCGGATCGGATAGTTATGGACAAATGATGTTCATGGGAGGAGATGGACAACACGGGTATGGTGGAATCCCAAGTTGGATGGGAGGAGCACCTGGAGGAATTCCAACATCAGTAGCTGGAGCACAAACAGGGATTCCGACATTGGTAGGAGGAGCACAAGGAGGA
>NZ_BOQD01000087.1 GCF_018332515.1 Bacillus hominis | reverse complement strand
ATTTCCCTTTTGTTTTGTACCCATTTTTATTGTGGTATGGTCATAACCTGGCCGCTACTATCAACCATAATTTTCATTTTTCCGTCTTGAGCGTTATATAATCCTAGCTTATGTAAATCTTGTTTGCACTCTTTTACGAAGAAAGGCAACGTACGAATTTGATCGATATCAGAGCTCTTAATGAAATGAGTTAAATGATGCGTCATTTCTTTAATATCATGTACAAGGTCTTCCTTCTCTCGTTTTAATCTTTCATTTTCAGCTCGTAATGAATGTATTTCTCCTTCAAGACCTCGAGCATTCTTTTCTTCTTTCGAACGCTCTGCAGCCATGCTAGAAAGTTTATAGATTCCCTCCATAAACTGATGTAATTCATGCTCTTTCTTTTCACGGGATTGACTAATTGTTTCAAAGTTATCAACGATACCAGAGATGACTGTTACGAGATTTTTTTCGTCCTCTTCACTTCGGAAATCTTCTTTTACTTCCTGTTTTCTTTCTTGTTTCGCCTCAACAACTGTATCCTTTACAGGTGTATATTTGCGTTTTCGACCCGGCTTTTGTTTTTCAATATTTTCAAACGGGATTTCTTGTTTTTTTAATTTATAATACGTGTTCTGTAATTGGCTTTCCGTTTTTGGAAATAAATTCAGTTCATTTTTACTAACATATTTTGAAATATTTGCGATGTTTAAGCCTTGACGCTGACAAAATTGATATACTTCATACAGTAGTTCTAGTTCAGACTTCAACCATGTAATCCCTGATTTTTCATATACTCGCATACCGCCATTTTTTTCTATATCTATTTGAAATAATACCATTCTATTATATAAATCGATAAGCTCTTCATACTTTATTCGGAATTGTTTCTCTATTTTTTTAAATTCCGCCTCTAATTTTATATCGTTCGTTTTATTATTTGACATGTTTTGTAAAAGACTTAATACGTTGATTGCTGTGTGGTGATACATACTCTGTGTCACTGCCCCTCATCCTTTCACAATTCTCATCTGACTCCCATGTCTTTTAAGAAAATAGAAATTTCTGCATATCCATATTATAACATTTCTAAATTATCTGTCAAATAATTAACATACAAAAAGGTATAAAAAGTATGTAAATAATAGTAAAGATTTTTTAAGAAAATAATAAAAAAATCTAACACGATGCTATATTAATAAAATGTATTTAATTATATTATATGGTATTCCCAATATAATTTCACCGAAAAATTTTGCGCTATCACGAAATACTACTAACACAATTCCAGAGATACATTCTCTTATATTTTCAAATCAAAAAACCTACTACTTATTAATTAAACCAATCAATATCCCCTAAATAAAAACAGCTAAATACACGAAAGAGACTATTAATACATGCAGTCATAAACACTCCAGAAACGTTTGGTTTTTCTGCCTGTACAGAGCATAGAATACTAAAAAGGAATTAACCAGTACTATACATGGCTAATTCCTCTCTTCCAGCTAAAAAAACGTGTTTTAAACTGATTCTTCAAACTCTCACTCAAATACTCACTTCTCCTACTTACCTAAAACCACTCCATACCTCTGGTCTTACACCGTATGGACCTCTATTAGGCACTGACCGCTTCCCCACTTGGCTAGATCCTCTATTCCAACTAAAAAAACGCTTTTCAAAACTTTTTTACAACACTAACTTATCAACTAAACCAATTAACTCTTGAATATCAGGCTTACTCACTTGAGCATTCGCCCCTACAGCCTCACCTTTATGGAACAACTCATTCGTAATTAAAGAAGAGAAAATAATAACTGGTAATTGCTTCATTACTTCACTATCTTTAATTACTTTCGTTAAATGGTGTCCATCCATTTTCGGCATTTCAATATCTGTAATAAGCAGATGAATATGTTCAAACATTTTTTCATCTTGCTCTTTTGCTAGTTTTTCAATTTGTGCTAACGCTTCTGCACCATTGCTGAAGAAATTCATTTTCGTATATCCAGCTGTTGATAATGTTTCTTCTAGTATTTGGCGAAGCATCGCTGAATCTTCCGCAATATAAATAACTTTTTCAGCTCGATCAGTTTTTTGCTCTAATCCTGAAAGTGTTTTATTGTCATAACCACTGTTACTAATTTCGCAAACAATTTTCTCATAATCTAGCAATAAGATGATTTTCCCATCTAGTTTTACAATTCCAGACGTTGTTTCTTCTAGCCCCATAGATAATGAAGCTGGTTCATCAATTTGTTCCCAAGAAATACGTTGAATACGATGCACTTCATCAACACGGAAAATAACTTTCATTTGGTTTAATTCCGAAATGATAAATTTCGTTTGATCAAGTGGCTTTGTAGATTTTAAATTAAGGGCTGTTGCTAAGTTAATAACAGGTAAAATTTCACCGCGTACTTGAACAACACCTTCAACTGCATGATGAGATTCCGGCACAGTTGTAACAGGGAATGGATTAATAATTTCACGCACTTTCATTACATTGATGCTAAATAAATTTTCACCAACAGTATAAGTTACGATTTCTAATTCGTTTGTTCCACTTTCTAATAAAATACTTTGTGCTTGTGACATAAAGGTGTCGCTCCCCTTCCATTAATTCCGTATATCTAATTATTAAGCTTTAATAAACTCCAAAAGTCAACTACCTATATAAAAATATAGATAGTTGAGTGAGCCTTATAGTTTTAAAGTAATAAAAACAGAGGTAAAGCTTAATCTTGTATAAACGAAGCAAGTGCCTCTAGTAACACTTCTTGCGCTCCTACAATTTCTGTCGGCATCGCTTCCCATTTTTTTGAAAGCTCTGTTTCCACTCTCATTCTAAGCTCTGGATTCATTTCTCCTAGCACATATTCCTTCGTCGCTATATCAACATCAAGAAGTGCAAGTGCATATAATCCCGGATCGTTTATTTTTTTAAATACTTGTTTCAATACTGCCGGTGCTATATGTTTTAACTTTTCAATGTGAATTTCTTTATCAGAAAATAGTAACTCATATTGAATAAACGTAACATTTTCTTTAATCACTTTAAAATAGCAATTATTCTTTTTATCATTTACAAAATAACCGTTCGGATCTGCAATAATACTCTCTACTTGGCGTATTAAATGTGGCAAACTACTCGCCGTCATTACAGTACGTTGCTCAACCTCACTTGGCGAAATGAATGTAACGCGATACTTATTCTGCGCCATCCTCCTCACCTCTCCTTTTATATAAACTTATTTTACTTGTACAATATAGCACAACTATCTTAAATTAATCTAAATAATCTATTTCAAATCACTACTTATAGACCCTATCTTCAAAGAGAGAAGAGGCACCACCACAATTGACTTTCGGCCTTCTCAACTAACCTAGAACCTATCAATCTCATTCATAGCTCATCGCCTCTTCAACTACCTTAGAACTACTCCATATCTCTGGTTTTACAACATGCGAGCCACTTATAGGTACTAACCGCTACTACTCATCGCTGGGCCCTCTCTCAAAACCTAGAAAGAAAGCTTTTACGCCCCTTTCAACAGCTCAATGTTATTGAACCAAAAAGCAAGCTGCTGATCCGTAATATCCGGTAACATAACGAAAAACTCGCGGCACTTCATCTCATCCTTAAACACTTGATACTTCCAAACATCATCACTACCAACACTCACAAAATAAAATTCATGAATACGCCCTATAGCTGCTTTTGTTTCACCAAATGAGTAGGGAGGTACTTGCTTAATTTCAAATTGATCTGGTAAATATACATGCTCTTCTCGTTCTATTTTTAACACTTGCTCAGCAAGCTCACGTTTATTTTCGAAAAAAGGCAATTGTAAAATTCGCTCTTGTCTTGTCATACGAATAAAAAACCCTTTCTACTACGTTACAATTTTTTCTTTACGATTTATTATCGAATTAAGTTTACAACTTCATTTAATACTTCATCTGAAATTTTAATTACTTTCGCATTTCCTTGGAAGCCGCGTTGGTATAGCATTAAATCAACGAATTCTACAGATAAATCTACGTTTGCACCTTCTTGTGCGCCACCACGTACTTTTCCTGCACCGTTTTGACCAGATACGCCCATTGCTAAAATACCAGTTGTATTTGTCGCTGTATAGTTACCATTTCCGTTTTTCATTAAACCGCCCTCATTCGGGAACATTGCAACAGCTAATTGACCAGCAGCTTTCATACTTCCATCAGAATATTTCACCATCACATATCCACCGTCAGCAATAAAGCAATCTTTAACAGTCGCCGCTGCTCTACCATCTACGTTTGTTACCGCTAATGTTTTCTCTGTTGGATGGTTTGTTAATTTACTAAAATCTAAATTTACTGTTCCGCCATTAAACGGAATAGATGCTCCAGGGTTTTGCTGATTTGGATTCCCTACTGCATCAAACGTCATATCACCACCTGCGCCTTGAACCTCTTTGAACTCTGTTTCTTTTTTCGAGTCGTTACGCATATGTACTGTATATTTATAATTATGTTCACTAGTTTGTGTAAACTCTACACGCATTGTCCATGTATTACCGGCATCATCGTATACAGGCAATTCTTGCGTAATCTGTTTTGCATCAGCTGGAATATTCCCTCCAACTACTCCTTTTGACGTCCGAATACCACCGATTGCTGATCCCATTGGAATTTGCAACGGTCCTGGAATACCAGATAAATCGACTTCACCAGTTGCTGCATTTGCAGGATATGCGAATACGTATTGGCCTTCGGTATTCGTAATATAGTAATCTGAAGATATCCCAAATGTACCTTTACGCGTAAATTCCGTGTTGCCGCCTTTTGAATCACCTACTACGAAGAAACCATTACCTTCCATTGCTGCTTGTGTTTTACCACCCGTTAACGTAATTGTACCATCGCTATAATCTGTAACCGTTCCACTCATTTTCACACCGTTACCAATACTTTTCGGGTTCGTTCCTGCGTATTTACCATCACCTTTTGCACCAATTGAATTGTTGTATAATAAATCATCAAACATTGCTTTTTGTTTTTTATAACCAACTGTTTGTGCATTGGCAATATTATTTGAAGTTACACTTAATGCATTTTGCGTTGCATTCATACCTGTAATACTTGTATATAACGCTTTAATCATAACGTATGGACACTCCCTTATGAATTTGTTGTTTTTACTTCTTCAGTTACTTTTTGATCGTCTTTCTTTACATCTTCTGGATTCGTTTCTCCAATTGGTTTATCAGACACTCTTTCAACGAAACGAAGAGGCACTACTTTATTATCAATAACGAGCTGTACATCGTTATTTTCTGCAAGGCGAACTGTCTCTACTTGACCAGTTACTTTGTTTCCTTCACCGTCAATACCCCTTACATACTTTCCTAAAAACTTCATTCCACCATCAAGCGCTGTCGAATACATCGTCGTTCTTAAAGAGTCAACTGCTTTTGTCATATTTTGCACTTGTTCCATAAGAGATAATTGTGCTGTCTGATTCATCATTTGATTCATATCCATCGCATTGAATGGATCTTGATGTTGAAAACTCGCTAAAAACAATTTTAGAAAATCATCTTTATCCATTACACCAGGAGTTTTTTGAGTACTTGCTGATACTCCGTTTGTTTGCCCTACTGGCGATTGTACACCGTTAACAGGTGCATTACTTTTTTGCGCTCCCGCCTGTAATGGAATATGATTTGTACTCGTTGTATTTAATCCAACTGTTGGCACGCTTTATTCCTCCAATAATCCAGCAAATTCTTTCGATTCTTGTTTCTCCTGTTTCGTACTTGCTAGTTTTTGCTTTTGTCTTTGCTCTTGTTCTCGTTGTTCTTTACGATGTTCATCTTTTTCTGAATAACTAATTTGAATATTAATTTCTTTTTCTTTTAACTTTAGCTTCAATTCGTCAAAAATCATTTCAACACGTTTTTTCCCATCGTGTTTGTCCATTTCTACATGGACATCAATTTGATTTCCATGCTTTTTCATAAATACAGTTAATGTACCAAGTTTCTCTGGATTTAGCTGGAATAAAACACGTTCTTGTTTCACCACAAACTTTTGCAGAGCTTCTACTTGTGCTTCCATCTTCTTGCCTAAGTCAGGTAATGTAACCTTCTCAGCTCCACTATTTTGTTTTCCTATTTGGTCAGTACCCGTTGCTTTATTTAACAACTCAGCTCCGGCTGAACTTGAGTCATTTAACGGATCGACTTTTGGTAACTCTACCTTCACATCATCGCTCTCTACTTTTGGGAGTTCTACTTCTTTAGACTCCTCTTGTTTCTTTGCAATATTACAAGTTTCTGATTCTACAACTTTTAATACTTGCAACGTCTGCTCTGGCATCGTCACTTTATCTAACGCCATTTGCATTGTATCTTCTAAACATATGGCATTTTTAATATTCATGTTTGAAAGCAGTTCTTGTAATTGTTGTAATTCAGCTGCAGGCAATTCGTTCAGTTTAATATTTCCGTATTCTTTATATAATTCTTGTATTTTTTGTATGTATTGATATAACAATTCTGGTTGCACACGTAATTGCTCAATTGCAATCATTTGCTCAGATACAGCTAGTAATAATTGTTCTGTTTCTTTTTTTTCTTCTTTCTTTTCAATCGGCTCTTCTTTCGTTACCGTTTTTTTTGCGAGAAGATATTCTTTCTTCTCTTCTTCTGGTGCTTTTTCTCGTTTCGATTTCTCCGTTTTCGGCTGTTTTTTATTTTCAATTCTCATTGTATTATCAAATGAAGAATTTTCATTTTTCGATTGTACTTCTAGCCCTTTGTCTTTTTGCGGAGGTAAACTTTGCTGCACCGGTAATACAAATTGTATCACTACATCCACCTCATCCGTTCATACACATTTTTAAATCAAGAAGCATTTTTTCTTCTAATTTTTCTTTTACTTTCGCGAGCTTCTTACAATCTTCTTGATACATTTCATCAATGACACGTTCTTTTTCTTTTATTTGCTCTAAAAGGCTTTCATTTTTTTGAATAAAACCTTCTGTTTTTTTTATTTTTCGATTCCATTCTTCTATTCTTTCAGGTGAAAATGTATGTGAAGACAGCATACCAGCCATAATGCGTTGCCCAGTTTGTACGACTTTACTACGTGATTTCACAACATACAAATCATATTCTTTTTTTTGTTCTATTTTTCTTTTTTCAGCTGTCAGTTCGTACACTTCTTTCAAGATTTGTTCTTTCTCTTGATTAATCTGCAATTTTATCGTGTCGTACTGCTGCTTATCCACCTGTTTTCATAGCCCCTTCCTATTATAACGTTCCCTTTTTCTATTATATAGTTTTTTTACAAAAAAATCTGTGAAATATTAAAAACAAAAAAATAAGACCTCAAAGGGCGAGGTCTTATACAATATGGTGCATCGCTTGGACAACATCTTCAAAATGAAAACTATCCGTTCGACCTTGTTTTAAAAACGTATTTATATTTTCTACTTTATTTTTACATTCAAAAATATAAGCATTTTCTTCATTTTCTTGAATTGTTCCTAGTTTAAAATACAATTCATTTTCTTTATAAATAGATAAAATTTTTCTCATTTCATTTGCAAGTTGCCAATGATTGGGCGATACGATTTCTTCCATAATCCTACTTACCGAATCTAGTACAGAAATGGCAGGGTAATGACTAAGAGTTGCAAGCTCACGTTTTAATACAATATGTCCATCTAAAATACCACGAGCTAAATCTGGTACAGGACCATTTAAATCGTCACCATCAACTAACACTGTATAAATACCTGTTATTGCCCCTTTTTGCGTTTTTCCGGATCGCTCTAATAACTTTTTCATATAACTTTCCATTAACAGTGTTTTACCACCGATCGGTAATTCCTTTACCGCAATGTCAACACTTCGGCGAGCGTCGGCAAAACGAGTAACTGAATCCATCATAAGTAATACATTATTTCCTTGATCGCGGAAATATTCAGCAATAGACGTTGCAAGCTTTGCCGCACGAAGTTGCATAAGGTGACTTTCATCTGACGTCGCTACAACAACGACGCTTTTTTTCATGCCTGCTTCACCTAATTCTTTTCGAATAAAGTCTTTTACTTCCCGGCCACGCTCACCTACTAAACTAATAACGTTAATATCCGCTTTTGCGTTTTTCGCAATCATTCCAAGTAATGTAGATTTCCCAACACCTGATCCAGCGAAAATACCAATCTTTTGACCGATACCAATCGTTAACATAGAATCAATCGATTTAATTCCCGTTTCAAATACATCTGTAATTTCTTCACGCTCAAATGCATGAATCGGCGGTGCATCTAATTTTATTTTTTGCAATGGAATGTTTTCAGCATCCTCGTTTAACACTTCTCCATTTGCACTTAACACTTTGCCAAGCAAATGATTACCACGGGGCACAACGACATCTTCTGCAATTAATGTAACTGAATCTCCGTAACACACTTTTTCTGTCTGTTCAAATGGGAGTAACATATTGTTTTCTTTTTCAATTGCAATAACTTCACATAAGACGCTATGTTCTCCAACGAGACAAACATCTCCAATCTTCGCTTTCGGACCTTTCGCTACAAAAAACTGCTCTTGTACACTATGAACTTTGCCAACTTTCGTATAAAACGGCGTTTCAATAAACGTATTCCATTTATTATGTTCGTTCATGAGCTTGTTGTTCATACGTTTTGCTCCTCAAACAACTTTTCTTCTTCCCATTTATGACGAAGTTTCGCAAATATAGGTGCAAATTTAAATTCAAAGAACTCTTTCTCTTCTTCCAAAACAAATTCGCCGAACTGTAAAGAAAAATCATACTTCCATTCTACTAATTGTAGTAACCAATACTCTTTCGTATTTTCCTTCTCTTCTTGTATACGCTCAAATGTTTCTGGATGAACCGTTATAATTAACTTTTCAAATGAAGTAGGCAATGTTTGAACGATACCTGTTAATATTGGCAGAACGTCTAATACTCGTGAATCTACCGCTTGATTCACAATTTTTTCTGCTAATTGAAAAGATTGATTCCATAATAACTCCGTCCATTCGTATGCCGTTTCTTGTTGCTCCTTTTGAAACTGTAAACGTGCTGCTTCCATCTGTTCCATTTGTTCATGAATATGCATTTGAAACTCTTCTTTATCCTGCAACAACTGCTGATGCTCTCGTTCTAACGTTTGCTGATGCTGCCTTAGCTGATTCATTTCAATATGTAATGCATCTTGCTGCGCAAGAAGTTCTGCATGATCTACTTGTATTTCTCCCTCAGCGTGAACTGGTATTGGTTTTGGAAACTGTAATTCATACGTTTCTTCAGAAAAAGAAACAGAATTCTTCGGAATTCTGTTTTTAAATAAGGACATCATCTTCACCTCTTTGAATGATAATTCTTCCTTCTTTTTCCAGTTTCTTCACTGTACCTGTAATCGTTTGCTGCGCTTTTTCAGCATCCGTCATCTTAAGCGGTCCTAAACCATCTAACTCTTCTAGAATCATCTCTTTACGGTTTGAAGACATACATGTAAATAATTTCTCTTTAATTTCTTCTTTTGCAATTTTAATTGCTTTCGCAATAACACCGTTATCTGTAATTTCCTCTAATACGCGGCGAAGTGCAAGATCTTCAAGACCTAGTAAGTCTTCAAAGACAAACATATTTTCTTTAATTTTCTCAGATAACTCATAATCGACTTCATCCAGCTTTTGAAAGACTGTTTTTTCAACGCCTCGTGAAACGTTATTTAAAATGTTCACAATCGTTTTCAAACCATCTGTTTTATTAATAGCACTAAATGCCATATTATTTAATTTTGCTTTTAATAACTCACCAATTTGATTAATTAATTCACCATCTACTTGCTCTAGCTTCGCAATGCCCATTACCGTTTCTACACGTTTATGATCTGGTAGTCTCTCAATTAATTGAGAAGCTAGTTGTGGCTTAATATAAGAAGCAATAATCGCTATCGTTTGTGGCGATTCTTCATTAAGCACTGTAAGAAGTGGTTCTAAATCTGTAAGTGAATTTAAGAATTCAAACGGATTATCTTTATTGTACCAAAGGTCTTCCAATAATTTTTCCAATTCGTCTTCTGGCATATTTTTAAATATACGACGAATATATTCTTTATCTGGAGTCACTAAGTTCAATTCTTTTACATTTAGTTCATACAAAAACTGCCCTAAAACATTTTCTAACGTTTCTGGCTTATATACACGAAACTTCGCAATTTCACGAAGTAACACTTCTTTTTCCTCAGCCGTCATATATTCAATGACTTTTGCTGCCACCTCTTCGTCTAATGTACGAATGAGGATGGCAGCTTTTTCTTTGGAGGAGATTTCATCTAACATTGTTTTTCCTCCCTTACTTATCCATTTAGCCATTTTTTAATAACTTTTGCAGTACCTTCTACATGCTCTCTCGTAGCTTCCTGCACTTGGTCATCTAATGTAGGTTCTGTCGGTTCTACTGGTTCTGGTTTTGGCTCTGGTACTATTTTCTCTTCAGGAATTTCCATAATGCTTTCACTACTAGCAGCAACTTCCTCTTCTGCTAAGTATTCATCATATTCCTCTTCTTCTTTCTTTTTCTTACGTCTTGCTAAGAAGAACCATAATAGGCCACCAAGCGCTAACAATCCACCTGTAATTCCACCGAATAACCACCAATTAATACCACTTTTTTCTGGTTCTTTCTCTTTCTCTACTTTCGGTTGATCAAACTGAACAGTTACAACGTTAACTTGACCATTTATAAAGTTTCCGTTCGGATCAGCTTGAAGTCCAGCTGCTGTACCAATTGCTTCTTTAAACGTTGCCATATCAATTCTTCGTTTTACTAACGTATCGTTATCTACCCATACAACAACATTTGTTTTCGTTAATTCTGGATGTTTTTTAATCGTTTCAACTGTTTTATCTATTTCATAGTTTTCAGTTTTGTTACCACTTTTATTATCATAGACGATCTTACCATTTTGATTATTGTTCGTACCGTAATTTGGTACTTCACCGTTCGCTGTAATACCAGCGCTCTGCTTCGTATCTGCTCCTTCTTGCGCAGTAGAACTTTCCTCTTGCTCTTGTTTACTGCGAAGCACACCTTTATCGCCATATTTTTCTGACTGACGTGTAACTTCATCGTAGTTTACAGACACTTTCGTATTCACTTTATATTCATTTGGTTTAAACATCGTCAGTAACGTTGCATCAATATCTTGCTTTAATTTACCTTCAATTTGATGCTGCATCTCTACTTCTTTTTCATAAGAAGAGGAACTAGTAGAATGTGCTTCATCTGCTCCTTTTGAGATAACACCTTTTTTACTATCAATAACGCTTACTTCTTCTGCTTTTACGCCAGGAACTGCCGCACTAATCATTTGCTGTATACCCGCAACTTGATCAGCTGTTAATAGTTGTCCACGTTTCACACCAATAGTAATTGCTGCTGTTCCCTTTGCCTTTTCTTCATCAAAAATGGTTTCTTTTTCAGGTAATGTAATTTGCACATTTGCCGTTTCAATTGTCGCAAAGTTTCGTACAATATCTTGCTCCAATTGCTTTTTCGTACCGACAATCTGCTTCATTTTCTTATCTTGCTCACTTGAACCAAGCGAGCTTTCTAATAAAATTTCCTCGCCGCTTTTTGAATTAAACGGTAATCCCATTCCATTCATTTCTTTTCGAACCCATGGAGCATCGTTCTTTTGCACTCGAATCGAACCATCGGCTGCTAATTGATAATCAACACCTAGCTTCGATAATTCTGCTGTAATCTCTTGCTTATCTGCATCATTTAAATTTTGATATACAACAACATATTTATCTGGCAAGGTGAAGTATAAAAGTGCTCCTGTTACAATCGCTAAAAGCGCAGCACCAATTACTAACTTATGCCACGTTTTTAATGATTGGAAAACATTTTTTATCTTTTCCATTTAAACACACCCGTCCATTTTCCTAAATTTGCATATTAATTAGTGACTTATAATTCTCAATAAGATTATCTCGTACAAGAGCAGCCGTTTTCATTTGTGATTCAGCTTTCTTCTGCTGAATTAAAACGTCATGTGTTTCTCCTACCCCTTTTGTCAATAAATCATAGACCGCAGTTTGTGCATTATTTTGCGTTTGATTCATATCTTCCAATAAATCAATAAACTTTTTGCCCTCAACTACAGATGTTTGTGAAGTTTTCTGTGTACCAATTGGCTGAATCGCTCCAAATGGCTGTGTATTTAACATTGGTTGGATTTTCATATTTCCCCTCTTTCCTCTTATCCTCGGCCGATTTCTAAATCTTTATCGAGCATTTTTTTATTCGCATTTAATACACTTGTATTTGCTTCATACATTTTTTGAGCAACCATTACATTCGTCATCTCAGCTGTCACATCAATGTTTGGATAACGTACATATCCTTCTTCATTTGCATGTGGGTGCGTTGGATCATATACTAGATTTTCATTTCGATCTGTTTCAATACTTTTTATTTTCACTCCGTTAGCAGGAGCTCCCTCTAGCATATTTGCAAAATTATTATTTGATTCTAACACTACACTTCGGCGACGATACGGCTCTGCGTCTGGCGCTCCCGTCGTATTCGCATTTACGATATTGTTAGAAGTAACTTCCATCCATTTTCTCGCTGTAGTTAGCGCTGAGCCACTTGCATTAATTGCTTGGAACATCGTTGTCTCCCCTTCTACTCTTAACGTCCACGTGCCGCTTGGTTAATTGCATATTGCGTATTAATCGCATTAATTGAGATACCATATAATTGGTTTGTTTTCATTAAATCTAGCATTTCTGTCGTTACATCCACACTATTTCCATCTTTATTCGTTTGCATCGACTTCGTTTGAATCTTTGCATATGTATTTTTCGTATTTGCTGTCGGTAAGTGCATTTCATTCGTTTGATATAAGTCTGAATTACTCTTTAAATCCGCAGCATTTTTTTTGAATAGTGGATTATTCATATTCATTTGTTCAGCAAATGTTACATCTTGCGCTTTAAACCCCGGTGTATTCGCATTTGCAATATTACTAGAAACAGTATTTCGCTTCGTTACTAAATAATTCATATAATGACTTACATCACTAACTAAGTCTGGCATATTCCACACCCTTCTTTTTTCCATCATGCTCGTTTATGGCATGATCATCCACTGATGGAAGTTTCACTTTATTATTCATTTCCTTATATGTGTTTATTAAAATATTATCTATTGTGTACCCTTTCATATTTTATTCCATTTTCCCATTGTTGTCTTTAGAAAAATACAAAAATATATAAAAGAATACAAAAAACTGTATTCACTTAGTAATCTATATAACATTTCGATATAAGAACAATAAAATAAAGTTCGTTTTTTTATTATTTAGATTATTATTATTTTTTCATTACAGTCATAAAGTGAAACCTCAATCAGCGGAACGCCTTTATTCAAACAACGGAATGGATTCCCCTTGTAATAAGGGGAACCCATTTCCATACTTTACAATTAATATTTACCGTAAAACGAATTCGCTTTCATTCGTCCATCATTTGTCATAATCATTTCTTCCAAAATCTTTTGTTTATCTCGAATATGTTGAGCTGCCTTTATTATTAATGGACTCACTTCCGCAGCAACATCCGCTCGCGTCTTTTCATCCAAAGTCATCATCCAGCGATTTAACATCGCACTTTTCTCAGCAAATTCTTCATCTGACACTTGCAATTCACCGATTTTATTAAAACAGCCGACAAACGCTCGATAAATATCATTGTTCATTTTCAAGTGCTCCGCGGTAACCGTCTATTAAATCTTGTAACACTTGCACAATCGCATCAATGTCTTTTGCTTCACGCGTTACTTTCATCGTCTGAATTTGAATGCTAATCCAATCGTATAAACCAAATAGACTATCATATAAGTCTTTAGTAATCTCAGGATTTAATTGAAGCTTTAGCTCTTCAAAAATACGTTCTAATTTTTCAAGAAGCGCATCTCCTTCTTGTAGTTTAAAAGTATTTAAAAGCTCTTCTAAATTACGAAACTCAACGATACATCTTTCATAAATAAAAATTGTATTTTTAATTGGATTACTCGTCATAATATCATTTTGCATATAGCGTTGCCATGCTTGCATACGATCACGTCCTTAACTTTCATTAATCATCACTTTTTTGCTTTGTCATTGCTTTAATTGTTTTTAATTGACTATCTAGCGCTGCTAATGTACTTTCTAGGTTTTGATACTTCTTCACAATCTCATCTTGTTTTTGCAGATTTTGTGTTTCAATATCTTTAATCTTTTTATCTAAATCACTTACACGTGAATCAATACTTTTTACACGCTCTCCGACTACACCTTTATCACCAAATAATTTATCAAGTGGTTCTTCCATCATCTTCCCTAAACCGTTAGAACCAAAGAAAAATTGCTTCGCTGCATCTGGCTTGTCTTTTAACGCTTGTGTTAATTTTTCATCATTAACTTCCATCGTCCCGTCTTGCTTTAATTGAATTCCAAATGAAAACAAATAATTACCGTCTTGAGAAAATGTTACGACGTTATTCATCGCTTGACGTACACTTTGCATAATGGCTTGACCTTGGAAAGCTCCACCTTTTCCAGCAAAAATATCTATTGTAGAAACAGCTTTATTATAATCAGCTACCATTTTTTTAATAATATTTGATGCGTCTGTTACATTTGAATCACTTACTGTAAACTTCAGATCAATACCTTTTACTTTTGAATCTGTTGTTGTACCTGCATCTGGTTTTTCTTCACCTGGTTTTCCGTCTACTTTTGGCTCCGTTACTTTTAACAATTCAATTTTCACGCCAGGAAGAGCTTCAATTGTATTCGTAGGACTTTTGTCCTCGATACCGTTAATACTATATATAGCATTTTTTGCTTCATTAATAGTATTTAATTTCATTTCCGTCTCAGCTTCACTGTCTTGATTTGTGTCTGTCCCTTTAATTTCCACCTTTGAATAAAATAGTTCCGTAAGTACGTTAGGTGGTGTACTTGCTAATTTAATAACGTTTGCCTCTCCTTCTTTCGTAGAGGACATAAAAATTTTACTACCAAGTGTATATGCTGATACCCCATAATCTCCATCGTTAATTTTATTAATTAAATCTTTATATGTCATATCAGTTGTTACTTTGAGTTCTTTATCGCCTAGTTTTATTGTTTCATTTCTTGGAAGCTTCTCATTTATATTATCAATAGAATTAGAAGCTATTTGATGACGCTGTGCGAGCTGTGAAATCGTCATATTAAAAGTTCCTGCAATTGCTCCACCATCAGCTTTTACATTAATATAACCATCTTGTGTTGTTGTAACTTTTTTCTCATTCCCTTTAAAAGCCGCTAAGTTTTTAAATGTTTGTGTGAAAGAACTAAATTCTGATTTTAAACTTGTGTATAATAGTTTATCTTGTGCAAGTTGGTTCTTTTCATTAGCATACGGTGTTTTTCTCATATCTAACGCTTGCATTTCTAATTCTACGAAGTTAGAAGTGTCGATCATATTATTACCGAGGTTCCAAATCTGTTGTCTACCGCCGATACCTGTTAACGTCCCTGCCATATTTCTCACTCCTTATTGTTTACATGTAGTCTAAAATACTCGTTTTACTCATCGTACTAACCGCTTTAAGCGTCGCTTCATACGTTGCATTGATATATGCTAGGTCAGAAATTGCTACCGCTAAATCAACATCTTCAATTTCTTTACGATTTTCTTGAAGCGCTAAGTTTTGCTCGCTTAAAATTGTTTTAAACGTCTCCATTGTGTTCATTGTTGAACCAACTTCAGTTGTACGGTTAATGATGCTATCTAAGTTTTTCTTATTTTCTCCTAATAATGGTTGCAAAGCTTTTTGATCACCGTTATTCAACGCTTCACTCATCTGTTTTAACGTTTTTATAACTGGTGATAATAATGCTTCCCCGTTACGAAACGCCTTTAATTCATAACCATCATTTAGTTGCCAGTTCACATCATTTTTTCCACCTTGATACGTACCATCTTCTGTAAATGGGGCTTGCTCAGCACTATCCCCACCAAAAATATAACGGCCTTGCTCTTTCGTATTTGCTAAATATACAACTTGTTTTAAAATTTGATCAATCTCTGCACCGATTGCCTTCAATTCTTTTTCGCTATTCGTCCCATTTAACGCTTGCACTGTTAATTGATCCGCTCTTGTTAAAGATTTAAAAACACCTTGTAACGTATTTTCAGTTTGTGTTAATACATTTTTCGAATCCGCTAAATCTTTTTGCATTTGTTCAATATTTGCTAACGAATGTTGAATCGCAAATGATTTGCTTGCCGCAAGTGGATCTTCACTCATGAGAAGATTTTTTTTACCTGAAGTTACTTGATTTCGGTGATATTGCTGTTGCACATTCAAATCCATCATCTGATTCTTTGCCCAGTTTGCATTTTGAAATGTAGATACTCTCATCCCTATCTTCTCCTTTATCTATATTTGACTTAGCGCGGGGAAGCAACCACAACTATGTACAGTTCGTTCGTTAGTTTCTTCCCTACCATTCAACCATTTCATACCTCTGTTCTTACACGGCTTGCTCCACTAATAGGCACTGACCGCCTCTATCTTACGCAGGACCCTCTCTAAACATAAAAAAGGGGCTTCGTTTCTACTTCGCGTTATCTAATAATTGAAAACAAACTATCAAACACTTCATTCATCGTCGTAATAGCTTTAGAGTTTGCGACAAAATATTTCTGGAAGGCCATTAAATTAACCATTTCCTCTTCCATATTGACGCCTTCTATACTCATCTTTTCTTGCTGAATACCTTCTAATAAGTCTTTATGAATATTTTGATAAGCATTCACTGCACTTTTATCAGAAGCTACACCAACTATAAATTGGTCTAACGCTTGTTTATAAGAAAGACCTTCTTTATAATCTCCATCTGTAATTCCTGCCAGTTTATTTGCTATTTCAGCGGAAATTTTCATTTTTGAAACATCTTTTGTGAATTCAGGATTTAACTGAATATCTTTCGCATGATCTCCAACGAAGAAATCTTTCCCCATCACTGTATTCACTTGATTTTTCACAGAACTCATTAAGTCTTCAATATTTTTCTTATAACTAGCAATCTTCGCTTTCGTATCTATTGCTGATTGAATTGCTCCACCTGTTAAAGGAACATCCGATCCATAAATCGCAACAGTCATCGGTTCGTTCCCCTTATTTAATTGAAGTGGATATGTGTCTTGTCCATTTACTGTTAAAACACCATTCATTCTAACACTCGTGATATTAGGATTCATAGATTCATAAGACACTTCTATATTGGCATATTTAGACATCTCTGTAATAATGCGATCACGTTCATCTAATAATTGATTAGGTACTTGTGTCCCTGCTTGTCCAATTTTTTTATTCGCTTCTGCTAAGCTAGCACCAAGACGATTAAATTCATTGACATGCGCTTCAATATCTTCTGTCGTCTGTACTTCCGCTGTATCTAAGTTTTTCGCAAGACGATTTATTTGACTTGTGAACTTTCCAGTTTCAGAAACTAATGTATCGTAGTAGTTTGATTGTTCTGGATTTTTTGCAACTTCACGAAACGCATTAAAAAAACCATCCATTAAACTAGATAATGAATTTTTCCCTGTAGTTCCTACCATAGACTCTACTCGTGATAAAGTAGAATTCATATATGCGTAGTAAGAGAACTGTGACAACTGATCATTAAATTGCTTCGTTTTCACTTCATCCGTAATTCGGTCAACACCTAATGTTTGTACACCGTAACCAATTCTCTGTCCTGGCGTATGACCGTTACTTGCTCCTACAGACCCTAAATTCACGGCTTGACGCACATAACCAGGTGTATGAATGTTAGATAAGTTTTGTTTCGTCGTTTGTAATCCCATTTGGGCCGCTAGCATACCAGATAACGGCGTATTATAATCAGATAACCTCATAATGCTTCACTTCTCCTTTACAATAGTTCATTCATAAAGATTTGCGAATTATTGTTTTTCTCCAAATTGTATTCAGAAACGGAATCTACAATACTCTCTGTAGTTTTTAATAGTACGTTTAAGTAATATTGATTTTTCAAAAGAATCATTTTTACATTTTCTTCTAATTCATTTAAACTTTTTTGTAATTCTTTCATTTTTTCAATTTCTTCCGGTGAAAAATACGAAAATAGCGAACGCATACGCAATGGTTCGACTTTCTTTTCTTCACAAAACTGAACAACCATCTCCTCAAAAGAGCGAGATAATCCTTTTACACCTTCTATGTACTGCAATTGTTCCACTTGCAGCTTTTGAACTGCATTTACATTTTTATGTTTTAAATTCTCATATATTTGTTCTCCAAGCGTTTGAATATTTTCATATGCTTTTTGAATAATAACAAGCTTTTCATATTGTACATATAGCTTCCTTCCCTCTTACAAGACTAAATTTACAATTAAACCATGAATTTCCCCAATTTGATTTAACATTTCTAAATGCCCTGTTTTCGTATTAATTAAATTCA
>NZ_BOQD01000086.1 GCF_018332515.1 Bacillus hominis | reverse complement strand
TCTTAATATATCAATTAATCCATTACTTGGAAATAGATGGTATACTTTTATTTTTTAATGAACTATACAAAAAGAAAAAACATTAAAATAAATATGCTAGACAGCATAAAAAGAAGATATGAAAACTTAATTTCATATCTTCTTTTCTCTCTATGCATTTACAGGTTCTTCTACATAAGAAAGAGCATTTTCGAAATCGGATATTAAATCGTTAACATTTTCAAGACCAACCGATAAACGGAGTAATGAATTGGAAATACCTCTTTCATCACGTGCTTCTTGCGACAGTGCTGCATGTGACATTTTAGCTGGGTAGGAAAGAATCGATTCGACAGCCCCTAAACTAACTGCAAAAACAGGTAATTTTACTTTTGATAAAAATTGGCGGAGTGCATCTTCTGACTGCAAAGTAAAAGATAGGACAGCTCCAGCTGATGTGGCTTGAGATTGTTGAATATCAAATCCAAGGTGTGTTTGTAATCCAGGATAATAGACATTTTGAACTTTAGCGTGCTCTTGTAAATAATGTGCAATTTTATTGGCATTTGCAGCTGAATGCTCGAGACGTACATGCAATGTTTTTAGACCGCGAAGCACGAGAGAACAATCTTGAGGACCTAAAATAGCACCAAATGCATTTTGTAAAAATCCAATTTTTTGAGAGAGTTCGGCATCTTTTACGATCGCTAATCCGGCAGTAACATCACTATGACCGGCAATAAATTTTGTGGCACTATGAAGAACGACATCGGCGCCGAGATCAAGTGGCTTCTGGAATAGTGGTGTCAAAAATGTGTTATCAACAAAAGTAAGAGCGCCAACAGATTTTGCAAGTTTAGAAACGGCACGAATATCTGTTACTTTTAAAAGTGGATTAGAAGGTGTTTCTACATAAAAGAGTTTTGTATTTGGTTTAATGTTTTGCTTTATTTCTTCTAAATTAGTCATATCAACAAATGTATGTGAAACACCGTAACGGGAGAGTACTTCAGTAATAATTCGGTAAGTGCCTCCATATACGTCTTCTGAAATGAGTACGTGATCGCCTTGTGAAAGAAGGAGAAATGCAGTGGAAATCGCTGCAATACCTGATGCAAAGGCGAACCCTTTTGTCCCGCCTTCTAATAAAGCAATGATATCTTCAAGAGCTTCACGTGTTGGATTTCCAGAGCGGCTATAGTCGTACTTTCCGAAAGCATCTACATCAAACTGATGAAATGTTGATGTGTTATAAATGGGAACGTTAACAGCTCCTGTTTGCGAGTCATGTTTATATTGGTTGTGTAGTAAGAGTGTATCTATAGAATAACTCATATTCTTACACCTTCTTTTACAAGTTTAATGGCTTGCTTTAAGTCTTGAATTAAATCGTTACTATTTTCAATGCCGACGGAGAAGCGAAGAAGACGATTACATACCCCGTTTGCCGTTCTAATTTCTTCAGGAATATCAGCATGCGTTTGTGTTGCTGGATAAGTCATCAAACTTTCTACACCACCAAGACTTTCAGCAAATGTAATTAAGGATAAAGATTGTAAGAAAGGATCAATCCATGTTTCATCTTTAAGACGAAATGAAATCATACCGCCTCTTCCTGGATAAAATACATCTGTCACACCGTCTTCATCATTTAAATAAGCAACAATTGCTTTCGCATTTTCTTCATGTTGTCTCATGCGAAGCGCTAAAGTTTTCATACCGCGAATTAATAGCCATGAGTCAAATGGACTTAAGACAGCCCCTGAGGCATTATGATAATGAGCAATTTCCTCACAAAGTTCTTTTCCTTTTGCAACGACAAGTCCGCTTAGTACATCGTTATGCCCACCTAAATATTTCGTTGCACTGTGAAGAACGATATCGGCACCTTCTGTTAATGGTTGTTGTATATAAGGCGTGTAGAATGTGTTGTCTACAATAAGAAGTAGTCCATGCCTTTTCGCTACACTTGCGACACTTGCAATATCAGTAACTTGCATTAGTGGATTAGTCGGAGTTTCTATGAAAATAGCCTTTGTTTCAGTTGTGATAGCTTTCTCAATTTGTTTAATAGATTGTGTATTTACGTATCTACATCGAATATTCCACTTTTTTTCATGCTCAGAAAATAATCGATACGTTCCCCCATATAAATCCTCGGATACAATAAGTTCATCTCCAGAACGGAATAACGAAAGGACGAGGAGCACAGCTGCCATTCCTGAACTACAGGCATAACCTTGTTCGCCATATTCTAAGTCTGCGATTGCCTGTTCTAATAGACTACGAGTTGGATTTCCAGTTCTTGAATAGTCAAAGCCAGTAGATTTACCAAGCCCTTCATGCCGATAAGCAGTTGAGAAATAAACTGGTGGATTAACAGTTCCTGTTGTAGTTTCGCTACGATTCCCGATTTGTGCTAGTTTTGTTTCGATTGTTGACATGTGAAAATTCCCCCTTTGTAAAGTGAACGACTAAGTGAATGTAAAATAAAAAAAGCCTTCTAAGAAGAAGGCTTTCAGTTTGAATAGAGTCTTCTTCTCATCTGTCAAATCTTTCACAATTTGCTGGAATTAGCACCTTATTAACGAATGAACGTTAATGGTTGCTGAGGCGTCACAGGGCCAGTCCCTCTACCTCTCTAGATAAGAATGTTCGTATGAAATTTTATTATGTTTTTAACTTTACAACAAAAGATAATTGAATTGCAACTTTATTTTAAATATTTTTTTATTTTTCCGCAAGTGTCATTGACTTTTATTTTTGTGCATGCTAAATTTATAAAAAATTAACAAACATTGTTAAAAGGGGAACGCATTTCCTTTTAGCTACATAAATAAAATACTCTTATTGAGAGCGGTGGAGGGAAAGGCCCTGTGAAACCCAGCAACCTTCAAACTAAATGTTTGAAACGGTGCTAAAACCTGCAAAACGTGTGTTTTGCATAATAAGAGGAGGAACGATTATGTCCCCCTCTTCACTTTGAAGAGGGGGTTTTTATATTGATAGAAATGAGGGAGATTCGTGAAATTACTAGATTTATTATCAAAAGGAATTGTAATAGGCGATGGTGCGGTTGGAACTTTATTACATTCGCATGGTTTACAAAGTAGTTTTGAAGAATTGAATTTGTCTGATCCGGACTTAATTATATCAATCCATAAACAATATGTAGCTGCTGGAGCGGATGTTATTCAAACGAATACGTATGGGGCAAATGAAGCGAAATTACGTATGTATGGATTAGAAAATCAAGTTGTCCAAATTAATAGAGCGGCGGTAAAACTGGCGAAAGCATCTGTGACAGAAAAAAATGCAATCTTAGGAACAATTGGTGGCATGAAACATATCGGAGCTGTTACAACGACTGATATAGAGCGAGAATTTATGTTACTTGAGCAGGCAGGTACTTTACTAGAAGAACAGGTTGATGGATTACTATTAGAAACTTTTTATGATGAATTTGAATTATTGCATGCCGTTAAAGTATTGCGTAAACAAACGAATATTCCGATTGTTGCTCAGTTAGCGTTACATGAGGCAGGTACGACTCAAAATGGGAATGATGTCAATGAAATATTAAAACAGCTTTTAGACTACGGTGCCAATGTTGTTGGATTGAACTGTCAACTAGGGCCACTTCATATGACGGAAGCTTTCAAAATGATATCGATTCCTCAAAATGGCTATTTATCAGCATATCCGAATGCAGGTCTCCCAAATTATGTGGAGGGGCGTTATGTGTACGAGGGAAGTCCAGCATATTTTGAAGAGATGACAACAAAATTTATTGAACAAGGTATTCGTTTATTAGGTGGTTGCTGTGGTACTACCCCGGAACATATTGCAGGAATGAAACGTGCTATTGCAAATATTACACCTGTAATAGCAAAGGAGACGATTCAAAGGCCAAAAGTGGTCCATACACACGAGAAGCGTTCGAGAGTTCATGTTACTCTCGCAGAGAAGGCAAAGAAACAAACGACAGTTGTAGTGGAATTAGATCCACCGAAAACGTTAGACACGCAGCGATTCTTTGAAGGGGCAAGAGCACTGAAAAGGGCTGGAGCGGATGCTATTACTCTAGCAGATAATTCATTAGCATCTCCTCGCGTTTCGAATATGGCTATGGGTGCATTATTAACGAAGCATGATATTCCAGTATTGACGCATTTAACGTGTAGAGACCATAACGTCATTGGACTGCAGTCTCATTTACTTGGATTATCAGCATTAGGTATGGAGGAAGTATTAGCTTTAACGGGTGATCCAGCGCGTGTTGGTGATTTTCCAGGTGCAACTTCTGTATATGATTTGTCATCTATCGAGCTCATTAAAATGATTAAAGAGATGAACGATGGTCGTTCTATTTTAGGGAAATCAATCGGTCCGGCAACAAGATTTTCTGTCGGAGGGGCATTCAATCCTCATGTAAGACATTTAAAAGCAGCGGTAAAACGAATGGAACGAAAAATAGATGCCGGAGCAGAATATTTCTTAACGCAGCCGATCTATGATGTAGCTTTAATTAAAGAAGTATATGAAGCGACAAAGCATTTGGAACAACCTATTTTTATTGGGATTATGCCGTTAGTAAGTAAGCGGAATGCAGATTTTCTTCATTTTGAAGTGCCAGGTATTACTCTCCCAGAAGAGATAAGACAAAGAATGGATGGGCATGAAATAAAAGAGGCAGCTATTGAGGAAGGGATTCGTATTTCACAAGAGTTGATCGATGCGGCGATGAAATATTTTAATGGTATTTATCTTATTACGCCGTTTTTAAAATATGAAATTACAGAACATCTCGTGAAATATGTGAGAGAAAAGCAAGAAGTGAAAGAGGGTATTAATTGATGAAACGAATAGAAGAGAGATTACAACATGAAATTTTAATATTAGATGGTGCAATGGGAACGATGATCCAGCAAGAAGACTTAACAGCGGAAGATTTTGGAGGAGAAGAATACGAAGGTTGTAATGAATATTTAGTAAAAACAAGACCGGATGTTATTTCAAATATTCATAAAGTCTACATTGAAGCTGGTGCAGATATTATTGAAACGAATACGTTTGGTGCAACGAATATTGTATTAAGTGATTATGCATTGTCTCATTTAGATGAAGAGTTAAACGAAAGGGCAGCGCTTTTGGCGAAGCAAGCGGTCAAAGAAAGTGGGAAAGAAGTATATGTTGCGGGAGCAATGGGACCAACGACGAAAGCAATTAGTGTTACAGGCGGTGTGACTTTTGAAGAGTTAATCGAAGCATATACAAGGCAAGCGAGAGGATTATTAAGAGGAGAAGTTGATGTATTGCTCGTTGAGACGAGTCAAGATATGCGTAATGTGAAAGCTGCGTACCTTGGAATTCAATCGGCGTTTGAAGAACTAAACAAAATAGTACCTATTATGATTTCCGGAACAATTGAACCGATGGGAACGACTTTAGCGGGTCAAACGATCGAAGCCTTTTATTTATCGGTAGAGCATATGAAGCCATTATCGGTTGGATTAAACTGTGCTACTGGTCCAGAATTTATGAGGGAGCATATTCGTTCTCTATCTGATTTATCGGAGTGTTATATTTCTTGTTATCCAAACGCTGGTCTTCCTGATGAAGATGGACATTATCATGAATCTCCATCTTCCCTTGCTGAAAAAGTGAAGCGATTTGCTGAAGAAGGATGGATTAATATTATTGGTGGTTGTTGTGGCACAACACCAGAACATATAAGTGCAATGAAAGAGGCACTTGCTTCTCTTAATCCTCGTGAGCACCACAAACGAGTTGGACATGGAATTAGTGGGCTAGAAGCGTTGCAATACGATGATTCTATGAGACCTTTATTTGTTGGAGAAAGGACGAACGTAATTGGATCACGTAAGTTTAAAAGATTAGTAGCAGAAGGGAAATTTGAAGAGGCTGCTGAAGTGGCAAGAGCACAAGTGAAGAAAAATGCTCATATTATTGATATTTGTATGGCGGACCCAGATCGTGATGAAATAGAAGATATGGAAAGATTTTTGGCGGAAGTTACGAAAGTGTTAAAAGTACCGATTATGATTGATTCAACAGATGAAAATGTTATGGCGAAAGCTCTTACTTATATTCAAGGAAAAGGTGTTATCAATTCTATTAATTTAGAGGATGGAGAAGAACGTTTTGAAAAAGTGACACCCCTTCTTCGGAAATACGGTGCTGCGATAGTTGTAGGGACAATTGATGAAGATGGTATGGCAGTTAGTGCAGAAAGAAAGATAGAGATTGCTAAAAGAAGCTATGAATTACTAACGAATAAGTATGGTATACGCCCATCTGATATTATTTTTGATGCGCTTGTGTTTCCTGTAGGAACAGGTGATGAAGAATATATAGGTTCAGCAGCAGCGACCATAGAAGGAATTCGTCTTATTAAAGAAGCGTTACCAGAGTGTTTAACGATTCTAGGTGTGAGTAATATATCTTTTGGTTTACCACCAGCTGGACGTGAAGTATTAAACTCTGTCTTTTTATACCATGCAACGAAAGCAGGATTAGATTATGCGATTGTTAACACGGAAAAATTAGAACGCTATGCATCAATTCCAGAGGAAGAAAAACGTCTTGCAGATGCATTATTATTTGACACGACGAAAGAGACATTAGAAGAATTTACAAACTTTTATCGTGTTGCTAAAAAGAAAGATGTTGTTGTACAAGAAACATTAACGCTTGATGAACGATTAGCAAACTATATTGTAGAAGGTACGAAGCAAGGATTACACGAAGATTTAAGTCTCGCACTTACAGAAGGAAGAAAACCGTTAGATATTATTAATGGCCCGCTTATGACAGGAATGGATGAGGTAGGGCGATTATTTAATGGTAATGAGCTTATAGTTGCTGAAGTATTGCAAAGTGCTGAAAGTATGAAAGCTGCCGTAAGTTATTTAGAGCCACATATGGAATCTAGTGATAGTGCGAAAAAGGGGAAAGTATTGTTAGCGACCGTAAAAGGTGACGTACATGATATTGGGAAAAATCTTGTTGAAATTATTTTATCAAATAACGGATATGAAATTATTAATTTAGGAATTAATGTTCGTTCGGATCGAATTGTTCAAGAAGTACAAGAAAAGAAACCTGATATTATTGGTCTTTCTGGTTTGTTAGTAAAATCAGCGCAACAAATGGTAACAACTGCTGAAGATTTAAAAGCGGCAAATATTGATATTCCAATTGTTGTAGGTGGTGCAGCGCTAACGAGGAAATTTACAGATAATCGTATTTCTCCAACTTATAAAGGGCTCGTATGTTATGCAAGTGATGCAATGACAGGTCTTGATATTATTAACAAATTACAAAAAGAAGAAGAACGTGAAAAGATGAAGCAAGATAAACAGGAACGCCATCTTCATATTGTGAAACAAGAGGAGAAAAAAATAGAAATTCCGGCAGTTATTGAGCCGTTGCCAAAAGCAACTGTTATGATACCAGATTCGACGAAACGAGTTGTATTACGGGATATTCCTACCCTTCATCTTGCACCGTTTTTAAATAGACAAATGTTAATTGGACACCATCTTGGATTAAAAGGAAACGTAAAAAAACTCCTGCAAGAAGGAGATGAAAGAGCGCACGAATTAAATGATTTAATAGATGAATTATTACAAGAAGGACAATCTTGGTTACGTCCGAAAGCAGTGTATCAATTTTTCCCAGCCCAAAGTGATGGACAAAATATAATTATATACGACCCGGAAGATCATACACGTATTATAGAGCGATTTGAATTTCCGAGACAAGGGAAAGCGCCATACCGTACTTTAGGCGATTATATACGCCCTATTGGAGATGAGATGGATTATGTTGCTTTTTTATCTGTTACCGTTGGAGAAAGTGTCCGCGATGTTGCAGAGGAATGGAAGGTGAAGGGGGATTATTTACGCAGTCATGCAATTCAATCGTTAGCACTTGAATTAGCAGAAGGACTTGCTGAAAAAACACATATGCTCATCCGTGATCGCTGGGGAATTCCAGATTCACCTGAATTGACAATGGAAGAACGCTTCCGCACGAAATATAGAGGAATACGCGTGTCATTTGGTTATCCAGCATGCCCAGAACTCGCGGACCAAGAAAAGCTATTTCGCTTAATTCATCCAGAGGAAATAGGTATTTCATTAACGGAAGGATTCATGATGGAACCAGAAGCATCTGTAACGGCTATGGTATTTTCTCACCCTGAGGCAAGATATTTTAGTGTATTATAGTGTTGAAGGGGGAGACGTATGAAAAAAATAGTCTTTACAGGTGGCGGTTCGGCAGGGCATGTAACGCCTAATTTAGCCATTATTCCACATTTACAGGAAGAAAATTGGGACATCTCTTATATTGGTTCTCATCAAGGGATTGAGAAAACGATTATAGAAAAGGAAGGCATTCCGTATTATAGTATTGCAAGCGGGAAGCTACGTCGTTATTTTGATTTGAAAAATATAAAAGATCCCTTCCTTGTAATGAAAGGTGTTATGGATGCGTATGTAACAATTCGTAAACTAAAACCGGATGTAATTTTTTCAAAAGGTGGTTTCGTATCTGTACCAGTCGTAATTGGAGGATGGTTAAATAGGGTGCCAGTTTTGCTACATGAATCTGATATGACACCTGGACTAGCAAATAAAATTGCGCTCCGTTTTGCCTCGAAAATATTTGTTACATTTGAAGAAGCAGCGAAACATTTACCGAAAGAAAAAGTAATATATACAGGATCACCTGTACGTGAAGACGTACTAAGAGGAAATCTTGAAAAAGGTTTAAAGTTTCTAGGGTTTTCCCGTAAGAAATCAGTTATTACTGTTATGGGAGGAAGTTTAGGAGCAAAGAAAATTAATGAAACGGTTCGATCGGCACTTCCAGATCTTCTGAAAAATTATCAAATTGTGCATCTTTGCGGAAAAGGAAATCTTGATGAATCCTTACAAAATAAAGAAGGATATAGACAATTTGAATATATACATGGAGAGTTACCGGATATATTAGCAGCAACAGATTTTGTTATTTCGCGTGCGGGCTCCAATGCAATTTTTGAGTTTTTAACATTGCAAAAGCCAATGGTTTTAATTCCGTTATCGAAATTTGCAAGCCGTGGAGACCAAATTTTAAATGCTGAATCCTTTAAAAGACAAGGGTATGCATCGGTATTATATGAAGAGGATGTAACGGTGAACTCGCTTATAAAGCATATAGAAGAGCTATCTCATAATAATGAGATGTATAAAACAGCATTAAAAAAATATAATGGAAAAGAAGCGATTAAAACTATCATTCAACATATTTCAGAGGCATGATTAAACAATCGTGTCTTTTTTAATAGAGTGAAAGATTCCAAGAATTGATATTTTTATGTTACAATAACAAATGGTTAATAGGGAAATTCCAATTGATTAAGCGTGAAAATACGAATGGATTAGGAGTGACTGTGTTGGAGCTAAGTCTCTATGAAAATACTGCACTTATTATATGCTTTGTGTTGTACGTTGGTAGTATTATTGTTTATATTTCACGGAAATTTTCACAAGAACGAGAGCTTGAAAAATCAGAAATAACAGCTGAACTAGAAATGTTAGCTGATGAAAGTTATAAAAAACAAAAAATAAAAGAAGACCATGAGGCACCCCATCATTGAAACGCAAATAAGTTCTAAAGATGGGGATTTTTTTTGGGAAAAATCCTATTAACGCTAAAACGGAGTTTCCCCATGTATATTTAAGGGGTGGGTATAAATGAAATTTTATATTGCTTCAGGATTTCAAAATAAGCATCTTGTACGTTTCATATCAAGCCAGTTGAAAGAAGTAGGATGGCATCATACATATGATTGGACGAAAAATGAAAGAGCAACTAATAGAGAACAATTGCAAAAAATTGGTGAAGAAGAACAAGAAGCAATACGAGAAGCTGATGTCTTCTTACTCATACTAGAGGGTGGGAATGGAAGTCATACAGAATTAGGGATGGCAATTGCTTTAGAAAAGAAAATTTATATATATCACAAGGGCAATGAGTTGCAAACTACGTTTTACCATTTACAAGAAGTTGATGTTTTTGAAGGAGAAATTGAGGGACTTGTCTCATATATATTGAATAAAGTGGAATGTTAGATGTGGGAATGTAGCCAGAAATATTTCTTGCAAAAAAGAGTGAAGGTTACCATTAGTCTATTTTGGGCACAGTGATTATAAGTAAAGCATATAAAGGAGTTATAAATATGAAACTAGAAAATGGTTGGGAAACGAGTTTTTTAGAAGTTGTACAAAACAGTGAATTTAAGAAAGATGCAATTCTTAGTCAATTGCTTTTTGCGGATGGTGAAGAAGTAGAAGAGCTTGTTGATGATTACGGTTATGAAGAGATTATTGAACGCGAACATGATGATGAGTTAGCAGGAATTTTAGGAGAAGAACTTTTTAGTGAGATGGAGCGAAACGTATTCTTATCTTCACAGCCAGAAGAAAAACTTATTTCATTCGTAAATGGATTAGGTTTTCATGTGTTAGATTGGATCGTGCTTCTTGAAACAGAATTTGGTATTGATAGCGCAAATTTCACATCGGATGCGGTGAAAATGTTAGAAAAGCGTTTTAGACAGTTTCCATACATAGAAGATAAAACGATTTTTGATATGACTTTAGGAGAGGTAATGGATGTATTACAATCCATTACAGGATTACAACTGAAAGAAAAGATGAATATATAAAGAAAAAGAACGTGAGGATATCACGTTCTTTTTTTTACATAATAATAATTTTATCATCTAGCTTTGTTTGTCCAGTAAGAAGTGCATTTAAATACTCTACTTTTCGTATGCAAGCTTGTATATGTCTTTCGACCTCTTGTAACTCTGCTTGGTGATGTGTCTCAATTGGGTGAATTTGTAAGTTGAATTTTTCAAATTGACTACTATATGTTACTTCTGCATAGCCGCTCATAATATCAGTTTCGTTGTGAAATAAAAATTTCTTCGTTTCTTCACAGAATGATACATCTTGAAATCCATATACTTTTAATGCTTCGATTACTTTTGTAATAATTTTTGTATTCATTTTTTATCCCTCTTTACGAAGTTCTACTTTTACATTATAACATGAAATAAGGTTGAGAAAGCGTTTTCAAGTGCTTTTTATTGTAATTTTTACGTATAAAACATAAAAATGAAACAAAGAAAAAATAATTGTAATGAAGAGAGGATTCTTTTATTGTTCCGTCATATATATAGAGAAATAGTGCAATGAAAGGAAATTTTCCGAGGTGGAGATTGTATTTCCAATTTGAGCGCAGTAAAAGGGGTGAGAATCTTGAACTTTGATATTGTAGGACAAAAAGCATATATAAAAGATGGGCCGCATCGGAACCGAATTGGAACTGTAAAGAAAAATGAAAAACAATTAGAATCCCACTTTGTTATTGTAATTGGGGAACAAAGTATTGCTGTAGAGCTAAAGGATATCGTATTAGTTGGAGTAGATGTAGGACAATTTCATGAATGGTGCGAGCAGAATGGTTATTTGTAAAAGGGACGGGCTGTGAGATAGTGAAATATATTTGAGAAAAGAGAATATGTTATTGTATTCTCTTTTTCCATGTTTAAGGAGTCGGAAATGAAATATAAAGAACAAGAGTTTACATTGGAGTTGAAAGAGAAGATTCAAAGTATGGAAAATGAAATAGAGAGAATATCACTTAAACTTTTTAAAGATTATTCACACTTATACATAGAAAAAATATGGAACTATTTATGGAACTCATCAGAGATAAAGAAAATTCTTTTGAAGCAGGATATTCTTCATCCATTTCGATAGCTGTATTAGATGAAGAAGGAGCGATGATTGAATTTTACACAGTTCCTATCTGGGAATGTGGTAATTATTTTTTAGGAATGCCACTTCAAATGAGGGTTTTTGGGAGTAAGTTAAGGGGGAACTTGTTGATGAATCATATTGTGAGATAGAGGAGGAGTTAAAGGAGCGGTTGGAAGAGTTTTTACAGTTTGCAGATGCGGAATAATAATTCGTCTTTTATTTATAAGAAATTAATAGCTAGAAAAAAATGGTATAATTTATTTATATCTATACGTAATAATATACAGGTGATGTTGTTATCATGGCTGAAGTAATCGGTAGAGCTTTATTCATAGTGTTTGAGACAATATGTTATGCCGTATGTTTAAAAGATAAAGAGGAAGATGGAAAGAAATAAAAAAAGGACGCTAACAGTATAAATTGTTAGCGTCCTTTTCTACTATGAAGCAATTTCACCAGTTTTCACATCATCTTGATTGTACGTATCTTGATCTAATTCACCAAGCCATTTACTAGAAATAAGACCTGCTGTCATAGAACCACTTACGTTAAGAGCTGTACGACCCATATCGATTAATGGCTCAACTGAGATAACAAGAGCGACAATGCCGATTGGTAAGTTCATTGTAGAGAGTACGATTAATGCTGCGAATGTTGCACCGCCACCAACGCCGGCAACACCGAATGAGCTAATAGCAACGACAGCGATTAAAGTTAAAATAAATTGTGGTTGTAATGGATCAATTCCTACAGTTGGAGCGACCATCATAGCAAGCATTGCTGGGTAAATACCTGCGCAACCGTTTTGACCGATAGATACCCCGAATGAAGCTGCGAAGTTTGCGATTCCTTCAGAAATACCAAGCTTTTCTTTTTGTGCTTCAATATTTAATGGCATTGCACCAGCACTAGAGCGAGATGTGAATGCAAATGTTAATACAGGGAACACCTTTTTCAAATATTGAATTGGATTTAAACCAGATAGAGCAATTAATAATAAGTGAATAACGAACATTACGATAAGTGCTACGTAAGACGCTAACACGAAGTTACCAAGCTTTAAAATAGCATTTATATCGCTACCAGCAACTGTTTTTGCCATAAGAGCTAATACGCCGTATGGAGTAAGGCGTAAAATTAACGTTACCATGCGCATTACGATTGCATATACAGCATCAAGCATCTTCTTAAATAGCTCTGCTTGTTCTGGATATTTTCGTTTTACACCTATGAAGGCAATACCGATAAAGGCTGCAAATATTACGACAGAAATTGTTGATGTTGGACGAGCACCTGTTAAATCAAGAAACGGATTTGTAGGCAACAATTCTAATAATTTGTCTGGAATTGTTGTCTTTTCAATAGAAGTAAATCTTTCTTCTACTAATTTCAGACGAGCAGATTCTGCATCACCTTGTTGTAATCCTGTTGCTGATACATCAAATCCTGCGCTTGCAGCTATACCGACAGCTGCGGCAATTCCTGTAGTAAGAATTAAAATTCCGATAATAAGACCACTGATTTTACCAAGGTTTTTCGTTAATTGTAATTTTGTAAATGCTGAAATAATAGATACTAAAATAAGTGGCATAACAATCATTTGAAGCAATTTTACATAACCGTTACCAATTAAACCAAACCAGTTATTTGAGTCGATAATTACTTTAGAAGTAGGCTCATAAATAAATTGTAATATAAGACCGAATATAATTCCGACTCCTAAAGCAGTAAATACACGTTTATTAAAAGATACATGCTTACGTTGCATATAATACAATACGCCAACTAAAATGAGCATGACTGCAACGTTAATTCCGACAAGCAGTGTATTCATGTTGATTCCCCCTAATTCCAATCTGTTATATAGAATATAAGGTAATAAAACCTATAAGTCAACTAGGGAATTGCGGAATTAAAAAAAAGATGGCAATTTGCCATCTCTTAATGCCCAGCTCCAGGGACAAGTAAAAATGTTGTGTACCATGTAAATCCGATGAAGAAAACGGTTAAATATGCCCCGAATACGTATATATACATACGCTCTGTTAATTTTAAATAACTTAAAAGTACGAAGAATCCTGTTTGTCCTAAAAATAGTAGTGCGGTCGAATGCATATCCCCTACGTAAAACATAACCGAGAAAATTCCAGTCCAAAAGCCGAGAACGCGAAACATGCGCTCCATGCCATCTCCCTCCTTTTCTAAAAAAAAGTAAAACCTCTTTTCATTATAGTTTATTTTTCTAACTATTGTAAATATTCATTCATATAAAAGAAAGAAGCCAATTATAATATTGACTTCTTCTTGGTTGAAAAACTAAATTTGAACTTTATCCCGCATTAACG
>NZ_BOQD01000085.1 GCF_018332515.1 Bacillus hominis | reverse complement strand
AGAACAAGGAAGGAAATACATACATGTATATAATAGATAAATAGAATGGAACATGTATAGAGAAGAAGGAGAAAAATGATGACGTGTCAAAAACAAGGGTTACAATTTATTCGTAATAGAAAGAGGAATAACCGATGAAGATGAAGCATGCCTTCGGACCACTTATTTTAGCCTGCGCACTTTTTTTCATTGTATTGCTTATTCCCTCTAAGAGTTTAGTATCACTAATAAGTGATAAAAAGGTAGAAGATGCAGCAACTTCCTTGCAAAAAGAAAAATTGCAAAGTGTTTTCTTACAGCAAAAAATGTTAGAGAATTCGCAGTATTTACCGATGTATGGTTCATCAGAATTTTTACGAATGGATGCATATCATCCATCTAATTATTTTAAAGTAAATCCGGCAGGTTTTACTCCATTTTTGATAGGGACTGGTGGTACGCAAAGTTTGGCTCATATTTTAAACATGACGTCAACAATGGATGAGTTAGAAGGTAAAAAAGTAGTCTTTGTTCTTTCACCACAATGGTTTACAAAAACGGGTGTATCACAAGGGGATTTTACAAATAATTTCTCTAAACAACAAGCATATCATTTTATTTTTAATGACGAAATAAATCCTGAAATGAAGAAAAAAATTGCGAAACGTTTACTAGATTATAAAGTGGTTCGTAAGGATGCGATATTAAGTAGCTCACTAGAAAGTATTGTGTATAACGATACGAAACATAATATAAAAGCTGGACTAGCTAAACCGCTAGCATATATGTACCGGAATATTTTAGATCATAGAGATTTATTTAATTCTCTATTTAAGATCGAACCGATGAAAGAGAAAACAAATACGGGACTACGTTCACTTTCTTGGGAAGATGCACGTAAACAAGCGGAACAAGAAGGTAAAGCGGAATCTACAACAAATACATTCGGAATTGAAAATCCGTATTACTATAAACATAATTTCAAGAAAAAATTAAAAGGTCTAAAAAACTTTAGAGCAAATGAATCGTATGATGATTCACCAGAATATGATGACTTACAAATTGTTTTAGATCTTTTCAAAGAAAAAAATGTAAAACCACTCTTTATTTCTGTGCCTGTAAACGGGCCGTGGTATGATTACGCTGGTTTCCCGAAAGAACGTCGTGATGTGTATTATAATAAGGTTCGCGATCAAGTCGAGAAAGCAGGATACCCAGTAGTCGATTTTTCTAGCCATGAATATGATAAGTATTTCTTAAAAGATACAATTCATTTAGGGTGGAAAGGTTGGATTTACTTTGATGAAGCGGTGCAGAAGTTTTACTCTGAAAAATAATGTATGAACAATGGAAACAGGAATGGCAATAAAGCCGTTCCTGTTTTTTAATACAAAGGATTTTGGTGCGGACAATTTGGAAATGCGTGTATATCTTGAATTTGTCTAAGGTCATAATGTTTCATCGCGAATTGAGCTTGATAAAGATATTCGTAAACAAATAATTGATTATTTTGTACGTCGCATAAAACGCCGGAAGTCCCTTGCCCATTAATGAGAGAAATACCAACAGGGCGACCGATTAAGTATGGTACTTTTTGCTGCCAATGCATAGGGGGATCACTCCTTTTTGAAATAATATACGAAATGAATGACTGTATTGTTGCTTATCCATGTAAATATGGAGGCTTTTTATACAATTTCTAGAAGGTATTAATATGAATGAATTATAAGTGCGAGAAAGGAATGAAAAATGAAGAAAGAAAATATTTTGGAAGCAAAATTAAATTTAATAGAATGGTGCCAAACGTTGAAGGGAGTACCTGATGATATATGGTTTCAATCATTTAAAAATGGTTCGTGGGCAAGTGCGGATGTAATTTCACATTTTATCATTTGGGACGAGTTTGTAATGAAGTATCGAATTCCTTATTTTCTTAGTGCACAATCAGTACCTCATGTTCCAACAGATGTAGAGGAAATGAATAAGAGTGCAATTATATATGCAAGATCAGGTATTTCAAAAGAAAGACTATTAGATCAATTTAGTTTTACTCGTGAAAAATTAGTAGGGCAAATTGAGCGAATTCCTGCTCATAATTTCAATAATGAATTTCAATTTGGTACAAAAAAAGTGAGGCTAAATAATTATTTTTCATCACTCATTCAGCATGACTTAAAGCATAAAGAAGAAATAATGCAATTTCTAATACATAATTAAGAATATAATAAAAACCGCTGTACAGAGATAATAAAGTTGTTTAATTTACAATAAAGTCGTTTAAAACATAATAAAGTTGTTTAAAAAACGCCAGTCATGTTATTCAACAATCGGGCCATTTAATGGAATAAGAATCGCAAATCCAATTGGATATTTATGTTAATATTAGTGTGGGATTTGTGAAGGATTGTCTTAATAAAATTGTAGTTAATTTTTTTGGTTGAACATAGAAGTAGTTTATATGAGTGTAGGTATTCAGATAACAGGGGAGACAAGGAGACTGAAATGATAAAATTTGTTAAGCAAGAAAAACTTAAATGTTCTACATGCGGGAATGAAATCAGAGAAAAACCGGTTATGAGGAAAAGACAATCTGCAATAGGCAAAATGTTCGTAATTGCCATACTAATGATAATGATAAGTGTTAACGGAGTTGTATTTGCAAACGATAACGAATCTACAAATGGTAGTCTTGATATTTCTAAGATTGATCAGTTTATGACAAATGAGATAGAGAGACTGAACATTCCTGGTGCATCATTGGCTATCGTAAAGGGAGATAAAGTGGAATATATACAAGGATATGGTATTTCAAATCCAGATGGGACAAAAATGACATCGCAAACGCCAATTGTTCTTGGTTCGACTACTAAATCGTTCACGGCTCTTGCCATTATGCAGTTAGTGGAACAAGGAAAAATCTCCCTAGAAGAACCGGTGCAATCCTACATACCTTGGTTTCAAATTGCAGATGAAGGAGCATCTGCAAAAATCACCATTCAACATTTACTGAATCATACAAGCGGTCTTTCTACAAATGATGGTCAAGTATCTATATCACAAGGGAATAAAACATTAAAAGAACATATTAAAAGCTTGGCAAATACAGAATTGACATATTCTGTGGGCGAACAATATCAATACTCGAATTTAAATTATAACATTTTAGGTTTAGTCATCGAGGAGGTTACGAATAAATCGTATAAAGAGTATATCAATGAATTCATATTCAAGCCGCTTGAAATGAACAATAGTTATGTTAATCCAAAAGATGATACAAACAATGCAATTGCGACTGGATACCAAACTGTATTTGGATTAAAGGTGCCGACAAAGCAATTAATCCATGAAGGAACTGTTTCTTCAGGTTACCTTATTTCCAGTGCGGAAGATATGGCAAATTATATGATCGTACAATTGAATCAGGGAGAATTTAAAGGAAAAAGTATTTTATCAGCGAATGCAATGACCACAATGCATCATCCATCAGCACTCATGGGGAATGATACCTACTATGCAATGGGATGGGAAGTGAATAATGAAGGAATCTCCCATAATGGATGGACAGAAAATACATACTCAAAAGTTGTGTTAGATGGGGAGTATGGCATCAGCTTGCAGATCAACTCAATGGATTATCTTAATCTTAATGAATATGATGCCATCATAAGCGGGATAAACAAGCTGGTACATAATGAAGAACCTTCTATATCTGATAGCAATCCATTTATGAAATATGTAATTATTGATTTGATTTTACTGGCAATAGTTGCTTTAATTGTTTGTTCAGCTTACAGAATTTTTAAACCTAAAAATCGTAAAGTAACAACATTCCGTAGGATTCTAAATGGGTTGTCTATATTAATATTTAACTGGCTGCTGCCATTGATTATTTTAATTGGATTTCCTAAATTATTTGGTCCTTTGTCTACGGTAACATTATTTGCTCCAGGAATAGGGCATCTCTTATTTTTAATACCTTTGCTTTTTATAATTGTGGGAGTCGTTAAATTAGGTAAAGTAACACTAACATTAAAGAAAAATACTTTCGATGCATAAGCTGAAAAATCGTGATTGATTTTATGAATTCTCTCTAGTAATTGAAAAAGTATGTTATTTTAATTTCATTTAATCCTCCTATCCCCATTAATATTTTTCAATAGGAGATCAAGTACGATAGATACTATCATAAGGGGTGCCATCATTTCTTATTGAACCAAAGGGGCTTTAGTTCAATAAGAAATAAGTGATTGTGTTTTTAGGGCTCGTTCATAATTTAATTTATTCCATTAAAGGGTGCTATTGTTGAATGAGCCTTAGATTTTTAAACGATTTTATTGTTATATTTTGAGTACAGTGAAGTATCTTATATCGAAAATTAAACAACTAAATTTTAACCCCGTCCTAAATTTAGAACGGGGTTGTACTTGTTTGAACTTTTAAAATATAATAAATTTATTTTCATTTTATAAAGAGGGTAAATATCATAAGAGGTATATATCTGTGTGGAAATAAACAATTGAAGGGGAATGTGAATGGATCCCATTAAAGAGAAATTAGATTTATTACGTAATGAAATAAAAGACATGGGTGGTATAATCGATTTAGATTGGTGCGATAGATTGTTATACCCTTATTATAAACACTTTAATGATAGTAAATTGAGATATCGATCAGGTTCATTGTTAGCATTTTGGGGAATTCTCCTAGAGTGGGAAGATGAAAGTGGGTTTCCATTTTATACAGGCACTCAGGAGTATGATTGTCATCATTTTGATATGT
This sequence comes from Bacillus hominis, assembly GCF_018332515.1. GTDB lineage: Bacteria > Bacillota > Bacilli > Bacillales > Bacillaceae_G > Bacillus_A > Bacillus_A hominis. The sequence goes on along the minus strand of NZ_BOQD01000085.1, from coordinate 18,089 downwards.
ATTTAAAGGGATTTCTAAAGTACGCTCCTAAGATTGAGAGGCAATTTCCGAATATTTATCTTGTTATTGTTGGATCACTGATGGAGTTGGATGAAAGAGAAAGATGGGAAAGTGAATTTCCTAACATATGTAAGGAGTTATTCGATGCTGTTAGGGAGGAACTGTTCCATACTGATGTTACACAGATAAATGATGAGACATATCAAAATGCATATAAAGAAGGAAGAATGCTATATTAAAATTATTTTTAATAGAAGAAACAGCCTTAGCTCTACACAAAATAGAGCTAAGGCTGTTTTTTTACGCTGTTCCAATTTGATCTTGGTCTGCTACGTCCGAATCGAATGTATTTGTTGCGCTAACGCCGCTAAAAGTATTGACGACAAATCCGACATTGGAAGCCCCAGATCCGTTATAAGCTTTCGTATTTTCTTTCGGAGACACGTTATAAAAATCTCCTAAGTTGAAAGAGCCGTTACTGTTTTGAACGACAAGATTTCCTACAATCGAAGGCATACCATCCACCTACTTTACTAAGCTTTTTAATTACTATATGAATTATTTATTGGAAGGTTCATCAGTAATGTATTGGCGGATTTGCATAATACGAGAGTTATTAAAAGCATAATCAACATTTCCAATTTGAAAGCAACCAGAATTTAAAAGTGTCCGCAAGTGAACATCATTTACTTCAATAAAAGGGCACTCATTTACAATATTCATTCTTACATCTGTGGTTCGCTTTGGAATAGTAATGTGTTCATCTGTGAAAATTTCAAAAGCATCTAAGCGACCTTCTCCTTTTAAATAACAAGGAATTTCCCGATGAACCAAAAGCGCCCTGCTTTTTAATTCCATTTGATTTGCATCACCAACTTGAAATACTGCAGCAATCCCCAAAGAAATAATAGAAACATTTTGGACAACTGAAACATGATGTAACATAATTTTGAGTCTCCTCAACCTGGAGTCGTAGGGACAGCTGTTACTAATGGTACAAATGGCCCCTCTGTAACGGATTCGAATGGCGTATCAAGAATAGCAGAAAGGATGAGAAGGTTAGCATCTCCAATTAAAAATAATGCGGAAGAAGAAACCCCGTTCATTTTAATCTGTCCTACTTTTAACTCGCGGTTCACAACATTTAAATTCATACATACTTACTCCTTTCGGAAATTGCCTGGTATGTGTTGAATAAAGGAAAGGAAGGCTTTGTCAATATCTTGTTTCATCGCTTGAATAATGACGTCTCGTAAATAATCGGGATCTGTGGAAATACCCTCATACGATTGAACTTGTGATAAATAATACGGAAGTCTATGTTCCATCTGTTTTTTTATGTCATCCACCATCATTTGTCGATACATCTCATCAAGCGGCGTTCTCTCTTCTTGTTCAAAATGGAGAATTCGACTATATGCTTCTTCATCTAAATAGCGATGCATTTCTTGAAGGATACCTTGATAAAAGTCTGGATTTGTTTCTGTTTCAGGATTTACTTTTAATGTTTCTGTATCTACTTGAAAATCTTCAATCTGTTGCCCTTTTGTTGAAAATGGATTCAAGCCAATATTTAAAGTGCCGTTTAAATTTTCTACTTTTAATTGATCGAATTTATATTCCACTTTTCCTATGGAAGAGGAGGGACGACTTTTTAACTCATTAAGCTCTTCTTGTAGTAGGCGAACTTGTTCTTCAAGATTTAGAATAGTTTGCTGCTGTATTTGAAGAGCTTGCTGAAGTTGGTTTAGGTAAGTGTATATATCTTGATTCATTTTGTGAAACCTCCTTTTCAATAGGGAGGGTATATTACTGCTATATATTTATGATAAGGATGGCCTAAGAAGAACTAGTTGAAAGGCTTTATGGAAATAATTTGTCCTTTCGCATTCAAAGGGCGAAGAGGTGCTGTAAATCCACCGCTATTTGAGAATTTAGATAGAGCCTTAATACTACCTGCAGTTCCAATTTGAAAAACGGAAGAGGTCGTAATGCTATCGATTTTAATGCTGTTAATGATGATACTTTGGTTCACATAAAAATTCAATGCAATCGCCTCCTTTAGTTCGAACCAATTATTGCTTGATCGATTACATCTGAATCATTGACAGTCGTTGAGCTTTGATAATTGTAGACAGAAATATTATCCCCAACATTAAATGAACCGGCTCCGGCAAAAGCACGTGAATAACTAATAGGCCTAATCGCAAATACATCTCCAATATGAAAAATACCACTTGATCCAATATTAACGATACGAATATGTCCGACCATAGCTGGCATACAAAACACCTTTCGTTTTTAAAATTTTCTTTTCTACTATTGTATGGGCGTTTTCAATAAAATGTGTATTTTTTTGAAATAAAAGAAACACATACGCTATTGCGTATGTGTTTCGAACATTTGAGTGTGCGTGCAATCTGTGTGTATATGCCAAACAACATTTAAGAGCCTGTCCAGTTCTTGGCTACAATCCACTGTTTTTTGAGAAGTCATTCCGTAGCGTTCAGCAAAATAGATCATTTTTTCGCGTTTTTTTTCGATAGCTTGCTCAAACATTGAAATCGGCTCCATCTCTCAATAAATTTTTATGTATATATTTAGTACATATTATACAAAAATTACATAAAAAAGAAACATCTTCGCTAAAAAAAGTATAATTTCTACATTTTATGTCAAATAACGGATGAGGAACGAATATAAGAATGGTTGAATATTGTAAAAATTAGCGTGTATAAGAAGGTTTTTTTCTTAAGGATGCGAATACAATTAAAGGGTATGAGTTTTAGGATGGAGAGTGGAAATGTTGCGTTTTGTAACGGCGAAGAAAGAAGAAAAGGTATTTGTAGGTATTGTGGATGAAGAGGAAGAAAAAGTATTACATTTAAGAGAAGCGCAAAGACAAAAAGGGGAAAAGGTTACTATCCCAATTACCATGTTAGAGTGTATTGAAAGAGGAAGCGAATGTCTTGAGAAAGTGTGCGATATTGTAAATTGGGCGAAGGGAAATGCGGGAGTGGCGTATTATCCGTTAGCAGAGGTGAAAATATTAGCACCGATTCCAAGGCCGAGAAAAAATATTCTTTGTGTTGGAAAGAACTATCGTGAGCATGCGGTAGAAATGGGCGGAGTAGAGTCGATCCCTGAAAATATAATGATCTTTACAAAAGCGCCAACAACAGTGATCGGAATTGATGAGCAAATTAATGGTCACCCTCACGCAACGAATGAACTAGACTATGAAGGAGAACTAGCGATCGTTATTGGTAAGCGAGGGAAACAAATAAAAATAGAAAAAGCTCTTGACCATGTTTTTGGATATACAGTTATAAATGATGTAACTGCTCGGGATATTCAAAGGAAACATAAACAATTTTTCCTAGGGAAAAGTTTCGATACATTTTGTCCGATGGGACCGTATTTAATTCATAAATCGATGGTTAGAACGCCGAATGAATTACACATTGAAACAGTGATAAATGGAGAAGTAAGGCAAACTTCAAATACGAGAGAAATGATTTTTTCAGTAGAAGAAATTATTTCAACTATAAGTAAAGGCATGACATTAGAGCCAGGAGATATCATTGCAACAGGGACACCAGCTGGTGTTGGTAAAGGTTTTACACCACCGAAGTTTTTGCATGCTGGTGATGAAGTTGTTATTACAGTAGAGGGAATTGGTACGCTAAGAAATATAGTGAAATGAAAAAAGAGCTATCTTGTGAAAAGATAGCTCTTTTCTATGGGCGTGGATTAACGGAGTAATCTATAATGGCGAAAATATACAATCCGATTAATGCTAAAGTGCAAATTCCAATTAGCATAACTGCAAGGGTGCTTCTCTCGCGGCCAAAACCGATAATTGTAAGGAAAACAGCAGTCCAAAATGATGTTTTAAGTAGTGTGAATGTATTAGGAGTTGAATAGTGATTGAGTAACGTTGTAGATAATATGAAGCCGATGAATGTAATAGAAATAAAAATTGTAGCTAAATAGTTAATGTGTTTACCGTATTTCAACAGCATACAGTTACCCCCTTTTTACAGAAAACAGAATATTCAATTTTATTTTAAGGTAAATTACTAAAAAAAGAAAGAGGTTGTCCTATATTTTAGGACAACCTCACTATTATTAAGATAGTACAGCTTTAATTTTTTGGAATGCCCACTCTAAATCTTCTTCAGAGATTACTAGAGGTGGTGCAATACGAATTACGTTTTCGTGTGTTTCTTTACATAATAGCCCAGCTGCTTTTAGTTGTTCACAGTAAGGACGAGCTGGCTCGTTTAATTCGATACCGATGAATAAACCTTTACCACGAATGTCAGTAATCATTGGGTTATCAATTTCTTTTAATTGCCCAACTAGCTTTTCTCCTAATTGAAGAGAACGCTCTGTTAATTTTTCTTCTTCTAATACTTCAAGAGCTGCGATAGAAACAGCACATGCAAGTGGATTACCACCAAATGTAGAACCGTGAGAACCTGGCTCGAATACGCCTAAAATGTCGCTGTTTGCTGCAACACAAGAGATTGGGAATACGCCGCCACCAAGTGCTTTACCAAGTATGTACATGTCAGGAGTTACATTGTCCCAGTCGCAAGCAAATACTTTACCAGTACGGCCTAAGCCTGTTTGGATTTCATCTGCTACGAATAAAACGTTTTCTTTTTTACATACTTCAAAAGCTTCTTTTAAGAAACCAGCTGGTGGGATGTTAATTCCTGCTTCACCTTGAATTGGCTCTAAAATGAATGCAGCTGTATTTGGTGTAATCGCAGCTTTTAAAGCTTCTAAATCACCGTAAGGAATTACAATAATGCCAGGAAGCATTGGACCGAAGCCACGCTTGTACTCTTCGTTTGATGACATAGAAACAGCACCCATTGTACGTCCGTGGAAGTTATCTTCACAAACGATGATTTCTGCACGGTTTGCCTCTACCTTTTTCACATCGTAAGCCCAGCGACGAGCTGTTTTAATTGCAGTTTCAACAGCCTCTGCGCCTGTATTCATAGGAAGTACCATATTTTTATTTGTTAGTTTCGCAACTTTTTCGTACCAAGGACCTAATTGATCGCTATGGAAAGCACGAGAAGTTAACGTAACTCGATTAGCTTGGTCAATTAAAGCGTTAATGATTTTTGGATGACGATGACCTTGGTTTACTGCAGAATATGCACTTAGTAAGTCCATATAGCGGTTTCCTTCAGGATCTTCTACCCAAACGCCTTCTGCTTTAGAAATAACGATTGGAAGTGGATGGTAGTTATTTGCTCCGTATGTGTCTGTAAGTTCGATAATATCCTTAGTTTGAATCATGATTGGTCCCCCTTTTGTTATTACAAGAAGTTTGTAAATACTCTAAATATTATAGCATTTAAATGTAAAAAAGCGAAACATTTCCTGAAAATAAATGAACATGTTATCATATAGAGTGAAAAAGTGTGAAAAGAGGAGGCAGGGATACGATGGTACATATGCATATTACAGCATGGGCGTTAGGATTAATTTTATTCTTCGTAGCGTATTCACTTTATTCGGCAGGAAGAAAAGGTAAAGGTGTACATATGGGGCTTCGCCTAATGTATATCATCATTATTGTGACAGGATTCATGTTGTACATGAGTATTGTGAAAACAGCAACAGGTAGCATGCACATGTGGTACGGTATGAAAATGCTAGCAGGTATTTTAGTTATCGGCGGCATGGAAATGATTCTTGTGAAAATGAGCAAAAACAAGGCAACAGGGGCATTTTGGGGATTATTTGTTATCGCGCTTGTAGCGGTATTTTATCTTGGTTTGAAATTACCAATTGGCTGGAAAGTATTTTAATTAAAAATAAAACCACCTTATGATCTCAAATGTTTGGGAGATAAGGTGGTTTTTTTATTTTATGTCGCATCGATATGCAGCTCTTCTCCGTTTACTTTCGTAAAACGGAACATGTTTTTATTTGATGTAGCGTGACGAACGAAATGGTGCTGCAATGTGCAAATCATTTCTTCGTTATCGAACAAAAGAATATTTACTCCTTCGCATGCTTCCTCTTTCGGTAAGAAGGATAAATAATTATGACAATACATGCAATCATATAAAGAGTAATGAAGCGATTGCAATGATTCGGTTAATAATGTAAAGACAGAGTCAGGTAACTCCTCAAGCCATTCATTATAGCTAAGAAGTAATTTTTTTCGAATTCGTATCATTTCCCCGTTTTGGAGAGAATGCTGTTCATTTGCAATTTGCAATATGTCTTGTTCATAAAAACGAGCTGGTAGCCAATTGTTGTTATACAAAAGTTCAAATCCATCTTGGATAATATCTTCTAATAAAAATGCTTCATCATTTTCATCATCAAAGAATACCCATTCATTGTTTATATATTCTACATTACCGACTGTATGAGCGCGAGGCTGATTATATAAAATATGTTTACGTTGTATCATGCATGATTTCTCCTTTATGAAAAGTAGTTATTCTTGTTATGGACAGTTCGTACGTTCTTTATAACCTAGACACACCTAAAGAGAGGTGGGCATACAATAAAACACGCTTTACACTGTGAAACTGCTATTCCATATATGAATAGTTAGTTATCGTCAAGTTTGTTATTTTTATGTATCCGCACTCATAGGGTGGGGATTACTGCACGTTCAGAAACAGATATTAGATTAGGAAGGATGATTCTTATGTGCGGGATTACAGGATGGGTGGATTATAAGCGCTCATTAGAAGGGGAAAGGGACATCGTGACGAAGATGGCGGAAACGCTAGCGAAACGCGGTCCAGATGATAATAAAGTTTGGATTAAAGGGAACGTTGCATTTGGGCATAAACGGTTAATCGTTGTAGATCCTGAAGGTGGTAAACAACCGATGACTTGTTTGAAAGATGAAACTAGTTATGCGATTTGCTATAACGGAGAGCTCTACAATACAGAAGATATTCGCAAAGAGTTATTAAGAAGAGGTTATACATTTAAAGGGCATTCCGATACAGAAGTACTATTGGCCTCTTATATCGAATGGAAAGAGGAATGTGTCGATCATTTAAACGGTATATATGCGTTTGCAGTATGGGATGAACAGAAAGAGCAAGTGTTTATTGCAAGAGATCGATTAGGTGTAAAACCGCTTTTTTATAAATATGATAGCGGACGATTATTATTTGGTTCAGAGTTAAAAGCGATACTGGCGCATCCAGATGTGAAGGCGGAAGTATCGTTAGAAGGTTTGTCAGAAATATTCGGCCTCGGACCATCTAGAACTCCTGGGCACGGTATATATGCTGGTATTCAAGAACTGCGCCCGGGTCATGCAATGACGTTCTCAAAAGACGGTTTATGCATATGGAGATATTGGAATGTGGAAAGTAAAAAACATGAAGATTCATTTGAAGAAACAGTAGAGAAAACTCGTTTTTTATTACAAGATGCGATTACGAGACAATTAGTTTCTGACGTACCACTATGCACTTTTTTATCAGGCGGTGTAGATTCAAGTGCTATAACAGCAATAGCTGCAAAAGAGTATGAAAGATCAGGAAAAGGGCAATTACACACGTATTCTGTTGACTATGAAGATAACGAAAAATACTTTAAAGCGAATGCGTTTCAGCCGAATTCAGATGCTCCATTTATTAATTTAATGACAGAGACATTTCAAACAATCCACCATCGCTGCGTCATTTCTAATGAACAACTAGCACAGTATTTAACAGAAGCAGTACTCGTTCGTGATTTGCCTGGTATGGCAGATATTGATTCGTCATTATTATGGTTTTGCCGTGAAATAAAACAAGATTTTGTCGTCGGATTATCTGGAGAATGTGCAGATGAAATATTCGGTGGTTATCCGTGGTTTTATAGAGAAGATGATTTACAGTCAAGTGCATTTCCGTGGATGCGTTCTACAGAAGCGCGTGAACAACTTCTAAAGAAAGAATGGAGAAATAAATTAAATTTACAACAATATGTGCAACAACGCTATGAAGAATCGATTCAAGAAGTTCCTATTTTAGAGGGAGAAAGCCCATTAGAAGCGAAGAGACGACAATTATTTTATTTAAACATGGTATGGTTTATGACAACGTTATTAGACAGAAAAGATCGTATGAGTATGGGGGCAAGTTTAGAAGTACGCGTTCCATTTGCGGACCACCGACTTGTCGAATATGCGTGGAATATTCCTTGGGAAATGAAAATGTATAAAAACCGCGAAAAAGGTCTATTGCGTAAGGCATTAGAAGGATTGCTTCCAAATGATATATTGTATAGAAAGAAAAGCCCGTATCCGAAAACGCATAATCCGCACTATACGAAAGCAGTAACGGTATGGCTACAAGATTTATTAACGGATAAAGGCTCAATTTTGCATGAATTGTTCGATAAAGAGCAACTTAGTGGAATCATTCAATCAGGCGGAAGTGCATTCCAAACGCCTTGGTTCGGTCAATTAATGACAGGGCCACAACTTTTAGCTCATTTAGCGCAAATTCATGTTTGGTTTAAAGAATATGGGGTAAATATTAAAGAATAGGGAAGGGCGGCTTACATTTGTGTGAGCCGCTTTTCTTATTAAATACATTGTCAAATAGAATTAAAAATCATATTATAAATAATACTTATTTAGAATTATTATTTTGACGTACTTATTATTACTTGTTATACTTGGAAACGAATGTTCTTGAAAAAGATTCTCATTTTCAAGATTGAGGTGTTACATAGATGACAAAGAAAAAATAGGTTTACTCATAATGGCTTATGGAACACCGAAGTCGTTAGAGGATGTAGAGGCGTAGTATACTCACATTCGTCACGGGCGTAAGCCGTCTGAAGAAGCACTCCAAGATTTAATTTGGTGTTATAAAGCAATTGGTGGAATTTCACCAATTGCGAAAATAACGAAAGAGCAGGCGCATAAATTAACAGATTCAATGAATAAAATGTTTACAGAGTATGAATTTGTTTGTTACTTAGGTTTAAAGCACATTGCCTCATTTAGAAGTTTTATCCCACTATTTGTGGGCAGTAAAACTGCCACCTCAAAATTCAGTTGGAGCAAAGAAGTTAGGTGGAAGCCCTGCTGCCTGTAAATGCCCGATGAGTGAGGGCTAATAATCAGTGGGGGATGAACGTCCCCCCACTGATTAAAGTTTTACTTTATATGACAATGATTATGAATGAAATGCCGCATATTTTAGACCAAATATGCCCAATTCACAATCTGTATGTATTGATTGTTTAGCTGAAATTTTTTCCGAAAAAATGAAGGGAATAGTTGACAAGGATTTAGTTTTGAATAATAATTAGTTTATAATAATTTTAAATAAATAATAATTACTACGAAAGAAAGAGGAGGATCCCCCTGATGAATCCAAATAATCGCTTAACAACAAACCAAGGTGCTCCAGTTGGAGATAACCAAAACTCTCGTACAGCTGGTCGCCGTGGACCAGTATTGTTAGAAGACTATCATTTAGTAGAAAAACTTGCTCACTTTGATCGTGAACGTATTCCTGAGCGTGTTGTGCATGCACGTGGTGCAGGTGCTCACGGTGTATTCGTAACGAAAAACAGCATGAAGCAATATACGAAAGCAGCGTTTTTACAAAATGAAGGAACTGAAACACCTGTATTCGTTCGTTTCTCAACGGTTATTCATGGTCAAGGTTCTCCGGAAACAGCTCGTGACCCGCGCGGGTTCGCTGTTAAATTCTATACAGAAGAAGGAAATTACGATATCGTAGGTAACCATTTACCAGTTTTCTTCATTCGTGACGCAATTAAATTCCCCGACATGGTGCATTCTTTAAAACCAGCACCTGATACAAATGTTCAAACGCCAGATCGTTACTGGGATTTCATGACGTTAACTCCAGAATCTACACATATGATGACGTGGGTATTTTCTGATTATGGTACACCGGCAAACTACCGTGAAATGGAAGGTTTCGGCGTACATTCATTTAAATGGATTAATGCAGAAGGTAAAATTGTTTACATTAAATACCACTGGAAACCACAGCAAGGTGTACGTAATTTAAGTGCGAAAGAAGTGCAAGAAGTACAAGGTAAAGATTTCAATCATGCAACTCGTGACTTATTCGATGCAATCGAAAAAGGAAACTATCCGAAATGGGATTTACACGTACAAGTAATGCAACTAGATGAAACGGATTCTTTAGATTTCGATCCACTAGATCCAACGAAAGTATGGCCAGAAGATCGTTTCCCGTTAATTGAAGTAGGGACAATGACGTTAAATCGTAATCCGAAAAATTTCTTCGCGGAAGTAGAACAAGCGGCGTTTACTCCAAGTGCAACTGTAAATGGTATTGAACCATCTGAAGATAAATTATTACAAGGACGTCTATTCTCTTACCCGGATACACAGCGTTACCGTCTTGGTGCAAACTATTTACAAATTCCTGTAAACTGCCCGTACGCAGCTGTTCATAACCAACAACGTGATGGTGCGATGCAAATGAATCAAAACCCATCTACAGTAAACTACGAACCGAGCCGTCATACAGAAAATCCAGTTGAAGACCCAACTTACCGCGATTCAACTATGAAAGTAGAAGGCTATGTATCTCGTGAAAAAATCGAGAAACCAAATGACTTCAAGCAAGCGGGTGAGCGTTATCGTTCATTCTCTAAAGAAGAGCAAGATAACTTAATTGCAAATTTAACAAATGATCTAAAAGACGTAAATGAACGCACGAAATTATTAGCTGTTTGTAACTTCTTCCGTGCAGATCATGACTACGGAATGCGTTTAGCTGGGGCGTTAAATGTAGATATTTCGCAATATGTAGGGAATGCTCCGAAGTAAATAGGAAAAGACGACTGGAAGAATTTCCGGTCGTCTTTTTGTGTAAAATATATTTTACATGATGTATAAAAGTAAGTACGGTGATTCATAAGTTATGCAGATGTATTTCTCGTTTGAGTTACGTCGAATTGTGCAGATAAATCGATATGTTGTGTCGAAAAGTCGATATAATAGAAGGAAACGATCGATATATTAAAAAATCGTTGATATATTTTCTGTAATACTAGATGGGGTATACACGAGCGCAAATGCGAATAAATTATATGTATCAATTTCGATATATAGCAAAAACGATAAAAGTAATAATTTCCTTTTATTTAATAAAACTAAGTGGCCTGAGTTCTACATCAATAGGAACTCAGGCTTTTTATGCGAAAAATTTATGAAGTCTTTTTGGAATAAAACTTAGGACAAGAAAGAGTGCGATTTCGCCTAAAATAGCGACAGTAATATTGAATAAGAAGGTGCGGAAATTTACAGTGATGTGATTGAGGATAGCGTATTTCCAGTAGGATAAGCTCATGAAAATCACTCCTTATAGTGTTTTTTTATAGTATATAAAAGTTGTTTCGTAAAAGTGCATGTCCTAGTTTGTAATTTGTAAAAATACAAAATGAATTCTCAACAAAATCTCAACAATTGAGTAAGAAAAGATTATGGAATATATTACTTATACCATTACATAGAAATAGGAGTATTTACAAAGTTGTTTTCTGAATTAACATAAAATTTACAAAAAACTAATAAATTGTTGAAATAATACAAACAAAAATATATACTCTTTATATGCTTTTTACAAAATAAGGGATGTGATGAAATGGTTTACAAGGTTACTTAATTGTATATGGGTTGTTTGGTTTAAGGATTCGAAATAAATTTAAGTGAGGAGAAATGTGCATGTTTCGATTTATGAAATCTCCAATCGGTATAGCGGTTGGGGTAGCGGCGGTTATACTGGCATCACCAAAAGCGAGAAAGGGATTGCGAAAGCTTGCAGTAAAAACAGTATCGGCCTTTCTTGGTGCGAAAGAACAAATTCAAAGTGCGGGTTCGGAAATGGAAGAGGCTTTGCCGAAAGTGAAAGAAGCGGCACGTAAAGTAGCTGTGAAAACAGTATCACCAATTATAGGAGCGGTCGAAGCTGTTCCAAATACAATTTCTAAATTCCAGGAAAAATGGGTTTCTCGTGTAAATGCGTATCATTCTGAGCAAAATATAGATTATGAAAATCTGCCTGTCACTCCTTAATCACTCCATGAGTAATGCAGCTTTTTACTTCCTTCAAGACGATAAGGAGGATGGGGATGCAAAGTAAATCATTAAAAACGAGATTTATACGATCGTTACCTGGAAGAATTCGAATTGAAATTTATAAGTTAAAACACAACAAGAACATGGCGAACTTGATATTAGACCGATTTAGTCAAGCGGAAGGTATTTATCAAGTAAGTCCCTCAATTTCTACAGGAAGAGCCCTTATTACTTACGATATCAACAAGACCTCTCTACATAACATTTGCAAAATAATTCAACTTATAGAAGCACAAGTGGTCAATAGAAAAAAGAATAGTCATAATAGCAGTGAAGAAAAGAAGGAATTAATAGATTATTCATCTAGTGTAATTTCTCGTAATAATGACACTGTTCAGAGAAAAAAAGATGACGGTGTTCCGTTACCGTTAGCACTTTCGGTTGTTGGGTTAGGTGCTTTCGGCATAAAACAATTATTTATGGGTAGATCTGCCTTAGCTAGAAGTCCTGGTCTTTTTTATGTATCCGGAGCTTTATCTGTTGTGACGGGTTATCCGTTCCTTAAACGAGGATTCAAAAAAATGGTTGCTAGCAAAAAGGTGAATTCTGATCTAGTACTTGGTGTAGGAACACTTGCACTTGCGCTCGCACGGGAGAATATTGTCGTGCTTGCCGGTCTTAGTCTATTAAACTACTTAAACTGGAAGCGTAGTCAAGCAAACATAAACGAAGAAAATGAAGCGTATAAAGAAAATCTCCTTTCTCCAGAGATTAAAGCGTATAGTGAAAAACAATCAAAATGGGGAATGATTTTTGGTGGAGCAACTTGGGCTTTCACTAGAAATCCTTTACGCGGAATGGCAGTTTTATTAGCGGCTAATCCGAAACCGGCTGTCTCATCGGCAGAATATGCGTGGCGACAAGGTGACCTCGTTGCAAGAGAAAGAGGATATGTCATTCCAAGTGGTGGGTCGTTATCACAATTGTCTCGAACAAAAACGATAGTATTGGATGATACATCTCGTATATTCCAGTCCTCAGCAGAGGGGATGAGTTGTATTTCACAAGATGAAAATGAAGGGCAATTTTGGTGCACAGCCGCTTCTCTTATTGAGAAAAGTGAGCATGTATGGAAAGAAGAAGTCGTGCAACGGGCGGCGCAAACTGGAAGGACGTTAAGAAGAGCGTTTGAAGTTCAAATAGAGAATGAAGGGATAAAAGGTGAAATCCAAGGGATAACTTCCTTTTTCGGAAGTAAAGATTTTGCCGAGCGAAATGGTGTAGATATAAGTGCGTATGAGCTGGAAGTGAAGAGACTTGAAAAAGAAGGTTTTCAAGTGCAGTTCGTCGCTAAAAATAAAAAATGCCTCGGTCTATTAGTTGGATCGAAGGTTACTATTATTCCTGAATTCAAAGAAGTAGTAAATGGATTACGTGAAAATAAGTGGAGTATAGGCGTTTTGCAAAATAGTTTACATGTAAATCGTAACATTCTTTCTCATTATGGCGTGGATGATAGCTGGCAGCAGGGGGATGCTGCCAAACGGGTGAAATTGCTTCGCTCAAGTGGAGAAGAGGTATTATTTGCATCGGATCATAATAATGATTTTCCGTCTATACCGTTTGAAGAAATAAAAAATATCCCACAATCTACAGCGTATGCAAACCGAATCAATAAGTTGGTGAATGAGCATTTCCGCGCAGCGAAAGTGTGGAATGTGGTGGGAGAGATGTTAGCAGTTTGGTCTATATTCACAGCACCTGTAATTGCCTTATTTGCCAATGCTTTATCGTTAACGTTCTTATCTAGGGCGAAAAGAATGAGTGAGAAGATATTTTCCTATGGAGAATTGTCGGAAATGGATTCTTCTCAGCCAAAAGTGATGCCTGCTAAACAAGATCAAATTCCGTGGTATACATTTAATCAAGAAAAAGTGATGAATAGATTACAAGTTGAGAAGCAATATGGATTAAGTGATGCACAAGTAAATATGCGAAAAGAAGAATACGGAATGAACCAAATTGAACCGAAACCGTCAGTTCCTTGGATTGTATCGTTTATGGGGCAATTTAAAGAATTTACATCGCTTATTCTACTCGGAGCAGCCGGATTATCTGTTATATCTGGTGGGTGGTTTGATGGATTAGCGATGGGGACAATTCTCGTTGTAAATGCAATAATTGGGACGCTTCAAGAGCGGAAGGCGGAAAAGGTAGTTGAGGCTTTAAATCAATTCCGAGCTCCTGTTTGTAAAGTAATACGAGAAGAAGCAGAAATAGAAATATCAAGTAGTGAACTCGTTCCTGGAGATATTGTCTGCCTGGAAGCGGGAGACCGCGTACCTGCTGATCTTCGCGTTGTTAACTCTTGGAACTTAGAAATTAACGAAGCGATGTTAACGGGAGAGTCACTTCCAGTTGAAAAGAAAGCGGACGCTATGCCAGAAGAATGTTCGTTAGCAGAACGAAACAATATGCTCTTTATGGGGACGTCTGTAACACGTGGTAAAGCGGTAGCAATTGTAGTAGAAACAGGTATGCGTACAGAGATGGGCTATATGATTTCCTTAATGAAAGGGGAGGAAACAGAGCCTACGCCATTGCAGCAAAAGGTGACATCTATTAGTAAAACATTTATTAAAGGAGCATTTGTAGCTGGTGGTCTTGTACTTATGGCGGGGCTACTAAGGGGACTGCCAATTACGCAAATGATCACGACGTCGGTTGCTCTTACTGCTTCTGCTGTTCCAGAAGGCTTGCCAATTATGATTACGATTGCTTTAAGTGCGGGTATATTCCGTATGCAAAAGCAAAATGCGCTCGTTCGGAAGCTTTCAAGTTTAGAAACGCTTGGTAGAACGACGGTTATTTGTTCTGATAAAACGGGAACTCTTACGAAAAATGAAATGACTGTTAAAGTAATTGCTACGCCAAATCGTTTATGGAGTGTAACGGGTAATGGGTATGAACCAGTAGGGACGATTGCGGATGTAACTTCATCTAAAGTTGCTGCTGCTGTAGATATGGATGTAGAAGAGGCTATTTATCATGAAACGGAAAGTATGCCGCTAGAAAATCCTGATTTAGCTCGCATTCTTCAAATTGGTGTCCTTTGTAACAATAGTAAATTAGAGCAGGAAGATGACCTATGGGTTGTGAAAGGTGATCCGACTGAAGGAGCTTTATTAAGTTTAGCTTCTAAAGCGGGTGTGCTGCATGAAAATATGGCGTCATTTGAACGCCATCATGAGGAACCGTTTGATTCAGAGACGAAAATTATGAGTGTTGTTTGTAAAGAGAGTAACGACGAAGAATTATATAAGTTATCGAAAGGTTCTGTAGAGGCAATTCTTACTCGTTGTAAATGGTATCAAGATAACGGGCAAATATATCCGTTATGTGATAAGCAAAAAGAAGTTATTTTACAACAAAATGAAGAATTTGCAAAACAAGCATTACGAGTATTAGGTTTTGCGTACAACAATGGCGAAAATGATGATCTTATTTTTGTTGGATTAGTCGGTATGATTGATCCGCCGAAACCTGAAGTGGAAGAGAGTATTCATGAAGCGATTGAGTTAGGTGTGAAGCCAGTAATGATTACGGGAGATCATCCGACTACAGCGATTTCTATTGCGAAACAAACTGGAATTTGGAATCGTGAAGATCGTGTTTTAACGGGATTAGAAATTGATAACATGACAGATGAGGAATTAAAAGAAGTTGTAAAAAGTACATCTGTTTTTGCGCGTGTGACCCCGGCTCACAAATTACGAATTGTAACTGCATTCCAAGCTGATGGTCAAATTGTCGCGATGACTGGAGATGGTGTAAATGATACACCGGCTATAAAAAAGGCGAATATCGGTATTGCGATGGGGCAAACCGGAACAGAAGTAACGAAAGAAGCTGCTGATTTAATTTTGAAAAAGGATCATTTTGGTTCAATCGTTGAAGGAGTAAAAGAAGGTAGAACGATCATCGGAAACATACGCAAAGCAGTTGGTTGTTTATTAACGGGGAATTTAGCGGAAGTATTAGTGACGAGTGCTGCTGTTATTGCAGGAATGCCGATTCCGTTAGTACCAATTCAAATTTTATTAATGAATCTTATTACCGATGCTTTACCAGCGATGATTTTAGCTGTAAACCCTGGAAACAAAACGAAGCAAACGAAACGCCAAGATATTGTTGATAAAGAATTGTATAAAAAAGTTGTGACAAGAGGAGTATTGCTTGGGGTAGGTTCGCTCGCTGTATTTGGTATTAGTTTAGCAGTTGGGGTGCCACTTCCAGTAGCGCAAACATCAGCGTTTGCGGCTTTAGTTGCCGGGCAGCTCATTCAAACTTTCTCCTGGAGACAAGAGGGATCAGAAGAAACAATTCGCGATTGGTCAAAAGACCGTTTCTTTATTGCAGCGTTAGGAACGTCTTGGCTCGTATTGTTATCAGCTATATATGTACCGCCGTTAGCTCGTATATTCCATACCGTTCCGTTAACACTGACGCAATGGATACCTGTTCTTCTCGTAGCGGGTACAGTATCTCAAATCTCGAAACCTATTATTAATTTAGTTTCATATAAGAATAATAATCTAGTAAAACCGGTAGTTTCTGAATCTGCATTATTAAAAACAGTGTAAAGGAGCAATGAAAATGATACGAAAAGTTGTTATTGGATCTACTTTAGCGTTAGCAAGTGCGGCTTTATTACCTGTCGTAAGAAATACACTTCGTCCGCTTGTTGAATCAGGAGCAAGAGGTGTGAAGTCTACTTTTGAAACAATTAAAGAAGAAGTAGAAGATATTATTGTGGAAGCGAAAATGGATAGGATGCAAAAGCAATTTGAAAAAGAACTTTCTTATGTGGAAGATGACACTACTGATGAACAAGAAATTATAGAAGCGGCAGCTGAACAAGCGCAAGATGAAGAGGAGGAGATTAAGCATGATGCATAAAGCTGTAGAAAAAGATGTAGATTATCATTTGGAAAAAGCGTTAGAGCATTTTGAGCAGGCATTAGATTTAAGTGTAAAAGCGGCATCAGAAAATAAAGCGATGCAAAAAGAGGTTGCTACGAAAATGGGATCTTTCACTGGTGAAATCTTTCACTCTGTTCGTGAAAAAGGAAAAGCAAATCGTATGAATATAATGAAATGGTTCACTCTTCCTCGCTTTTAAGGGAGGAAGGGGATTAAATGGAAGGAATATAGGGAGCTTGTATCTCCCTTATTCATATTCCATACTATGTATGTCACATCAATTCTCTTAATATTCAGAAATATATTTTTGCGCGGAGGAGTGAATGAATTAAATGACAGCATGGATGATGGTATTAGCACTGACATTTTCATCAAGCATTGATAACTTAGGGGTGGGAATTTCTTACGGCATTCGCAACATACGAATTAGTCATTTTTCCAATCTTATCATTTCGGTTATTTGCTTTTTGTTTAGTGTGGCCGGGATTTATTTTGGGTTATGGCTTTCGAAAATTTTGCCTGGGATTATGCCAGTAGTCATTGGTTCTTTCTTATTAGTTGTCATTGGTCTTCGAATTGTATTATTAGCAATTCCTCGTAAGGTGGTAGCTGAAGGTGCGGAAGGTGAAGTAGCATCTACAGAAATAAATGGTTTAACGAAAAATATAGGTGAATCTGGAGGAATCGGATTTGTAGAATCCATCTTTCTTGGCATTGGTCTGTCTGCTAATGCATTAACGAACGGATTAGGTGCTGGTTTATTCGGTTTGAATCCGATAGCGATATGTGTGGCCGCGGCAATTGGTAGTTTCATAACGGTTTGGGGCGGAGTTGCATTAGGGAGAAAGATAGCTCACGTTCGTATTGGGAAATTTACTTTAGGACAATTTGGAACATTGATTAGCGGAACGTTGCTATTAATTATTGCGTTTGCTGCGTTTTTTGATTGATTTATCCCGCTAATTGCGGGCAGTAAGACTCTCGCCTCAAAATTCAGCTGTAAAGCAAAGAAGTT
>NZ_BOQD01000084.1 GCF_018332515.1 Bacillus hominis | reverse complement strand
AGCCCGACTCCCACCTAACTTCTCTGCTCCAGCTGAATTTTGAGGTGGGAGTTTTACTGCCCGGCAAATAGCGGGATAAATTATCCAACTTAAATATTATGCCTGCCTAAATAAATAAAAAGTCCTCAAATGAGGACTTTTTATTTATTTTCTTCTAGAAATTGAAACAATTCTTGTAAATGTAATGCCTCTTCACTATAGCTAACAGATACATGACATGTACCTTCAATTTCAGCGTGCATATAAAGATCAATTCCATCCCGATCATATTTCAATGCTAAATAAAACTCCATTTCCTCTAACATCTTTTTCGAGGTTCGGATAACATAATGTCCTTTCTCATCTCTTCCATATTCAAAATCTGGTTCAAAATCATATTTTTGTTTAAAAGCTTCTTTTTGCTTATCATTAATCTGTACACAAGTTGCTCGCTGCACAGCATCAATCATCTCGTCAAACTTTTGCAGATTCATCTCATTTACCCCCTTGTATACTTTTTGTATAATACTTGCGTTCCGCTATTCTCTTCTCCATCTGCGATTAACTCTTCATATAATTCCTTTGCCAGGGTTAAACCCGGTACTGGTAATTGTAATTTTTCAGCTTCATCTAAAGCAATTTTCATATCTTTCATAAAATGCTTTACATAAAAACCAGGTTCAAAATCTCCTTTTAACATTCGAGGAGCTAAATTACTTAATGACCAGCTACCTGCTGCACCTGTCGAAATACTCTCTAATACTTTATCTGCATTAAGTCCAGCCTTCTTCGCATACGCTACCGCTTCACATACTCCTATCATGTTAGAAGCAATTGCAATTTGATTGCACATTTTTGTATGTTGCCCACTCCCAGCAGGGCCTTGCAACTGAATATTTGTTCCTAGTCTTTCAAATAGAGGTAAGCAAATATCATATATTCTGTTCTCTCCACCTACCATAATTGCTAGTCTTGCTTCTTTAGCCCCGACATCTCCTCCAGATACAGGTGCATCTAATGTATATATATTCTTGCTTTTCGCAAATTCATTAATACGTTTTGCCAATGTTGGTGTAGATGTTGTAAAGTCAATTGCAATCGTACCTTCATTTGCATGTTCTAAAATTCCATTTATCCCAAAGTACACTTCTTCTACATCGTGAGGATAACCAACCATCGTCATAACAACATCAACTTGCTTTACTAACGCTTTCGGTGTATCACACCAAGTCGCACCCTCTTGTACTAAAGAATCCGCTTTTTCCTTCGTTCTATTATATACATATACTTTATAACCACTTTGCATTAAATGGTTAACCATACTTTTTCCCATCACACCAATACCAATGAAACCTATTGATAAATTTTTATTTTCCATCTTCTCATCCCCTTTGTTCTAATAAATCATTTACCATCTTCCGAAATTCCTTATTAAAATCATCATCCAAACCATTCTTCACATTTGAGAATAAAATAACAAACGTGCCTTTTTCTTTATTGAAATTATTAAACGTATTCCAACCAGATAGTACACCATGGTTATGGAAAAAATCAGGATATATGTAAAAACTAAATGCATATTTTCTCTCTGCAGAAGGTGTAAACATCGCTTGTATACTTTGTTCAGAAAGAAGCTTTCCATTTATAATCGCTTCATCTAATTTTTTCATATCTCCTACTGTCGTATACATCTCACCAGAGCCATATAACCAGTCCATCCCTAATTTTTGCGCTGGTACAAGTTCTTGATCTTTCTTCACATAACCCTTCGTGAAGTTTTTATCTCCAGGCACCATATTTCCCATGCCTGATTCATGCATCTCTGCCTTTGTAAATATATTTTCTTTTATATAATCTCCTAAAGGCTTTTTCGTTATATTTTCTATAATATAAGCGAGTACCATATAATTATAATCTGTATACTTCCAACCTGTTCCTGGTGGGAAGTCCAACTTTTGACTTCCAATCCAATTTATTAAATTTATACGTGAAGCTACATTAACCTTTCCCTTCCCATTTTCAGGTAAACCAGATGTATGCGTTAATAAGTGATATAACGTGATGTTTTTATCTGCTGGAAATGAAGGAATGTATTTATTTACATTATCTTGAATATTTAACTTCCCTTGTTCTTGTAACTGTAAAATGGATGTAGCAACAACTGTTTTCGTAATAGAACCGATACGATATTTTGTTTGAGGCGTATTTTCTATTTTATTTTGAACATCAGCATATCCATATCCTTTATTCAATATAACATGCTCTTTATCTGTCACCAAAACTGTCCCATTAAATTGCTTTCCTACTAAATACTGATCTAACTTTTGAGATATACTAGCATAATCAATTTTTTCTACTTCTTCTATATTATCCTGTACCTCTGACTCAATAGCAGGAGTTACCTTTGTTGTTAATACTGCTTGTTCCTTTGAATCGGGACTATCGAGAAAATAGTATACTCCGCCGCAAACTACAGCAGACAGTGAAGCCATAAGCATTATTTTTTTTATCATATTGTTCCTCCGTAATTACTTCAGTTAAAATACTCCCCCATATTCTATTATCAGCCAATAAAAAAAAATCGCAACAGTTAGTTGCGAAAAATCACATTTTTTCTTTTCTATATATACACACTTGATTTTTCCCATTTTTTTTTGCTTCATATAATGCAATATCTGCTCTTTGCATTAATTCTTCTTTAGTAATTCCTTGCTCATATAACGCAACTCCAAAACTCGCTGTTAATTTCGAAATTCCAGAGAACTGCTTTGTTTCAATAAAAAACCTTAACGATTCCGCAACTTGAAACGCTTCTTTTTCTACCGTATCTGTCACTAATATTATAAATTCTTCTCCTCCCCACCTTGCAAATATATGTTGATGTTCAACTTTAGCTTTCATAAGATCTGCAAGTTGTAGTAATGCTAAATCACCAAAATCATGACCATATGTGTCATTTACTGATTTAAAATTATCTATATCAAACAAAATAAGTGCTATTTTTTCATCATTACGTATTACATTCTCCCACTCTTTCTCCAATACTTGCTGGAATTTCAAACGATTATATATTTCTGTCAATGAATCTATCATAGCCAGTCTTTCTTGCTCTTGATAGATTTCATCTAATTCTGTAATCTCTGTGCATTTTACTATAAATCGCGATAAGTCTTCTGGCAATGGTGTCGCACGTAATAAAAAGGTAGAAGCTTCCCCTTCATAATTGTGCATCTTAATTCTTCTTCCATTTGATAAAGTATCATCCAACCATGTTATATCGTGAGTCGTCGAATAATATCCGGTCTCTCTTATAAGATGTTCTGCAAACACTAAATGTTGTTCGCGATACGTAAATAAATTATCATATCCGAAAAACTCTAAAAAGTTTGTATTACAATCAACAATCTCATCATCTTCTACTATAAATAATAAATCATTTTGAAAATCAAACATCGTTTGAAGTAATTCCTGTTGTAAACTTACTTGTCGCACTAAAGAAAGCTGATATAAACTCTTATTCACTTCCTCTAGTACCACTTGTGGGGTTACTGGTGCTATAACAATATTACGTATTCCTAACATTAGTAAATCTGCAAACTCATTGTTTATCTGTTGATCCCAAATGATAATGAATGTACTCCGTGAATCATATATATTCTTTATATATTTTATTTGAGCAAAATCTGTTACATACATAATTACAATATGCGGTCTAGTTCTATGAAACAATATTTCTCCTTCTTCAAAACTATTTGCTATAAACATACATTTTGGATGGACATTTTCTATCGTTTGTTGATGTGTACATCCATCTTCTATATAAAGGACATTCAACTGAAGATCTTGTAATACATTTTGGAAAACAGTATTCTCTAATAAAAAATGTAGTATGTTCATCACTAGTCTTCACTCACTTCATATATCTTGTTTTACTGAATTCCTCACAATCATTTTATAAAAGATTGTTCTTAAAAAAATCCGATTAGTGAGGGATACATATTAACAAGCTAATTGAGAATGTTATCTTCGCTTATCTACTCTAGAAATTCCTTTTTTAGTGTATGATTATATGAATTGTATCGTTTGTATGAATGCCCTCCTTATCACTTAAAACTTGACAATTAAAATAAAGTTATTATATTCTTAAATTCGACAACTTACAAAATG
>NZ_BOQD01000083.1 GCF_018332515.1 Bacillus hominis | reverse complement strand
ATGTTAATATTTTTAATATTAACATAAAACGAAACCACCTTATTTTTCATATAAATAACTTTAAATTTCAAAGCGAAACTAATTTTCATTCAAAACAGGATGTGGATTGCATAAAATGAGGTTGGGAAAGTAAGAAAACGCTTTTGTTAAATGCCGCATTTTTGTGAAATAAAACGTCAATCAAAGGAGCCTACGAACAATGAACGTCTCTTTACTTACACCTACTACCGATTTACAAGAAGAATATTTAGATTTTTATAACGAATGGAAAGATAGCGGTGAAACGATGATTCCGTGGGTTATTTCAAAAGACCCTTCTAACTTCCCAGCTATGATTCAAGAATTAATCGATGCACATAACGGAATAAATATTCCTAAAACTTGGGTACCAGATTCTACATATTGGCTTGTTACAGATGAAAATAGAATTGTAGGAGCTGTTAATATTCGCCATAGTTTAACAGAGCATTTGTTTCATGCTGGCGGTCATATCGGTTATGGCATTCGCCCTTCTGAAAGAAGAAAAGGTTATGCTACGAAACTACTCGAGTTATCATTGGAGAAAACGAAGGAATTAAACATCACGAAAGCACTTGTTGTTTGCGACGAAGTAAATACCGCTTCAGAGAAAACGATTTTACATAATGGTGGTCTCCGCGATGAGGATTTTACTGAAGAAGATGGGAATGTTGTAAGAAGGTATTGGATTGATCTATGAATGACTCACAAAAAAAGAAACCAGAAAGTGATTAAACACTTTCTGGTTTCTTTTACACTGCTTCTACTTCAAATTGCACTGTAATACCACTTGGATCTACTACCGTAAATCCATTTGTAGTTTCATTTATTTCATGTTGTTTTTCTAATAATCTTCCTTTTACTTCATCTAGCGCTTCTTTGTGTGGTAGTACAATGGTATACACTTTTAATCCCGTTGCATGTGCTGGCGGGTGCGGATTATTTACCCCATTCCACGTATTTGCACCGATATGGTGATGATACCCTCCTGCCGAAATGAATAAGCAATCATCTTCACGCTGTTGTACTTCAAAACCTACTGTATCTACATAAAACTCATGTGACTTCTCTACATCAGCTATTCGTAAATGTACGTGTCCAACTACCGTTTCGGCTGGTAAACCATCAAACTCATAATCAACGAGCGTTGCTAGTTCTTTTAAATCAAGTGGCGTACTTCCTCCTGGTCCTTCTCCCCATTGATCACGTGGACGGTCTGCATAAATCTCGATACCATTCCCTTCTAAATCTTGTAAATAAAACGCTTCGCTATACGTATGATCACTTGCGCTATTAAACCTTGAAATTGGTAAAATTTCATTTGAATATGTATAACGCCCTTCTTGCTCAGCTGGACTATCAATTACGTTCTTATTACGAAGCACACCAAATAGTGCCGAAGCAAAAGCTTCACGAGTCGGAACTAAAAAGGCGACATGATATATACCCGTCGTACGTGGTTCTTGAGGCGCTGCATCTTCCACCTGCTCAAGAACGAGTAAAGCATTCTTACCACCTTTTCCAGCTAAATATGCTGTATTCCCCTCTTTCTTAATTACCTCTAGACCAACAACATTTTCATAAAAAGCAATTTGACGCTCTAAATCTTTCACTTTAAATGTAACATGACCAATGCGTGTTTTCGGATGAATTTGTACCATGGATAACTTCCTCTCTAGTTCCCTTTAGTTTTTTATATAAGTTGATAGGCGATAGCCCCATTCAACGAATACACCTTAATTTTGTTTTTTTGTAGCATCAACTTTCAGCCATTTTTTCGATATGTCACTTAATGTTCCATCTTGCTCTAATTCTTTTAACGCTTTATTTATATCTTCTAACTTTTCACTCTTTTTTGCAAATGGAAATGCAATCTCTCCCCATTCAAGTGGACCAAATCCTACTTTTACATTATCTAATTTCGCCTTTGTAATTGTTGTTTCCACTTGCACTTTATCATTATAGTAAGCATCAACACGCCCAAGCCCTACCTCATTCAATTCCGCTGTCGGATCCTCTGAGAAGGTTTTAATCGTAAAAGCATTATTTTTATTTAAAGCTTTTAACTCTTGCTCGCCTGCTGTACCAAGCCCAACACCTACAGTCTTTCCTTTTAGATCCTCTAGTGATTTAATTGTATTATTATCTTTCTTCACCGCAAAAACAGAACCTGAATACACATACGGGATCGAAAAGTCATATTTCTTTTTTCTTTCCGGAGAAACCGATAGTTCATTTGCAATCGTATCAATACGGCCTGAATCCAACAAACCAAATAATCCTTCAAAATCAGAAACATTCCATTCTACTTTATATCCAGCTTTTTTAGCAGCCGCCTCAATAATTTCAGCATCAAAACCTTTTACTTTCTCACCATCTTTAAAAATAAATGGACTACGACCTGCAGAAGTCCCAACTTTCACTACTCTTTCATTTATTTGTTCACTTGCTGCATTAGAACCACATGCAGACAAAGCTCCAACTGATAATGTTAATGCTATTGTTAGTAATAATGACGATTTTCTCATAACTCTTCCTCCTAAATAATGAAATGATTTCCTTCTTCAGATGCATTTAATTGCCGTAAAAACTTTTTCGTACGTTCATTTTGTGGGTTTCTAAAAATCTCTTCTGGCGTTCCCTGCTCTACGATAATTCCATCAGCCATAAAAATAACACGATCCGCCACCTCTTTTGCAAAATTCATTTCATGTGTAACAATAACCATCGTTATATGCTGTCTTGCCAAGTCTTTAATAACTTGCAATACCTCATTTACTAATTCTGGATCAAGTGCTGAAGTCGGTTCATCAAACAATAATACAGCTGGATTTAAAGCCATTGCCCTAGCAATCCCTATCCTTTGCTGTTGCCCTCCCGATAACATCATTGGATAAGAATCTTCTTTATCCGCTAAGCCCACTTGTTTTAAAAGGTCCCTTGCTATTTTCTTTGCCTCAACTTCACTTTTTCTCTGCACAACCGTTAATGCTGTTGTAATATTTTGCAACGCTGTTTTGTTTTTAAATAAATTATAGTTTTGAAAAACCATAGCTGTTTTTTGACGTAATTGTGTTATTTCTTTTTTATACAGTTTCTGCGTATGAATCTCTAAATCTTCAATTCTAATACTGCCATCCTCCGGTTGTTCTAATAAGTTTAAACACCTTAATAATGTCGATTTGCCCGAACCAGAAGGTCCAATAATGACTACCACTTCTCCTTTACCTACAGTAAGTGAAATTCCTTTTAGTACTTCATTATGTTTGTAAGACTTATACAAATCTCTTATCTCAATCACATATATCACCTCATTTCTGTTACAAATATGGTGCATCAAGTTTCTTTTCTAACCTTTTCTGTCCCCAGCTAATTACGATTGTAATAATCCAATACACAATTGCTACAGCTAAATAACTTTCCATATAACGATACGATTGTGCCGCTAGCATTTTCGCTTGTGCTAAAATTTCAGCCACCCCAAGTGCAAAAGATAACGAAGATTCTTTTAACAATCCAACAAAATTATTTCCAAGTGACGGCACCGCTACACGAATAGCCTGTGGAAAGATAATTTGCCGCATCGCTTGCACCTTTGTCATCCCTACTGATAAACAAGCATCCATTTGTCCTGATTCTACAGCATTTAATGAACCTCGAATTATCTCTGACAAATAAGCAGCATTATTTAAACTGAGACCAATTAAAGTTGCTTGCATAGCTGTAAGTACTGTAAAACTCGGAGATATTTGTGGCAATCCGAAATACAACACAAACAGTTGAACTAATAACGGTGTCCCTCTAAAGAAAGAGATATACACCCTTGCAATTGGATATAAAAATTTCGTTTTGTTTTTTGTAATGATCGCCAAGCCAATCCCTATAAAGAAAGAAATAATCATTGAAACTACAGTAATCCCTAAAGTTATGTATACATACTTAAATAATTGCGGAAAACTTTCTAAAAAATACGTTACATCAAATTTCACTCTCTCCCCCCTCTCTAAACAAAAAACTCTTCTTACACATATAAGAAGAGTTGAATGTTAATCCATTTCCCCCATCTTCCAAACGCCTCATACGTTTGCTGGAATTAGCACAGTACTTTTGTAGCCTGTTGCTGAGATTTCATCGGGCCAGTCCCTCCATCTCTCTTGATAAGAAAACTAATAAATTTTTCCATTTATTAATTTGTTATTATGAAGAATACAGCTAAATCAAAACAATGTCAATAGGAAAACTAAGAATTAAATCCGGACTTTTTTCGTACATACGAACAATACCCCCATCAAAATTACTCTTCTTAATAAATTGCACACAAAAAGCCGGTACTTCTAACAAACTTAGAAATACCGGCTTCCAATCTTTTACTCTTATAGCTTATGATATTTATTTCATTTTATGTACTTCAGCAACTAACTTTCCGCCCTGAATACCCATATAAAGCTTAACAGGAGCATCATTCGTGTTTTCAAATACTAAGTCTAAATATGGATATGCAATTGTAGCATCTCTTCCTTGTGGAACATAACCTACTGTTTTAGAGTGTGTCGTTCTCTCTACCATTGTTAAACCAGCTTGATCTGCTGCATTGTATAGAGTTGATGATGTTTGACAAACGCCACCACCATAACCATCTACTAATTTACCATCTACAATTTCTTTACCTAATTGATATCCTTTATCTGGCGTTGTATCACCGATTAATGCATTAAAAGAGAAACGGTCTCCCTTCGCTAAAACAACACCATTGATGCTCTCCGCAGACAAACGAATATTTTCAATTCGGCCACCTGTTGAGCCACCTAAATTCGTTTCATATCTACCAATTACAGTGCCACTTCCTTGCGCATCACCTAATGTTGCGGTAGGTTTTTTCTCCACAATTGGTAACTGATAAGTAGAATCCCACATACCTACATTTAATAATTTGTCTACTAATTCTTTTTCCATTAATTCATAAGAAGGCTTTCCTTCTTGCCAACTTCCATCCGGCGCTATACGTGAAGGAACCATCTTTTTGTCAACGCTTTTCCCAACTTCACCAGCAACCTTCGTTACCGATTTTTTGAATTTCGCTTCATCTTCAAAATAGCCTAAACTCGATAAGTCTATTTTTTTCACTTCAGTACCAGTACGCCCATCCACTAAGCTAATTGAATCCTGTACATCAGCCTTAGCCTCTACAACGTTCCCACCAAAATCACTTACTAATGCCACATCACTTACTTTTGTGCCACAACCACTTACTACAGCTACGCATAGCACCCCTACTAATATACCCTTTATTTTTCGGAACAATATACTCTCTCCTTTTCCCCAACATTATTTCTTATGTATTATGTCACTTTTATGTATGTTTTGTTACAATCATTTTACAATATATTTAGAAAATGTTACAAGTTGTTTTTTACTCTATTAAAATTACTCTTTTCTTTTGTAAATGTCTATACATATTTATATAAATTTTTGAGTTTGATAAGATTGTAACTTTTGTGCAACCTATCTCTATCCAGTATATACCATTCAACAGATGAAATACAAATGTAAAACCCTTTCATTTCACCTCTCTATTCACCTGCATGCTTCAGAAACCGTAATGCCGATTTCTCATACATGATCATTATTAAACAACTTAAACCAAGTTTTTATAGGCAAACACAATCAATCGTTTCAGCGTATTTAGGTATTTGCCGTGCCACTACTCCGCTTTCGCACATACATTATGATGAATTCAACCCACCTTTAAGAAATGGAGGAATATTTATGTATCCCTACAACCCTTATGATCCATATAACCAATATGGATCTCAACCTCAATATGATTTACAAGCACAATACCAACAATATATAGATCAAACAGAGCAAATTAATCCATACGATCCAAATCGCCAATTTCAACTTCCAATCTCTTTCCCTGGCACTGGAAACCGTCAACTAGAACGGCGAGTAAATGAGCTTGAACAAAGAGTACGTCAACTAGAAAACACAGTTGAACGCCATACTCGTAGACTGAACCGTTTAAATCAGCGTCTACGTACAATAGAAAACAGACTTAACATTCCATTTTCAGCATTAGAAGACGGCTTTTAATTTCGAAAATAAAAAATATATAAGGAAGGGACTCTCCCTTCCTTATATAAATTGACGAAAGTTTTTTCCATCTCTATACTGATAAGAGTTAATGAAATGAAACAAGGTGATAAATATGGATTTTGAAATAAATTTCCTTTCCTTTTATGTGGTACAAGTTGAAGGAAAAGGTGAAGCAGTTGATAAACGCTATAAACATTTTCAAACATTAGACGCTGAAGAGTATGAAGATAGCTCTTTAAAAGAATTTTTGAATGGTGAATTATTAAAAATATCAAAACGAAAAGTAGAGCGTCATGCAAAAACTGAACAAGCTCCAACAAAGATCGGTCGCTTTATTGTAGAAGAAGGGCACGAACTCGATTCAAATCCTCATTACAACTTATTTAATCGTATTCGCTTTGCAGAAACTAAAGAAAACTTTAAAGATATGAGCGAACCTCTCGTTTATACATATCTTGACACAAGCGCTGTACGCGGTGGTGTATTTTTAATCGCTCAAGCAAAACTACGTAAATACTTTGACGATCCTTTCGTGTTTGTTATGAAATGCGACTTCGAACCAAAAGTCGCTTCTATTTCAGATGAATCAACACTGATTCGTAACGTCGAAATGGCCATCACAACAAAGAATATGAAATCTATCCAATATCCATACATGCCTGAAGAAGGTATGGTGGAGCCTGGCGAACTAAAAATACACCAAGCATCACACGCCCGTTACTTTGAAGACTTCTTAAAATTCGTCGAATACGAGCGCTCTATGCCTGAAATTATGAAAACACAAGTAATGGACATGGTATATGACCAAATTGAAGATGTATTTGAAGAAGGTACAGAAGAACGCGAACAATTCGACCAAGCGATGGAAGTATGGGCTGCCAGTCCGAAACGTGAAATTATGGAACAATTTTCAACAGAAGAAGTTATGGAAGCTACTGCTCAAATTGTCGAGCACGCCCCTGAAGTGGAATTAAAGCTAAAAGCAGATCATATCTCTGTGAAGGCCCTGCTTGCTGATTTCGGAGACTTAATACATATTGCAAAGGTAAACGACCGATATGTATTGATGATTGAAGCAGACACACTTACGTTTGAGAAAGGATTCTCTCCGATTGAGTTTTTGAAGCCAGATGAATTGCAAGATGTGATTGAGCGGATTGAGAAGAAGGCTTCCTCTATTCCGCAATACTAAAGGATTTATCAATATTTATTAACGTTATAAAATATCTAAGCGTGACCATTTTTTATAAAAATAACAGGTTTAATATTGAATAATAGCTTCCATGCTAACGATTTATTGAGCGCTTGTCATTAGCGCTCTTTTTATTTCTCCACTTCCTTGTGTCCATTACGTGATCACTTAAAATATACGGTTACTGAAACATCCTAATTTGCGCCCTTTTATATCGCTGACCAATCACTTGTCCGACCACTTCCTTCTATTGTATGAGATACGATAAACATGGACGCTATCTGACGCTCAACCATTTCGATAATGTCTTCCATTCCGTTCCCTCCTCGTCAAATAATTGCGCATGTAATTCTTCGTCAGACGCCTGCCATAAGTCTCGTCCGTCTTCCGTTTTGAGTACGTTACGGCGAATTAGCGCCTCGATGTAGATTTCTTTCAGTAAAAACATTCGTTTATTTGTTATTCCTCCTTGGCCTTCCAATAGTGGGTACATTTACCGCTAATAGTCTCGGAAAATCCGTGTTATCATTTAATTATCGAGCAGACATTACTCGATGCGTCTTCCTAATAGACGTATTTACTCCATCCCTTTTGAATCTCTGTCGTTACAGAGGTTCTTTTTTCTACGTTTTTTAACACTTACCGCCTGCCCTACCGACAATACTCATCGTTAAATACATTCGTAGTTTCCTAGACAAAACTCTCGTTATTTGACCGTAGAATTTATGTCAATAACCTTTTGTGACCTTGCGTTCTTGTTGACGTTCAATTACTCCGGTTACACTCCCGACGCTACGACTTTCTGCTTAACGCCTTTTAGCGTGTGCATAACCGACTGTAATATCGCTTGATCGTCCTTTGCCTTCCGTCGTTCCTTACGAATACATTTCAGCTCTTTCAATAAGTGATTACCTCTCGCTGTAGTAAACGATTCTAGTTCCAATAGAATACATTGCAATCGTTTTGTTACGTCTCTCATCGCAAGCACCTCCTATTAAACATCCTTTTAGCTTTTTCATATTGTGCTCTATATAAAACTTAGTTTTTATTATTCATAAACCCGTTTATACCCATAAAACATTTATTAATACCTTACAACTTCGCATACGCTCGTTGTACCTCACTATCAATTAGCGGCGTTCTTTTATATAAGTGATTACCGCTAAGTATATTAATGTTGAAAGTCTATTTCGTTAGAAATAGACTTTCAGGTTTTTACTTTTAATCTTTAGTATAGTTCTTGTAAGTCTAGTTGATATGAGTATAGTTCGTCTGCACTTGTCGTCAGGGACTCCGTGACAAAATTAACAAGGACTCTCTTCCATTTTTGTCAACCCCTCGTTAAAATAATCAGGAAGCTCCAATAATACATAAAGATTAGTGAACTGCCCATAACCATCAAATCTAGCTTAAACATCAATAAGACCTGACTCTTTTAGCGTTCGCAATGATCTATGTACCGTACGTTCTGAACATCTGGCTCTTTGCGATATGGCTGAGTATCATTCTCCTCATCTCATTTTTTCTACAGTTTAGCTTCATTCGAAAAACTTTGCAACAGAACCCTCGATGATATTCACCCTAAAACATTCATTATTTTCTCCCCTGTAACTGGACCAACACCCATCTCTTTTCTCCAACTGCTTGTCGATGTATTTCTTCATAGTGAAATATTTTATGTAAATCTTCCAAAAACGGATAGTGATCAAAATCATCTATTAATAGTAGTGCATCTGATTTTAAAAAGTTACAAAAAAGAGGATAAGCGAGGGAACGTCCATTTCCATGTGGACCATCTAAAATCATGATGTCAAAGGATTGTTGTTCCAAAGCTAGCTGATCTACCTCAGCGTAAAAAGCGTTGTGAATGCCGAAAAAATTGTATTGGTTTTGAGGAACTGCTTTTCCGTAAGATTCCCAAACCAGATGAGCTGATTGAGGATGTGAGAAGATTTTTTCCCATTCCTCATCAGTAACTTGCTTTAGTGTTTGTGAATACACCGTAATGTTTTCTAGATCTTCTACACGTGTTGATAATTGTGTTGCCCAATCGTTGTCATGTTCTAATGTTGTAACCTTGATCTTTAATAATCCTGAAGAGGAAAGATACTTCCAGAATAAAGTAGATTGGCCCCCACCAAGTTCCAGAATATGATAAACTTTTTCTTGATCTTCCAATCTCAAACATAGATGAATGAGTGAATTTCTGCTTAACGCCATTCCTTCATATCCCCAACCGTTTTGTTCGGATTTCGTTAGAAGTTCTTCTATATTTTTCCTCAGCATCGTAGTTCCTCCAATTTTAGATTCTATACTGAAAAAAGTATTCAGAATAAATATTATGAATTTTGTTTATAGAAAATAACTTTTTTGATTTGAAAAATAAAATTAAACGTCATGAGTCCACGAAAGAAATACAACAAGCAATCAAAGGCGTACTCGATGAATGGAATTTAATCGGTGAACTACAATTAGAAAAATATGAAATCTTATACTATTCATTTAGTATTTCGAATAGTACGCTCGTCATTAAAAAAAGCTAAGACTATGAAATTAATTAAAGCCAACCCTCGTACGACATTACCGAAACAACACTTAATACGTACAGCCATGTTCTTCCTGACATGCAAAAATTGGTATCTGAAAAACTCGATAAAATCATGAATATTTAAGCGGTATGTTGCCATGTTTGTGTCCATGCTTGATTTTACGTCCAGTAGCCGTTGTCAGTACGTGAATTTACGTATACCTTAAGTCTAAGTGCCTGAAGAAGGTATGGTCGAAGTAGGCGAACTAAAAATACACCAAGCATCACACGCCCGTTACTTTGAAGACTTCTTAAAATTCGTTGAATACGAGCGCTCTATGCCTGAAATTATGAAAACACAAGTAATGGACATGGTATATGACCAAATTGAAGATGTATTTGAAGAAGGTACGGAAGAACGCGAACAATTCGATCAAGCAATGGAAGTATGGGCTGCCAGTCCAAAGCGTGAAATTATGGAACAATTTTCAACAGAGGAAGTAATGGAAGCGACTGCTCAAATCGTCGAACACGCTCCTGAAGTGGAATTAAAGCTAAAAGCAGATCATATCTCTGTGAAGGCCCTGCTTGCTGATTTCGGAGACCTAATACATATTGCAAAGGTAAACGACCGATATGTATTGATGATTGAAGCAGACACACTTACGTTTGAGAAAGGATTCTCTCCGATTGAGTTTTTGAAGCCAGATGAATTGCAAGATGTGATTGAACGAATTGAGAAGAAGCAACAGTTTGGGTATGATCCGGGCAGGATTGAATAGAAGAATCGCGAATGATTAACTCACTTAAAAGGCAAATACTAAAAAAACTCCTATATCTATAAGTGGAATAGGAGTTTTTACATTGCTCACTAATAAATTTTCCTCATAAAAAGAGGACTAGCCTTAGATACCTTAATACGTTTACTTTACCTTTCCCTCTTCCTCGAGCTTCTCCATCTCAGCCAAATACCTAAGCTGCCGCTCCGCCTTTCTCACCGCAGTAGGAAAGTGTTTTTTCAGAAGTTCTACTGCAGATTCACTTATATAATATCTTTCCGTTATACTTTCCCACGTGTCACTACTTTCGAATGCACTCCATACAAAAGGACGCTCTGTATTTTTTCTCATTTCTTTAAATACCCATTTCCGCATCTTTTTTTTCGCTTTTTCTGTTAGTTTCCCGTTCTTTACAAGTTCAAGCTCACCATGTCTTTTATATCGTTTGTTAATATCTCTCTCGCCATATACTTTAAGAAATATATTTGCTGTATTCTCAGCATCTGCTAAAGCTCGGTGTTGCTTTCCTTGCCATGTTAAACCGATCTGTTCTACTGCGAACTGTAGACTTGGTGTATGTTCAAACAATTCTTCATACGCTTGGAAAACGAACTTTTGCAAATCAAATCTACTGCCTTTTTCCATACATGGGCATTCTAGGCCATGTAATGTACAATCATGAGATAGAAAATGATAATCTTCTTTTCCCCATGAAATAAATATAGAATCTTCTCCAATGAACTGAATAAATTCCTCTATAATTTGAGGGAATTTCTCTACACCAATTAAATCTTTCTTTGTAATTCCAGTTAATTTTGTTGTATGACGAGTTAATGGGGCACTTGGTTTTACTAACTCTGAAAATTCTCCAATAACCTTCATTGTACTCACATCTATTTTTATAGCTCCAATATCAACTATTTCTGACGGATCTTCTGATTTATACGGCCTAAAATTCCTTTCAATATCAAACACAATGAAATGTGTAGCGTTTTTCAATTTATTTACCTCTTTCTAAATTCCTTTTCACACACATACTTTATTTTCAGTATTTATTTATTTATTAATGCACTTTATGCATGAAAAACTTCACATAAAAATCAAAAATTCAGTCTTATTATTACATGTACATAGGAGGATATTCAATAAAAACGCAAAAAAAAGAAGGGCAAGCCCTTCTTTTTTCATAATTACTTCTTGTTTACGTTTGTAGCTTGAGGTCCACGGTTACCTTGTTCTACTTCGAAAGTAACTTCTTGACCTTCTTCTAAAGATTTGAAGCCGTCGCCTTGGATAGCTGAGAAATGAACGAATACGTCTTCTCCGCCTTCAACTTCGATGAAACCGAAACCTTTTTCTGAGTTAAACCATTTTACTTTACCGTTTTGCATTTAAAAAATCCTCCTACAATGTACCTATATGTACATATTCATTTTCAACCACTTTACAATAATACTTCATATATTAAAAAACTGCAACCCCAGAGGAGATTTAACATTGCTATCCTCCTCGGAAGTTACAGCTCATTTAAATCTCTATATTATTAAAAGTAAAATGGTTTAAAGTAACTATATCATATCAATATAATAAAAGTAAAGTTTTTTTTAGTTATACAACTTTTTTCTTCCACTGCATCGCTTTTGATTCACCCGATCCAGCTACAACATAACTTTCTTTTTGATTAACAATGCGCCAACCGTGCCCTTTAACCGAATCACATACTGTAACAATTCCTTCATCAAGAAGCACACGGCAAACAGTGCTAATTCCCGCCTTATTTTGCGTTGACGTTGCATATAACACATGCCGATCTACACTTAAGTCTAAATAGCTACTAGCTTTTTGTTCACTTTGACATGTATGCCAACATATTTTATCACTTTCGATACTCTCATCCATTCTACAAAAAGAAATATTCCCGCTAATTCCCTTGCATGATCCACTTGCCGCTACTAAATAGGAATTATGTATAGTCAACGCAGAAATCATCTGATTCATCGTTATTTTAATTCTTTTTAATTTACGTGTCTCTAAATCAAAAAGCCAAACACCACCATATTTAATATGTATTTTCGTACCGATAAATAAGTAATGTTTATATAAAAGTAATGATCGAATAGATGGTGCCTCGCTACCGTAATTAAGAAATGGCTGAATAGTCTTCCATGTGGAACCAAAATTATTAGAATGATACAGTGTTTTATCTCCATGAGCAATTACTGTTCCATTCTCATTACTACATACATTCCAGCTCGTTGCTTTCGTTGGAAAGCGCTGGATTGTCCACGTTTCTCCACCATTCATACTACGAATAAAAACTCCTTCGTCCCCTACTCCGTAAACTACGTTATCTTCACTATGTAAATCTCGAATTCGTTTTTGGAACCCAGTTAAAATCTGTTTCCATTCCCCATCTTTTTCAATGAATAAACCATTATATGTAGTAGCTAACAAAAGTTTTCCATCTCTTAATTTTGTAATAGCGGTTGCACTTAACATTGTTTCCACGTTGACACTCCCATTCCTAGAACTTCTCGGCAAAAGCAATTGCAAAATTACTGCATTTTTCAACGTCTTCTTTATCTTCTGGAGCTAATTCAATTTTCAATCCTTCTTGTACAAGCTCTGCTCCGCGTTCTACAAGTTGCTTTTCAAAAATTGTTACCGCTTCACAAAACAGCTCGTACGCTGTATCACCTGATCCAAAAACAGCCACTTTTTTACCCGTTAAATCTATATTTTCTAACTCATCATGGAAATCTTCCGCTTCAAATGGTAATTCACCATCACCCCACGTATAAGATCCTAAAATGATTCCATCATAAGCTAATAATTCTTCAGCATCCATACCTTCCATCTCTTGCAATACTACTTCATGATCAAAGGCATCTAAACTTACTTTAATTAAATCAGCAATACTCTCTGTATTCCCTGACATACTTGCATATGCTATTAAAATTTTCGCCACTTTGGCATCCCCCTCTTACAATGAATGATTCTCATTCTCATTATATTAATAATGAGAATCAATTTCAATTATTATTTTCATCCAATTTATATCCTTTTCATTTATGTTAAAAGAAATCGTACATCTGACTATTACCTTTTCATTTTGAGTATTAACATTCATATTCATCTATTGCCAAATCTAGTTTCTCAACTTATTGTATATACATCCTTTCACATTTAATATGTTGCATATATAATGCGAACGGCCATTTACACATTTCATTATTTTCAGGTAACAAACAATTTCGATCTTACAAAAAGAGGAGTCTTTATAATGAAAAAATTTTTTATTAGACTTTTAAAAATATCATCCCTTTTGACAGCACTATTATTAACAGTGGGTGCCATTATTCTATTCGGCACTTCATACGGCCATAATTTACGTGTCATCGCAGCGGAAAGTATTTTAACGTCTCAACATCCGCAATACGCAAAAATCACATTACTGTCTGATAACGAGTTAAATGATATTTCTCAATCCATTACAAATCCAAAATGGAAAAATAGCGATTTTGCCAATACTAAACTTTCAAAACAAGAATTAGAGCGAAAAAAAAATGCACCATTAAACGTTTCGATTGAAACGATAAAGAAAAAATACAATGATCATTTCTTTGAAGGTAAATTAATGACTATTAGTAATCCATTAAATGTAAAGCTCGTTACACAACAAGGTTCAGAAGGGAAAGACGTTGGAGAAAAAATATATGTCATGGCAAAGCGAAACCATGCACTTGCTGCTGTAAATGCTAGTGGGTTCTGGGATGAAACGGGGCATGGTGGTGGTAAAACAGGCATCGGTATTGTTATGG
Source organism: Bacillus hominis (assembly GCF_018332515.1). Taxonomy (GTDB): domain Bacteria; phylum Bacillota; class Bacilli; order Bacillales; family Bacillaceae_G; genus Bacillus_A; species Bacillus_A hominis. The sequence continues at coordinate 18,478 of NZ_BOQD01000083.1, read as the reverse complement.
AAAACGGGAATGTTATAAACACACCACAAGACATTAATACCCCTGCTCTCGTCAGTGGACTTACAAAATACGGACAAATGGTTTCAGGAGAGTTTTCTGCTAATCAACTGTTAAATAAGAATGTCGTTTCCGCTGCTGGCTTTATGCCTCAACTAATTGTAAATGGCGAAAAAATGATTACAAATGATGGCGGATGGGGCTATGGTCCCCGAAGTATTATGGCTCAGAAAAAAGATGGATCCATTATGTTTTTCATCATTGATGGAAGACAACCTCATAGTATCGGAGCTTCTTTAAGAGACTGCCAAGATATTCTTTATGAAAAAGGGGCCATAAATGCAATGGCAATGGACGGGGGCTCGTCAGCAACATTGTACGCAATGGGAGACATTTTAAACATCCCTTCAACCTTATCTCATAAATCACGCTATTTACCGAACGCCTGGGTTGTTACCGCGAATCCTAAACAACAAGTTCATGTAACGATAGATGGCAACCCAGCAAGCTCTCAAAAGATTTCCGAAATGAAAGGATCTACTGCTGTAGCTACAAATAAAACAAATAAATAAAAAAGAACGGATGACTATACAATCATCCGTTCTTTTTTATTACTTTTTAAAAATACCAAATGGTTTTCCAACTGGTAATACAACTTTTCCGAAGTGTGTATTTAATACTGCTGCTGCTGAACCATAGAAAGATAATAATGAAATACATAGTTCAGAATACGCTGCTAAATTATGCATTGCATGCGGCATAACACCTAAAGTACTTAATGAAAGACCGATAAATAAGAAATCAATAAGGACGAAAATCATAAATAATACTTTATGTGTTTCCATTGCACCAATTGTCATAAAGATCGTAAAAATCAAGTATCCGATAAAGGCTACACCAAGCTGTTTTGAATCTGCAGTTTGGGCTAATTTTTCGCCAAATACTCCAAGTTGAATTAACCAAGTCATTCCAACACCTAACCAAAATAGGCCGTATGCACCAAATGCTGTTGTACCGAACGTATTGTTATGCTTTGCATCGTGAATGCATGCAAAGATTTGTGCAAATCCTCCTAAAAAAATTGCCCATGGTAATACAAGTGAAACGCCATCTGTTAAGCCTAACTTTTGAGATGATGCTACAAGTGTTACCATCGCTAATCCAAATAAACCGATTCCAGATGGATCTGCTGTTGTCATTTTCACATGATGTGTAGTAGTTTGATTGCTCATATAAACCTCCTGATTATAAACATACTCGAATACAATACTTAAATCAGAAGGCTATGTCAATGGTTTTTTTTGTATGTTGTCAGACCTTATATTCTATAATAATCGAATATACTTTTGCCCACATCATAAGGTTTTATATTTAAATTTGGCAACTCATTTATCGGCATCCATATAGGAATATAACTCCCTCTACCTTTCAGCTCGAATTCCTCACCTTTACCACTTCCGAAAACTCCATCTGTAATATGGGCATTATAATAATACTCCGTACCTTTATACTCCACCTTTGCAATAAGGTGCTCCACTTGTATATGTACCCCTAATTCTTCATAAACCTCTCGCTTCGTTGCTTCTTCTGGTGTTTCCCCTTCTTCAATTCCCCCGCCCGGAAAAACAAAATACATTTCATCTTCTCGAACACGTTTTATAAGAGCAATTTTACCATCCTGTACAATAATAGCCGCACCACGATTTCTTGTCATACTAGCAGTTCAACTCCAATGGCAACTGTCCCCCACTCTTCTTCTTGTTCTTTCGTATATATCTCGTATGTACTTTCTATCATTTTTTCTATACTAAGTTCTTCACAATCAAATAATTTTTTATCAATTTGTTTGTACATTTCTTTAAAACTCTCGTATCGCTTTATCTCAGTTACCTTTACAATAATCGTTTCTGCCGTCGTAAGGTTGGTAAATACAATTTCATCACCATGTTTTATTTGTTGACGCTTTTTATCATACAATCTAACTTCAAATACTTTTTTACCCGAATAAATAGATTGAAAAGGCTCATTATATAGTCCCATTTTATGTCTCATATTTCCCACTCCCTTCCACCCAGTTTAACATGAAGTAGTTGCGATTCTACTTGTATATTTTTGTTTCATACAAGAATATTCATCTTCCTTTCCCTTGCATATACTGTTCCATATGCAATTGTTGCCGGTAACCTTGCAAAACTAATCCGCTATCGTTTCCCCAAAGAAATCATTAAAAAACTAGAAAACCTCGCTTGGTGGGACTCGGAACTTTCTATTATAAAAGAGGTACTATACAACAATTTGTTAATCCGCTCGAAAAATCTACACGAACAATAAACAGAAAAAGAGCATCCTATCTTTCTTACAGGATGCTCTTTTTGTATTTATTGTTTATTTATCCGAAAGTGATTACATGGAGAACATTTAAAAGGAAACCTTTCTAGACAATTAAAGTTTGTTGCGCAAATTTGTTCTATCGTTGGAACGAATGGAATAACAACCATGTTACTTTCCATTCTTTGTGTAACAGGTGGTAACACTGTCCCTATTTGATATTCAAAACGAATATTTGCTGTATTAATATAATTACCTGAACCAATTGGTGCTTGCTCGACTGCTACTTGAAAGGAAACCTTGCGCGCTTCACCAGGATTTAAATTACCTATAATAAACCCTAGTGCAGGGCTTGCATTTGGTACTGGCGCACTATCAACCGTTACACTTTCAGGGACAAATCGAACACTACTATCTAGCATATCTTGAAAACGAATATTTTGTATCGTTATATCTCCTGTATTTGTAATAACTGTCGTAAACGTAATAGTATCTCCTATCGTAGCTGTTTGAAGATCTGCCCTTTTTACAACCATCGTTGAGACATTCGGCGGAATAAACGGAATAACAACTGTATTGCTATCCCCTTCAACAACTACAGGTGACTCATTTGGATTTACAGTTGCAAGCCCATTCGTTGTCGCAGTATTTGTAACTAGATTATTTATTTGTCCTCCCATTATTACAACTTGGAAATTAATAATTGCTGCATCATTTGGCTGAAAATCACCTAACGGGATACCAGTATTCGGATTAGCAAATGGAAGAGGTACATCATTTACCGTTACCGTGCCATTTATAAATAACGTATTAGGATCCATGATATCTGTTAAAACAATATTCGTCACAGAAACTGTACTATCATTTATAACTGCAATTCCGTAAGTGACAACATCCCCTACCATCGCTACTTCAAAATTTGCCCCTTTTGCGACAAATAAAATTGCGGTGTTTACTGTTACAATCACTGTATTACTCGTATCCATCACTGTAACCGGCGGCTCTCCTGGTACTAAAATATATTCTGCTAACGCCCCTGCAACGTTCACTACTGTACCACCATCTGGAAAACTTGTAATCGTAGCTTCATATGTTACAATCGCCGTTTCTCCGACTGGAATATCTAAAATAGTAAATCCAACCTGTGGATTTACTCCCGGACGCGCTACTCCATTTACTGTTACACTATTTGGTACAAAAACAGCTTCCTGAGATAAAACATCGATAAATTGAACATTCATCGCATCAGCAGTACCAGTATTTAATATGCGAACACGATACGTTACCGTTTCTCCTACTCCAACAATTGAATTATTTACTTCTTTTAGCATATCTAAGCTGCCTCGATTTACCGGTGTCACTGTCGTATTACTTGAATTCGTAATTGTAAACGGTGGCTCTCCTGGAATCAATTCGAAATTACCAGTTATTCTCGCTGTATTCATAATGCTATTAGAAGTCGGAATTGCGATTACAGTTACTTCAAATGTAATTATTACGCTATCCCCTACTGCAAGATCCGGTAATGAAAAGCCTACAAAAGGATCTAAACCTACTTGCGGAATCCCATTTATCTGTACACTTTCTGGAACAAATTCTAAACTAGGTGGTGGAACGTCAATAAACTGAACATTCGTCGCTGTTACAGTTCCCGTATTTGTAACTTGCACACTATAAGTTAACGTATCTCCTAATCGCGTTGCTTGTTTATTTACAGTTTTTATAACACTGAATCGCCCTCTATTTACACTTGTTATTGTCGTATTACTCGGCTCTGTTACTACAACTGGTGGTTCTTCTGGTACTAAAGTAAAGCTCCCTGTTATATTTGCAACATTCGTTATCGTTCCTGACGTTGGAATAGTTGTCACTGTCGCTTGGAACGTCACTATACTCGTTTCACCAACGAGTATATCTCCAATTGCAAATCCAGTAATCGGATTTAGGTTAGATTGCGACACTCCATTTACCGTTACACTATTTGGTATAAATGACGCTCCTGCTGAAATCATATCAATAAACTGAACATTGTTAGCTGTTACTGTTCCTGTATTCGTTATTTGCACCGTATACGTTAATACATCTCCAACGAGAGTAGCAGCTCTATTTACTCGTTTGCTAACATTAAATTGCCCTCTATTTACAGTTACAAGTGTTGTATTACTCGGCTGATTTACTATAACTGGTGGTTCTCCTGGTACTAATATAAAACTTCCAGTAACATTTGCTGTATTGGCAATTGTTCCGTTTGATGGAACACTAACAACTGTTACTTGGAATGTGAGTTCTACACTTTCACCTGAATTTATATCTGGAAGTGGAAAACCATTATTAGGATTTAATTCAGGGTGTAACACACCGGCTATCATTACACTATTTGGTACGAATGTTATAGCGGAAGGTAATACATCACTATATTGAACGTTCGTCGCTGTTACCGTTCCTGTATTTTGAACTACTGTTGTATATGTGATTGTATCGCCGACTGCAACAATTGGCTGACTTGCTGATTTTAAAACGTTCAAACCAGATTCATTTATTTCTGTTAATGCCGTGTTACTTGTCGTCGTCTCAGTAATCGGCGGCTCTGTTTCACTTACAGCAAATGTAGCTGTAACGTCTACAAAGTTAACAACTGTACCACCTTCTGGTATGCTCGTTACCATCTCTTGATAGGTGACAAGTACAAAATCATCTACAGGTATATCTGGAACTGGGAAACCGATAAAAGGATCGAATCCTGGTTCTGGCACTCCATTTACGCTCACACTTCCCGGTACAAATGTTACACCAGCAGAAGTCGTATCTATAAATTGAACATTCGTCGCTGCCACTGTTCCAAAATTAAAAATCAATACATCATACGTTAAAATTTCTCCTACAGTCGCTACTTCTTTATCTACTAGTTTTAACGGAAAAATAAACGCTATATTAATTGTCGTAACGACTAAATTTGTTACTATCGTTTCCGTAATCGGTGGTTCCTGCGGATTCGGTTGTGAAGTAAATGTAACGTCAGCATCGTTTAATATGACTTCATTATCTGGAATCTCTGTAATTGTCACTTGGAATGTTACCGTAATACTTCCACCAGCAATTAATAACGGAGTAACAGTAAATCCTATTTCTGGATTTAAACCAAGTTGCTGGGTCCCACCTATTGTTACACTATTTTCAACAAATGTCGTTCCTTCTGGAATTACGTCTTGGAAGAATACATCTGTAACAGGAAGAATACTGCCTACATTCGTTATTAGAACGGTATACGTTAATGCATCACCAACTGATCCAGTTGCAACGTTAACTGCTTTTACAGCTTTTACTTCACCAGGAGGAGGTAGTGGTATCGTAACTACTGTCATATTACTTGAATTTGTCGTTGTTACAGGTGGTTGTAAAGGATTTAATAAGAAAGTCGCTGTAGCAGATGCTGCGTTTAATACCGCTCCATGTGTAGATGGCGCAACTACCGTAACTTGGAATGTTACCGTCAATGATGTTCCAGCTGCAATATTAGGTAGCGTAAAACCTACATTTGGATCAAATCCAGGTTGAGCTGTTCCATTTATCGTTACACTATTTGTGACAAATGTTGTTTCTGGTGCAATTGGATCAAGGAATGAAACATTCGTCGCTAGTACTGTGCCGTTATTTCGAATGACAACAGAATACGTGTAAGTTTCTCCAAGTGCTGCTTGTTGTACAGATGAAGACTTTTGTATATTTAACTGCGCTGTGTTTACTTGCGTCACGACGAAATTGCTATTCGTAACAGTCGTTATTGGAGGCCCTGCCGGATTTATAAGGAAACTTGCAGTGACGTTCGATTGGTTTCTTATATTCCCTCCACTTGGAACACTCGTCACTGTAACTTGAAACGTAATTGTATCGGTTTGCCCGACTGGAATATTTGTAACCGGAAAACCTGCTATAGGATCCGCACCTTGCTGAACAACTCCATTTATCGTTACACTATTCGCTACAAATGTAGCTCCAGATGGGATTGGATCTTGAAAAATGATATTTGTTGCAAGAACAGTTCCTGTATTTTGAATAAGAATCGTATACGTTAACGTGTCTCCTACACCTGCTTGCGGCGTATTTACACTTTTTATTACATGAATTGATCCTACATTTACTCGTGTCACAACGATATTACTAATCGTTACAATTGTAATCGGTGGCTGCAGAGGGCTTACTTGAAAATCAGCAGTGACATTTGCATTATTCGGAAGTACTCTATTCGTCGGTACACTTGTTACCAACACTTGAAAAATGACTGTTACCATTGATCCAACCGGAATATTAGCAAGAGGAAAACCAATAGTCGGATCTAATCCTGGTTGCTGGGTTCCGTTAATCGTTACACTATTCGCTACAAACGTTGTTCCAGATGGAATTGGATCAAGGAATGATACATTTGTCGCTGCTACTGTTCCACTATTTTGTATATGAACTGTATACGTTAACGTATCCCCTACACCTGCTTCACTAGCACTTACGCTCTTCATTACATTCAACCCTGAAGAATTCACCACTGTCATAACAGTATTACTTGGCACTGTTACAGTAATTGGTGGCTCTGTTGGATTTACAAGAAAATCTCCAGTGACATTCGCATTATTTACAACATTATTCCCTTGAGGAATTTCATCAATTAATACTTCAAATGTAACAATTACACTCGCGCCAGTCGGCAAATTATTTAATAGGAATCCAAATTCTGGATCTATCCCTTCTTGTAAAACACCATTAACAAATACACTATTTTCAATAAATAATGTCCCTTGAGGAATTGAATCTTGGAAAAATACATTTGTAGCTGGTACACTACCTGCATTTATAATTTCGATTGTATATACTAAAACATCCCCTACCGTTGCAACATCCGTATTCACTGATTTCACAACTTCAAAATTCCCTGATTGTACAGTTGTATTCACAATGTTACTAGGAACATTGATTGTTACTGGTGGTTCACTCGGATTCACTTGAAAACTCGCGGATACAGTTGCACTATTTAAAATATCTTCATTTGGCGGATTCTGCTCAATTAATACTTCAAATGTAACTACAACTGTCTGAGCTGCAGGGATATTCGGAAGAGAGAATCCTGAATTTGGATTTAGTCCACTTTGTGGTGTTCCATTAATTGTTACAGAGTTTGCAACGAAAGAAACCGCTGAAGAAGTAGTGTCTTGGAAAAATACATTTGTTAACGGAACGTTACCTGTATTTTGGACGGCAATCGTGTATGTTAAAGTATCACCTACTGCCGCTTGAGCTGTATTTACTTCTTTTATTACATTTAAACTACCTGTATTAACTTGTGTTACAACGGTATTCGTTTGCCTATTAATCGTTACTGGTGGCTGATTCGGATTTACAACGAAATTAGCAGACACACTCCCTCGATTTACAGCGGTACCTCCTGATGGCGCTGATACAACTCGAACTTGAAATATAACCGTCCTACTTCCTCCTGGAGATATATTAGCTACTGTAAACCCAGTTGCCGGATTTGCCCCAGGTTGCGAAACGCCATCTACAGTTACACTATTTACTATAAAAGTCGTTCCATTCGGGATTGGGTCTTGAAAAATGACATTCGTTGCAAGTACATTACCTATATTTTCAATTGTAACGGTATACGTAAGAACGTCATTAACTGTTGCAAAAGCCTTATCCACGGTTTTTCTCGTTTTTATATCAGCTATATTAATTGTAGTAAATACAGTATTACTTGTCGCTTGGCCTGAAACTGGTTGTTGACCAGGCACTGGAATAAAGTTAAATGTTACACTTGCACGGTTTGGAATTGGATTTACAAGAGGATTAGATGTCACTCGAACTTGAAAGCGTACTACAGTCGTTTGCGAGGCATTAATACTTCCAAGATTAATACTACTTGCTGGATTTGTCCCAGGGCGTGCTACCCCATTTACCATAACACTATTTGCGACAAACGTTGTTCCTTCAGGTATACTGTCAACAAAAACAACATTGTTTGCAGCGACATTCCCATTATTCGTAATATTAATCGTATACGTTAATACATCATTTATTGTTGCCGTCTGTAGATCTACAGATTTTTGCAAACTTAGATTTGCGCGATTTACCGTCGTCTGTACTGTATTTGAAGAAGCTGTACTTGTAATAGGAAGACTTCCGACGAAAGGACGGAATTGGTAAGACACCATTGCATGATTTGGAATTGGATTTGGATTCGGGAATGACGTAACTCTCACTTGAAATGTAACGATTCTCTGAGCATTATTCGGTATCGTCCCTAAATTAATTCCAGTATCTGGATTCGCACTCGGTTGTGTTACCCCACCTACTGTAACGCTACCAGCTATAAATGTTGTTCCATTCGGAATACTGTCTTGTAATACAACGTTTTCTGCACTTCCTGTCCCTGTATTCGGAACAGTAATCGTATAAGTGAGAATATCTCCTACTGCTGCAACGGTTTTATCAACAGATTTAACAGGATTTATAATTGGCCCTGTCGCATCAATTTGAACACCAAAACCAGCTGCAGCATATCCATCTCCATTTGTAGTGAAGCGAACAGTCGCTGACGTTTGATTGTTTACTAATGATGACGAAGCATCTACATTCGTAATATCCCATCCTTGCCTCCGTACAGCTAAAGCGATCCCTAACGGCTGATTCAAATTTCCAAACGTACCAGTTGTATCTAAATTTCCACTATCATTGCAAATTTGTGATTGAAAGAAATTATTTGCGGGATTTCTCGGTCCGAATAAAGCAACTGTAGCATTCGCATTCGGTCCAAAACGAAGTTGATCTCCAACAATGTTAGAATCTCCTTCTTGGGCAGTTACAAGTACTCTTCCTGTAACAGTTCCCGTAGACGGCGTTGCAAAACCAGAAATACTAGCATCAACTGGCGGTGACGAAGCATCAATGATTTCTTGACCTGCATACACTGATAAATTTCGAAGTGGTAAACTCGCATTTTGATAAACAACTTCAAGAGTCCAACCTACCGAACGACTAATTGCTGTATCAGCGGATGTTCTTGTAGCTGGTACGCCCCCCGTTGTATATGGTCCTGCTCCACCCGCATTAACAAGATTTGTCACATTAGCAGAGCGAACGTAATAAAATTGTCTTCCAACAGAACCTTGCTGTGCAGTTGCAGGATCTGGCGTAACTGAAAAGGTCCCTGCGGGTGTTGTAAAGGTGATATTGTCATTTAAAAAGGCTGTAACATCCTCAGTATCAGTCCGGTATGTGCCGGCCCACACAAGTTCTGCGTATAAAACATTACTCCCTACTGGAAGGTTTAAAATTGCACTTGAAGAATTTAATCGCCAATCATTCGTCGTTCCTACTGGGAATCCTGGAACTTGAAGTGATGTATTTACTGTAGTAAACACATTAATCGTACCGAAGTTATTGCCAGGCGCAGGCGAGGTCGGGCTTAATCCTAATGTGTTCCCAGTGAACGTGACGGCACCAGTTACGGTTGTTGTAAAACGGTTCATAAAAGGCACATAATCATCTCATTTCATTTATAGTAAAAAGTGCTCTATACTATAAAATGTAGACAAACTATACAGTGTACGTTGTCCAATAAAATTCCACATATATGGAAAGGAGTTTACTATACTATGCGCTACGTTATCGTAACAGGAACTTCACAAGGTTTAGGTGAAGCAATTGCCACGCAGTTATTAGAAAAAAACACAACGGTCATCTCTATTTCTAGAAGAGAAAATAAAGAACTTACTAAACTCGCAGAGCAAAACAACAGCAAATGTATTTTCCATTCCGTAGATCTTCAAGATGTACATAATTTAGAAACTCGCTTTAGCGAAGTCTTTTCATCTATAAAAGAAGACAAAGCTTCGTCTATTCATTTAATTAATAATGCGGGCACAGTTGCACCAATGATGCCAATTGAAAAAGCAGAAAGTGAACAATTCATTACGAACGTTCATATTAATTTAATCGCACCAATGATCCTTACTTCCACTTTCATGAAACATACGAAAGACTGGAAAGTAGAAAAACGCATTATAAATATTTCATCTGGAGCAGGAAAAAATCCTTATTTCGGATGGGGCGCTTACTGTACAACGAAAGCCGGTGTAAATATGTTTACACAATGCGTTGCTACTGAAGAAGCAGAAAAAGAATATCCTGTAAAAATCGTCGCTTTTGCACCAGGTGTTGTTGATACAAATATGCAAGCACAAATTCGTGAAACAAATAAAGAAGACTTTACAAACTTGGACCGCTTCATCGCATTAAAAGAAGAAGGAAAATTGCTGTCACCTGAATATGTTGCAAAAGCAATTCGTAACTTACTAGAAACTGAGGACTTCCCGCAGGGTGAGGTTATTAGAATTGATGAATAGCGAAAAGACGTGCTAAAATAGCACGCCTTTTCATTCTATTCCTCTAAAAATATAAGTACAGACTCCATAATTTGCTCATAACCAATTTCTTTATAAATTTTATTAGATGTTGGATTTGCTAAATCAGTATATAATGTGGTCGTTTTATAACCTTCATCTAACAAATGTTGACTGAGAGCGGCTACACAATTAGATGCATATCCTTTTTTCCGTTCTTCTTTCGGCGTATAAACGAAATTGACTGTTATATTATTTGCAGTTGGTCTCGTTTTTGCAGCTACAGAAACAAGCTTCCCGTCTACTTCTAAACCAAATAGACGACGGTTAGTAATTAATGTATGGGCAGTTTGTTTCGCTTCTTCTTTCGTAGTAGGAAGCTTCACATCTTCGCAAAATTGATATATCCACTGTTCTATTAATGTTAGCCTATCACTACTTACTTCTCGAAAGATTCCATCTCCGTTCCACTTTTTCTTTACTTGTTTTAATTCATATATACCTTGCTCCATTGCAACAGTAGTTTTCTTATTTTCTAACACTGCAATCTCTTCCACTAATCTCTGTACAATTTTCTTATTACCAATCAATCCAGAAACATTTGGATATACTTCCGCTAATTTTTTTGCAAGTTCCACGATGCTCTCTTCCGCCATTTCAGACGTAGCAACAATGATTTGTTTTTCTACTGTTTGAAGAAATACAGCTGCTATTTCTTCCTCTTGTTTTGCTACCCCCATAAATATCGGTTCTTGGACCATTTGTAATACACCTAATATGAGATTATTTTCCTGCTCATTCTCTTCTAAAAATGGTATAGCATCTTCTTTAAAACGGAGAACCTCTTCATATACATGCAATTGAATCATCGACAATCTCTTCCCTCGATTTATATTTTAATTAAGTATTGGCGATTAATTCATTAAATCCTTCTTTTACGATTCAATAATATTCGAAGCTAACGTATTCAGATCATTTTCAGCTTGTAAAATTCTTTGTTTTTCCTTTTCAAATACCTCTTCTTCTTTTTGAAATGACTCTTTTCGATTTTTAATCATACGCTCCATCTCTTTTTTACTCGGTCCACCATATACATTTCTTTTTTGAATAAAAGCTTCTGGTGATATAATCTCTTTCCACTCTTCTTCTAATAAATTTACTCTTAACTTTTCTTGCAAGTACATATTTACTTCTTTGAAAGGTAATTCATGTAATTCTTTCTTCTGCTGCATAGACATATTCGCAATCGCACTTGCTGCATGATGTGCATGCCGAAATGGTATTTCATAGTTTTTTGTTAAAACATCTGCGAAATCTGTAATCGTAATCGCGTGTTTATATGAACGACTTTTTAACGTTTCTTCTTCTACTTTCATCGTTCGAATAACTGCGTTCATAATACAAAAAACACGAATCGCCTTTTCGATTCCTTTATATAAATACGGCTGCAAGTCATCCTCCGTATCAACAATATCGCCAAATGGTGTATTATGAATCATTTGAAATACAGTAAAGGCTTCCCCTAAAGCACTACTCGTAATAGCGCGGGCATGTTCAATTGAAACAGGATTTCGTTTTTGTGGCATAATACTACTTATTTGCACATATGGCTTTGCTACAGTAATCCCATCATATTCTTTCGTCGCTAATAATAAAAAATCATGAATCCACCTACTCGTGTTCGTCATAATAACCATTAGTAATGAGCTAACTTCTAATAAATAATCCGCTCCAGCAACAGCATCGTATGAGTTCTCAATTACATTTGTAAATCCCAGCAACTGTGCCACTCGTTCTCGCTTAATCGGGAAGCTTGTTGTAGAAAGAGCAGCTGCCCCCATTGGAGAATGATTTACAAGATGATACGCTTTTCTCGTTCGTTCTAAGTCTCTTTGCATCGTATCGTAAATTGCCAAAACATAATGACCAAATGTTGTTGGTTGCGCTGGCTGTGTATGTGTATACGCAGGCATAATTGTTTCTATATGTTCCTCAGCAAGCTCCAACATACTTTCTTGCAGCAATAAATGATGTTCCATTAGCCGTAATACAAATTGCCGTAAACTCATACGATACATCGTTACACCCATATCATTTCTACTTCTACCGATATGCATATTACTTACAAATTCACACTTTGCTTCTTGAGAAAGCAAATGTTCAACTAAGAAAAAAAGATCTTCATGTTGCCCTGTATATAGCAACTGCTCCTTTGGAATCTCCTCTACTTTTTTAAGTGCCGTTAATATAACTTTCGCTTCTTCTCTTTTCATTAACTTTTCTTCAATTAACATAGTAATATGTGCCCTATGCACTTGAAACATATCTTTTAATAAATAATTACGCTGAAAATTAAATACATGCTGTAATACACAATCTACATATGTTTTCCCAGGGAAATCAGCGCCTTCATTCTTAATAAACTCTTCTTTACTCTGTTTCATCACCTTTTCCCCTTTCGCCTAAGTGTTACTACCCATCATACCCAGGGATGGTGAAAAAGTGCTTGTACATAAAGTGAAACTTTAATCAGTGGGGGTGTTCATCCCCCACTGATTATTAGCCCGCACCAATCGGGCGTTTACGGACAGCAGGGCTCCCACCTAACTTCTTTGCCCCAGCCAAATTTTGAGACGGGAGTCTTACTACCCGCAAATAGCGGGATAAAAATAAACTCGGCGCTTAAAGCACCGAGTTTATTTAATAAAAGTCGCATCATACTTATCACTTTGCAACACTTGGAAGTGTAAATTTGCTAAATGTTTACGTATTTCAGCACTGTCATCTTCATTTAAATTATTTGCCAAGAAAACAATTTCTGTACAGTTTCCGCGTTTATCCATTGCATAAACTGCTTTTGTTACCGTCCATGGTGTATAACCATTCTTTTGCCCGGCATGCCTGAATGTTTTACGATATTTCTTTGCACTCATATCTGTTTCGACGATATTCGCCCATACTTTTTCTTCCGCTTCTGTAAGACCGCCTTGATGATTTGCCTTTTGAAGCAGTACCATATAATCGTTAGCGGAAGCAGCAGGCAATCTATCCGACCAAATTTTGTCGTAACGTTCCTCTAAATATAGAGGAATTTCCTTTTGTAATAATGGTCCCTTCTTTTTTAAGCGTTCATGAATAATCATAGCATATTCACGATATTGCTCTTGAGACATTTCTTTTAACTTTTTCTCTATTTTATATTTTGGAACATGTAATTCTTTATGCAAATATCCCGGAATGTATAAAGATGAAACGATCGGAAATAGCGGTTGATGTGCAGGAAGCGCTAAACTTTGTAAATTCCGATTAATATTGTCTAATCCTAATACCTCCATTAAATATTCAGTATTTGCATTAGAACTAAACTTAACCATTCCTTTTGCAACTTCTTCTAAAGAAACCGCTCCTTCAGTTATCTTTTCTTTTTTTTGCAAATAATTTTGCCATCTATCTTGTGCACCACCATCTGTACCCGGCACATAATAACGATTCACATCATTAATTGAAACGAAACTAGACGGATCGATTTTCCCCTCTGTAACTTGTTTCGTATATTCAAGCGCCACAATTAACTTCATCGTACTAGCAACTGGCAATACAACATCTGGATTTACAGAATACACAACTTTATCATTTCTCTTTACTAGAAGAGCGCTATTTTTTTCATCTTTATGTTCTTCAATAAAGGATGCTATGTACTGCGCATCATCATTATTTGAACTCCACACTCTTTTCACTAAAAAGTTACCCGATATCAGCAAAACAAAAATACCCACAATCACTGCGCATACTATAGTTTTTTTCAAGTAAAATTCCTCTCCTATTGTGTAACTCTTCTCTATTTATCTCTTAACAACAAAATAATGGAGATGATTATTTAAATAATCATCTCCATTATTTTAACTTGTATGTTCCTATTATGTCTACGTCATAATTTTCACAAAGTCTTCTAGAAATTTTTTATAATGCAATGACCAACCAATTCGCACCCAATTCTTTAATGCTTTTGAGTCAGGTTGGGGCCGAAAATCAGCAATACTCTCTCCTTTTGCAATACCAACTGTATCTACATCGACACGGCGATACACATAATCTAAAAGGGCTGGATTCGCCGCAACCATCATTGTAACGACGTCATGTACCGGACTTCCTGTTATTTTTGGATTCAACTTTTTATAAGCTTTATAATAATAATTAAAAATTGGTTCAATTAATTTATTAAAATTCGTTTTAGAATGTTTCGTAATATATTTCACCATCTCTGGCGTAATAATAGCTTCAGACGTAACGTTAAGTGGTACTAATGTCACATTCTTGGCATTTTGCATAACTAATTGTGACGCAATGGGATCGCCATGAAAATTTGCCTCCGCGACTGGTGTCACATTACCAGGCATTAAAAAAGCACCGCCCATTATATACTATTCTTTCACGTACTTCATCATCGGTTTTTCTAAAATAAATGCTGTCGCTAATGTCGTTGACCTGCCGGCATCAACAATGATTAATTCTCCTTTATACTTTTCAAGAATATCGAAAAATGCACAAAATGATTTTATATTTGGCGAAAAAGCTTTTGGAGGTTTAATTGGTCCTAAGCCATCTGCACCGTGAATCTCCGGATAATACGTCACAAAATCTCCGGATAAAGGAATTTTCGCACCATTAATAACAGGTATATCTTCTCGTCCTGCAAGTTGCAGTAAATACGCCGCATTACTTGTCGCCTTTTCTTGTGTTACATTTCCATATCCCGTTACGACACCAACAATATCAATATCAGGATGCATAATCCCATACATTATGGCTAAAGAGTCATCAATTCCCGGGTCTCCCAAAAATAATACTTTTTTCATCGCCCTCAACTCCATCCCCTCAATTGTTATTACTTTATGAATCACCATAGATATACAGAATAAAAAGAACAAATTTATACGAAAAAACGCAGCCCTATACGGACTGCGTTCTCTATTTTATCTAGACCTTTTTCTTCATAGTAACCATACTACCAATGATGTAAGCAATAAATGCAAAACAAATCGGGAAAACAACTGTATGTATACCGAATGGATTAGGGTAGCAAAGGTGTATAAACATATAGGAACTTACTCCAACTAAAATAGATGCGAGAGCTCCAGTTTCATTTCCTTTTTTCCAATATAAGCCTAACACAATCGGCCAAATGAACGCTGCTTCTAAACCACCGAATGAAAATAAATTCAACCAAATTAAAAAGTCTGGTGGCTTAATAGCGGCAGCATATACGAGTAATCCTACGATACCAGTAATCAATAGGCTACCTTTTTTTATCGTACTATCCGCGGCATCTTTATTTATGTAATTCACATATACATCTTTAATAATTGACGAACTTACAAGTAATAATAATGAGTTTACAGTAGACATGATTGCAGCCATTGGCGCAGCTAAGAAAACTCCAGCTAACCAAGGTGGCAATACTTCCATCGCGAGTAGCGGCATTACTTTATCTGGTACTGTTATACCCGGAAGTACTACTCGTGCAAACACACCTGTTAAATGCATACCAATCATAATTGTACCTACAACCACTGTTCCAATTATGAGCGCTTGATGCATCGCTTTTGAATTTTTATAGGACATAGCACGCACGCTAATTTGCGGTAAACCAACGACGCCAATTCCAATTAAAATCCAATACGATGTAACATATGATTTCGTTAAACTACCATCTGCTCCGAATGGTGTAATTAAATTCGGATTAATTTGGACGAGTTCGTGCATAATTTTTTCAATTCCACCACCAGCGATGACAGTCGCAATTAAAATGATTGTCGTTCCAACTAACATAATAATACCTAATATCGTATCTGATAACGCAACTGCTCGAAACCCACCAATTAATACGTAAACAAGTACAGAAAAAGTAAATAAAAATAATGCCGTTGTATAAGAAAGGCCCGTTAGTGACTCAATTAAGCGTCCACCCCCGACCCACTGGGCTACTGTTGCTGAAAATAAAAAGATAATAATACATATCGCAGAAAGAATAACGACCGCTTTATTATTGTATCTTCCCTTTAAATAATCAATAAGCGTAATCGCTTCCATCTTCCTTGCGATAATCGCAAACTTTTTACCAATAACCGTTAAAACGATATATCCTGTTACAACTTGAATCGCTGATAACAGCACCCATCCAAGTCCCATATTGTAAGCAATACCAGGCCCGCCGATAAAGCTACTTGCGCTTCCATACGTAGCAATCATTGTCATCGCTAATAATAAACCGCCAAGCTCACGCCCACCAAGAAAATATTCTTGTAAAAATTTATTATTAGCAGTTGCTTGTACGCGCCTTGAAGCATATAAACCAATTAAAAATACAACGATAAACGAAATTATCATTGGAATGATTACATACCAATTCATCTATTATTCCTCACTTTTTTCTTCCTCATCGAGTGAAATATCTTGAAATACAAAACGAACAACTAAACTAAGCAAAATAACCATAACGATAAATCCAACGATACAGCTATAAAAAAACCATGCCGGAAAACCTAATATGTATGTATATTCACTTGGATTTTTACTACCAAGCCCATAAGCAAATCCGTACCATATTATAAAGTTAATAATAGCAAGTCCAAGACCAATTAACGCTTCTCTATGGGCTATTCGAAAGCGTGGGTCATCATGATAATCCTTCATTATTCTTCCTCCTCTCACGATGTATTATTGTACCACTGTTCTTCTAGTTTTTCCTACTAGAAAACAAAAACAAGCAGGATTTTTTATAAAAATATAGAAGACTCTCTTACATTACATATTTTTTACAATTGTAACGAAAATGAAATTTGAATTTTCAGGATTTTTTATTTATGATTTTAAAGTAGAGGCTTTTCATCTAGTTCCCACATCCTTGATTTCGGAATAAACGCCGTCTCGTACTGCGTTTAAATTATATTTTCAAGGGGGTTATACAATGAGTCAACTAGCTGTAAATCTTCATGAAAAAGTAGAGAAATTTCTTCAAGGTACAAAGAAATTATATGTGAACGGAGCATTTATCGAAAGCGCTTCTGGTAAAACGTTTAAAACTCCTAACCCAGCAACTGGTGAAACTCTCGCTATCGTTGCTGAAGCTGGTCGCGAAGATATTCATAAAGCTGTCGTAGCTGCTCGAATGGCTTTCGATGAAGGTCCTTGGTCACGCATGAGCACTGCTGAACGAAGCCGCCTTATGTACAAGCTTGCTGATTTAATGGAAGAGCATAAAGAAGAGCTGGCACAGCTTGAAACTTTAGATAACGGAAAGCCAATCCGTGAAACTTTAGCAGCAGACGTACCGCTTGCAATTGAACATATGCGCTATTATGCTGGCTGGGCTACAAAAATCGTTGGACAAACAATCCCTGTTTCTGGTGAATATTTTAACTATACACGCCATGAAGCTGTTGGTGTTGTCGGTCAAATTATCCCATGGAACTTCCCACTTCTTATGGCAATGTGGAAAATGGGCGCAGCCCTTGCAACAGGATGTACAATCGTTTTAAAACCTGCAGAACAAACCCCACTATCCGCTCTATACTTAGCTGAATTAATTGAAGAAGCTGGATTCCCGAAAGGCGTTGTTAACATCGTTCCTGGATTCGGTGAAACAGCTGGACAAGCTCTCGTTAATCATCCACTCGTAGATAAAATTGCATTTACGGGTTCTACTCCAGTCGGCAAACAAATTATGAGACAAGCATCTGATTCTTTATAGGTACGTTTTTATG
>NZ_BOQD01000082.1 GCF_018332515.1 Bacillus hominis | reverse complement strand
CAATGTGTTTTTTTATTTTACAACAACAAGATGTGGTCCACCTTGTTCTATTTCGTTAGTCAATTCGTTTTGTTGTTTCTCTTGTCGTTTTACATAACTAGCAATATTTAACAGTATACCCATTGCAAGTAGATTAGCTAATAAGGAACTCCCACCGTAACTAACAAACGGTAACGGTACCCCTGTAAGCGGTATTAACCCAGACATACCACCGACATTAATAAAAGTTTGCACTCCAAACAAACTTGCAATTCCGATAGCTATTAAACTTCCAAATGGATCTTTACACTTTTGCGCAACTCTAAATGCTCGAATAATGATAAGTAGTAAACAGATTAAAATGATAGCTACGCCTATAAATCCGAGCTCTTCAGATATAATTGCCATAATAAAATCTGTTTGCGGTTCTGGCAAGTATCCATATTTTTGCACACTGTTCCCTAACCCTCGACCATTTAGCCCTCCTGAAGCAATTCCAATAAAAGAATTTATTAATTGGAATCCATCATTTTGAGGATCGTTAAATGGATCAAGAAAAACGGAAAACCGTGCCTTTTGATACGAGCTTAATGCATAATTTCCGAGAAAATATAGTGCTGGAATCCACACTATAGAAGTTAAAACAATTCGTTTAATCCATAAGTTAATCCGGACTCCCGAACAAAGAAACATAATTCCTACCGTTCCCGCAATTAACAAATCAGTACCTAAGTCATTTTGAAGTAAAATTAATCCCATCGCTCCACCGACAACAGCTAGAGGAGGGATTATCCCTTGTACAAAAGCTGTTTGCGTTTCTTGTTTCTTAGCAAAAAAGTTTGCTAACGTAATAATAACCGTTATTTTCACAAACTCAGCTGGTTGTATACCTAATATCCATCCTTTTGCGCCATTTACGTCCTTACCGAAAATCAAGGCTGCTAATAATAGACCAATACTCCCTATTCCCATTGCGATCAAAACTATTCGCTTTCTCCACAACTTATAAGGAATAGCAACGATAATCGCTAACATTATCGTTCCAATAGCTAAAGCAATTAATTGTTTTTTAAAAAAGTAATTTGCTGGCCAGTTATGCCTCGAAATCGCAACAATGGAACTAGAACTATATACCATTATAACTCCCAGCACACATAAGATAACAAGAGGAAGTAACAATGAATAATCCATTGATTTCCATACTTTTTTCATTTCATTTCCTCTTTCTGTTTCAATTTAATTATTGTTGTATTCCATATGTATATAGGTTCTTCCTGCTTTATTATACAAATAAAAAGCCCAAACTATTTCAGTTTGAGCCCCCCTATTTGAACCCGTTATTGTTGTTTGTTTGTAAATGCTTCATGAAGTGCAGATAACTCACGTTCGAGCTCTCCTAACATTGCTTTCCCTTGTTCTTCTGCAATAAGACCAAGGCGAACTGCAAAATCGACCTCGCGGGATAGTCCAAACATTTGTGTGTCTAACACTTCTTCATATAATGGACATTGCGGCATTGTAAGATTGTCCATTTGCACCTTAATAAGTCTTAAGATTTTCTCCGCATCCGCTTGTAGAAGGGCTAGTGCCTTTTCCTGATGATTTGATACTGTCTCAGACGCCAAATTGATTCCCTCCGTTTCCGTCCTACTCTCACCTATCTATTAATATTAGCGATAGTTTTAATAAATTGCAATAGAAACATTTTTTGTGACAACAGTGTCTAATACTATTATACTGAAAAGTGGGAGTATAACACAAATGGGGGAACAACAATGAGCGAAATTTTATTTATTAATGGAAAAGTACGTTTTCCAATCACTATTGATCCAACTGTTTGGATTTTTGATGATCGAAAAGTAGATTTGACAACTTACTTTGATGAAACTAGAGAAGAATCATCCGAATTAGAAACATACTTAAAACATACTTCAGAGCATTGGGATCGCGAAATCCGTGATGGTGCTGCCTTCCCACCAATACGACAAAGTGTAAAGAAATATAAAAAAGAACAGCTTATTAACGGGACATTTGGCATACCACTTCATCCATTTCTTAAAAATGCTGAAATTTTAGAAGATGCTACTCAAGTCGAAATTGAAACCACAGAAAATTCAATTACACTTCCGTTAGAAACAGCCCATAAAGCAATTCTCGGTTTTTCAAAAGAAGGTAAACCATTACGAGAAGACGGGCCTGTTCATCTATATTTCCATGATGGATCTAATAGACAAAATCCGATTCGTAACATCCGTAAATTTACAATCATTTAAATTGTATAATTAAAAGGCAAAAAAGGAGTGAGCTGAGGCTCACTCCTTTTTATAATAAATCCGCTGCTAGTTGTGCTAAATTAGAACGCTCTCCTTTAACAAACTTTACATGACCACTAATACGTTGTTCTTTAAACTTCTCTACAACGTATGTTAAACCATTATTATATTCATCTAAATACGGGTGATCAATTTGTTGAGGATCCCCCATTAATACAATCTTACTTTTTTCGCCTACCCTTGTTAATATCGTCTTCACTTCATGCTTCGTTAAATTTTGTGCCTCGTCAATAATAATAAACTGATCCGGAATACTTCTCCCGCGTATATAGGTAAGCGCTTCTACTTCAATCGAACCCATCCCAGCTAAAATAGCATCTAGCTCCCCAGGCTTTTTCGTATTGAATAAATACTCTAGATTATCAAAAATCGGCTGCATCCACGGTCTTAATTTTTCCTCTTTCTCTCCTGGTAAATAACCAATATCTTTTCCTACCGGTACAATTGGTCTCGCGACAAGTAGTTTTTTATATAACCCTAAATCTTCTGTTTGCATTAGTCCCGAAGCTAATGCAAGTAACGTTTTTCCTGTACCAGCTTTCCCTGTTAACGTTACAAGTGGAATATCTTCCCGAAGTAGCAATTCTAATCCCATAATTTGCTGCACGTTTCGCGGACGTATCCCCCACACTTGCTCATTGTGAAAAATAAGTTTCTTTACCTTCTTACCTAAATGGTCCACAATCCCAAGTGCAGAACTAGAACCCCCTAGTGCATCTTTCATTACAACAAACTGATTTGGATAAAAAGGATGATTTGCGATTTCAGATAAAGGCAGTTCACCTTTTTCATAAAAATAATCTAACTGTTCTTTTGATATATACCCTTCTAAAAATCCTGAATATATATTTTCCACTTCAATTACACGGTCACTTAAATAATCTTCGGCCTGCAATCCGATTGCATCGGCTTTTACCCTTACGAGTACATCTTTACTTACTAAAATAACTGATTTCCCGTCCTCTTTTTCTTGTTCTTCTAAAGATAGGTTTTTTGCTACCGCTAAAATTCGATTATCATTTGTTTTTTCTACAAAAATATCTTGTAGTTGAACAAATGAGCGATGATTTAATTCAATACGGAATGTACCGCCATTTTCTAACGGAATACTTTCATGCAGCTTTCCTATTTCACGAAATTTGTCTATTAACTTAGATACATAGCGAGCATTTCGTCCTACTTCATCCATATAACGTTTTTTCGAATCAACCTCTTCTAATACAACTGCTGGAATCACTACTTCATTTGTTGCAAATGAAAAAATAGATAAAGGATCCTGCAAAAGTACATTCGTATCTAACACATAAATTTTATCCAACCCGTTACCCCCTGACTCCACTTTTAAATTTGTAGAACAAGGGTTTCATCCATATAAATATGGACGAACCATTGTTATAATTATATGTACCGTAAAAACGAGGTAGAATCGAAATTCATAGAAATTAAACCTTTTCTTTATTTTTTATTCATTTCTATTCAATATATTACTTTTAATTATAATTTTTCACATTAAATCACAATACTCACTTGTAAAAGTTTATGCACGATGTTCCTATTCCTCTTCTTTATAATTCTTTCATTCCTACTAATACTTGATTATCAAGCTTTTTAGCAGCTCGAAGATCATATGTTTTTTCATATGTTGGTTCAGTAGCAAGTTTCGCACCATAAAACATAACATCACGAACTTCTTGCACAGTCACTTCTACTACCGTTAATTTTAGAGGAATCCCTTCCATTCTATCTGTTAAAATTTCACTTTCACCACTTATGGAAAATACGGATTCATTCGCCATTATAGTCAATACAACCCCTGTATTGCGCCGTATATTTCCCACAATACGTGAGCGTTGATCTACCGCAAATCGAATACTAGTTTCACTCACTGCATATACCCAAGAAATAGCACTTACGTTAGGGATTTGTTTTTCGAAATCTGTTGTTGCTATCATAACGATACACTCTTTACGCAAAGATTGTACTAAGTCATCTGTCAATGTAGGCTCAACTACATTCGCCATATTTCCACCTCCAAATATTCTTTATATATCCTTATCATAACCTATTTTTCGAATTGCGAAAATATTATTTTTTCCCGCTATTATTCAAAAACATTATACTTCCATGATATACTTATACTGATAGAATTCGTATTGAGGTGACGAAATGAGAGTCAAATGTATGATTTGTGATAAAAAAGATATGTTAGATGACGAAAATCCTATGGCAAAAAAACTGCGTAATCGCCCTATTCATACATATATGTGCATGGAATGTACGGAACGAATTGCAGAGCGTACTATGGAACGCCATGCGAGTGGTAATTTCCGATTATATCGTGATAAAAAAGTAGAAGACGATTGGTAAACCGGAAATAAGTCCTTAATCATATAGATAAGGACTTATTTGTATTTTTCTGGTTCACGATTCATTTGATCTAAAAAACAATCAATGGCTTCTACCGGAAATCTTGCACACTTTATTTCTCCATCAATTTCATATGTAATCAAATACATTTCCTCGTTCTTTTCAATTTCTACATTTCGTAATTTATGCTCTTCATATATCATATTTTGAAATAATAAATACGTTTCTTGTGCAGCGCTATCATCTGGACGTGCTTCCGCAACCGTTTTAATTGTTAACCAATTATATAGTGCATCTTGTACTGAGCGCATGAAAACCCCTCCTTTTTTCACCCTGTTTTTTGTTGTTTAGCTTGACGTAAACGCATTCTATAAATTCCAAGTACAATTGCCGCTACAACGAGCCCCTCTCCAACGGGTAAAAAAACTGCAAAAAAAGTTAATACCGTGCATCCAATTGCTAAAGATGTATATATCACTATATTTTTTAGTACCGATAGCTTCCTTGCAAATCCTAAATTATATACAAGTGCACTTAATAAAATTATTGTTCCATAAAGCAACCACATCCCTAACTCTGGATTTTCATCCACTTTACAAAGTTTTGCGAAAAATGACATTCTTTCTAACACTATCTTTCACCTCTTCTCATGAAACAAATTCTCTTTATGTACTTAATACAAGAGTAACCCGCGAAAAAAATACTGTCCACAAAAAAGAGTAAATATTCTAAAAAATATACATAATAAAAAAACAGCTACCTTTATCAAAGGTAGCTGTTCTATTATTTTACGCTTCTACAGATTTCTTTTTCTTAGCAGCTCTTTCGCGCTCGCTCTTATCAAGAATCTTTTTACGTAGACGAATTGATTCTGGAGTTACTTCACAGTACTCGTCTTCGTTTAAGTACTCTAATGACTCTTCTAAAGTCATTAAGCGTGGTTTTTTCATTGTTGAAGTTTGATCTTTCGTCGCAGAACGAATGTTAGTTTGTTGTTTCATTTTTACAACGTTAACTGTTAAATCATTTTCACGTGTATGTTCTCCGACAATCATACCAGCATATACTTCTGTACCTGGTTCAACGAAGATTACACCGCGATCTTCAACTTGCATAATACCGTATTGTGATGCTTTTCCTGTTTCAAGTGAAACTAGAACACCTTGGCGACGTCCACCAACTTGTCCAGCATGTACTGGTTGGTAGCAATCGAATGTATGGTTTAAAATACCGTAACCACGAGTTAATGTTAAGAATTCTGTTGTGTAACCAATTAAACCACGTGCTGGAACCATGAAAGTAAGGCGAACTTGACCGTTTCCGTTATTCACCATATCTAACATTTCACCTTTACGTGCACCCATTGATTCCATAATAGAACCAGTGTATTCTTCAGGCACATCGATTTGCACGCGCTCTACAGGCTCACATCTTACGCCATCAACTTCTTTAATAATTACTTCAGGCTTAGATACTTGTAGTTCATAACCTTCACGACGCATGTTTTCAATTAAGATAGATAAATGTAATTCTCCGCGTCCAGATACGATCCATGCATCAGGAGAATCTGTATTATCTACACGTAAACTTACATCTGTTTCTAATTGTGAACGAAGACGCTCTTCAATTTTACGAGATGTAATGAATTTACCTTCACGACCTGCAAATGGGCTGTTATTTACAAGGAATGTCATTTGTAATGTTGGCTCATCGATACGTAATAATGGTAAAGCCTCTTCATGCTCAACCGGACATACCGTTTCACCTACGTTAATGTCTTCCATACCTGAAACAGCTACTAAATCTCCAGCTTTTGCTTCTTCAATTTCTTGACGTTTTAATCCAATGTAACCAAATAATTTAGTTACACGGAATTGTTTTACACTTCCGTCAACCTTCATTAATGCAACTTGTTGTCCTACTTTCATTGTACCACGGAATATACGTCCAACCCCGATACGACCAACATAGTCATTGTAATCAAGAAGCGCTACTTGGAATTGAAGTGGCTCTTCGCTGTTATCAACTGGTGCTGGAATATGTTCAATAATTGTGTCAAACAATGATTTCATATTCTCTTCTTGATTTGCTGGATTTGAATCTAAGCTTGCTGTTCCGTTCATTGCTGATGCAAATACAACCGGGAACTCTAATTGATCTTCGTTTGCACCAAGTTCGATGAATAAGTCAACTACTTCATCAACTACTTCATCAGGGCGAGCGAAGTCACGGTCAATTTTGTTTACAACAACGATTGGAGTTAAGTTTTGCTCAAGAGCTTTCTTTAAAACAAATCGTGTTTGTGGCATACAACCTTCATATGCATCAACAACAAGTAGAACACCATCAACCATTTTCATGATACGTTCTACTTCTCCACCGAAGTCAGCGTGACCAGGTGTATCTAAAATGTTAATTCGTTTATCTTCATAGTGAATCGCCGTATTTTTTGCTAAAATTGTAATACCGCGTTCTCTTTCTAGATCATTCGAATCCATTGCACGTTCTTCAACGTGTTCGTTTGCACGGAAAGTCCCCGCTTGACGTAATAACTGGTCAACAAGTGTTGTTTTACCATGGTCAACGTGGGCAATAATTGCTATATTTCGTAAATCTTGTCGTTTTTTCAACATGTCCAACTCCTAATGTCTTTTTAATCCTTCTCTATTATAAGAGCGAAGGGGATACTATGGCAATCAAAATAAAATCAAGAATGAAAATATAGTTGTATTCTTACTTTTGTGAAAGTAAAATGAGATTGGAGGGTGAAGAAATGGAACACATTCAATATCGCTTTTTATTAACAGCAATTATCGGTGTTATCTTCTTAATTGGTATCGGAATTATGATTGCTGAAAATAGTCCCATCGGCATTATTATTTGCATTATTGGCACATTTGTTACAGTCGGATACGGTTTTGTAACAAAAAGAAAAATGCGTAAATCGCAATAACATTAAAAAGTAAGAAGCTTCTTTATGCCTCTTACTTTTTTTCATTATTGCGATACAAATGGTAATAATTCTTCGTATACTCCTGGTTTTGCAACTAACACACTGCTTTTCTCTACAATAGAAAGAGGTGTTCCCAAGAACGTTGTCACTTTACCGCCAACTTCTTCCACAATAATCTGTCCCCCGCCAAAGTCCCATGGCGATAAGCGCGGTGTTACATATGCATCTAATCTTCCCGTTGCAACATATACCATTTCTAACGCTGCACAACCATATGACCTCGTACCTCTCGCCTTCTTAACGAGCATCATCATTTTTTCCATATTAAGCAATGGATTATCAGTAAGCCATATCGCATTCAAAGCTATAACTCCATGCTCTACCGTTCCTTTTTCCAACATGGGAATAGCTAAATCGTTGCAAAAAGCCCCTTCTCCCTTTACCGCATGATATAGTTCGTCATGAACTGGATCATAAATAAGACCAATCTTTCCGATACCGTTCTCATAAATCCCGATTGAGATTGCGAAATTCCTTTTTTGATGAACAAAGTTCATCGTGCCGTCAATTGGATCAATTAACCAAACAACCCCATTAGAAGAGGTAATCTCATCTCCGTAGCCTTCTTCTCCTAAAATATTATGAGCCGGGAATGTTTCTTTAATTTTCCCAATTAAAAACTGCTCCGTTTCTCGGTCCATGTTTGTTACTAAATCAGCTGCATTTGACTTTGTTTCTATAACAAGTGTTTTTTTCAGTGACGCCATTAAATGTTCTCCCGCTTCTCGAATCCACTGTTTCGCGTGTGTATCGATGTCGTTCCATACTTCTTGCATGTTTAAACACTCCGATCTATACTGTTCACAGAAAAAACGAACCCTTTATAAGGTTCGCACCAACTAATTATTTATACATATACTATTATTACGCTTCTAAACGGATCATTTCAAGTCTTAACACTTCTAATTTTTGTACGCACTCTTCTTTTTTCTGTTTGTCGTTATCCATCATCGCATCATATAAAGTTGCTAATTCATAATCTAACTCCAAACGTAGCACCGGAATTCTCTTTTCGGCATCTGTTCTCTTTAACGCATTAATCACCTGTCTCATTTTTTTGCCTCCTCCCAATATTCGTCTGCCCTCGGACTAGAATTAATTCAATTTTCTGATTTTTTGTTTTATACTATACTATGTTGGATAAATCATCTATGCAACAAAATTATATTTTTTTATTTAAATTTTTTTGTGCTGTTTTTTTTATGAATAGTACAAGCTATGCTAAAATTAAAACAAAATAGGAGTTGGAGGAACAATCATGACACTACAAACATTCACATCAACTGATTTTGAAGTCTTTACTGTTGATGGTCTTGAAGAACGAATGAGCGCAATTAAAACGAATATTCATCCTAAGCTAGAAGCTTTAGGGGAACAGTTTGCAGAATATTTATCCAAGCAAACCGATGAAAACTTTTTCTACCATGTAGCAAAACATGCACGCCGCAAAGTCAATCCACCAAACGATACTTGGGTTGCTTTTTCAACAAATAAACGTGGATATAAAATGTTACCACACTTCCAAATTGGCTTATGGGGTACTCATGCCTTCATATACTTTGGTTTAATCTATGAGTGTCCACAAAAAGTGGAGACGGCTCACGCCTTCTTAGAACATTTAAATGATTTAAAAACAAATATTCCAAATGACTTCGTTTGGTCCATTGACCATACTAAACCAGTTGTAAAATTACATAAAACGCTTGAAACGGAAGACTTACAAAAGATGATTGAACGTTTAGCTACTGTTAAAAAAGCAGAATTATTAGTCGGTATTCACATATCACCAGAGGAGTTTTCAGCAATGACCAACGAACAATTCCTTGCTAAGATTGAATCTACGATGCAATCACTCCTTCCTTTATATGCACTTTGTAATCGATAGTAGAAAACGGACAATTTATATTGTCCGTTTTTAGTTGTTATCACATTATAGCACTTCGCATTTTATTTTTCAAAATATTTTTATATTTTAACAATCTTTTTTTCTGCTACTTCTTTTGCTTTTTGAATCGTACGATATATAGAATATCCACTTACTTCTTGAAATTCTTTATCAATTTTTTTCTCCGCTGCCTTCGATGGCACAATCTCTTTAAAACGACGATATAATTCCATCAAATCTTCTCTCAAAACTCCTTTTTCATATACCTTTTCAATCGCTTCATAAAACTTTACAACTGCTACCATTTCTTCATTTGACCAATCGTAATCAAGTGGATATTGATATTCCATTTTTGCACCTCATTCAGTATTCTTTCTTTTTCCATTATGCTACCTTTAAGAGAATCTTTTATTCTTCACTATAGCCACTCTGCATTATACACCATTTATCCATTTCAATGGAATTGTCTTCCTCTTTGCGGTATGTGAACTACCCCCCACTTAGTATCTCTTACGAGCTTACCCCGAAGTGGGGGCTTCTCGGTTCATCGTTACTTTTGATAGCTAACGAATTTGTCTGAGGACAGCCGAGCTAACTCCCTTGTTCCAAAGGTTATTTCTTACGATTTACATCAATACTAATAACCGTATAGCTTCCTTTTTGATATTGATAGCTGCGTTATAGTCACGACTTATTGTGAGTCCACACGAACACTCATACATGCGTTCAGATAATGACATTTCTTTTTTGTTTCCACAACGACTACACATCTTTGTAGAAGGAAACCATTTACCTATTTTTACAAGCTGTTTTCCTTGTTCTTGTAGCTTATATGCTAAAAATGTCGTGAACATCCTCCAACCGTTATCCGCTACACTCTTACCAAAGCGAAGCGCTCGTGACATTCCTTTCATATATAAGTCTTCGATTGCTACAACATCAAAATGAGTAGCCAATTCTTTCGACTTATGATGAAGGAAATTTTTACGTTGATTTGCGACTTTTTCATGCAACTTCGCTACACGGATCCGTTGTTTATTAAAGCGTGCTGAGCCTTGTACACGTCTTGCTAATACTCGTTGTGCCTTTGCTAATCGGTCCAGCATCTGACGATAAAAGCGAGGATAATTGGCTTTCTCATCTTCGCTACTCACGTACAATTCAGCCATTGCGAAGTCTAATCCAACTACACTTTCTACTTCTTTTTGAAGGATTTCCTTTTCATATTCGGTCAAGACAGATACGTAATACTTACCGGTTGGTGTCATCGAAATCGTACATGATTTGATGATGTGGTTTTGCGGTATCTCTCTATGTTGTTTCAATCGCACCATTTTTAGTTTCGGTAATTTGATATAGCCATGAAATAACATAATATTTCCGTTTACTCTATTCGTTGTATATGATTTTCTACTCTTTCTACTTTTGAATGTAGGAAAATCACTTTGACCACTAAAAAAATTCTTATAAGCAGTTTGCAAGTTTAATTGAGCGTTAGCCAATGCTAATGAATCGACTTCTTTCAACCATTCATACTCTACTTTGTATTTCGCAGGAGTAGGGAATTTTTGTTTCTTCAGTTCTTCCTTGTTCTCTTTGTACTTTTCATATACTTCTTTCCGCTCAGCTAGCATTTTGTTATAAACAAAGCGTACACACCCGAAAGTTTTCCGTATCAGATAAGCTTGTTCTTCTGTTGGATACAGACGAAACTTATACGCCTTATTATGCGTTGTCATATCAATTCATCTCACTTTCCCATAAATATTTCTACTTTATCTATGGCGGTGATAACACAACATGAACACTGCATGATTATCTCATTTCATTGTCATACCAAACATTACCTCTTATAAGATTGATTATATCAGAGGCAAAATAAATAGGAAAACCAATTTCTTTGGCTACGCCAAACCGCAATTCATCTCCCACCTACCGCTTTGCTATCGTCCTTCACACGCTTGAGGAAGGAGACTTCTTTCGGATAGTGCGTTAAACATACACACCTTGAAAATGAGTTTTTTCTATACATCTATAATTATTGGTGATATAATGCTTTTGTTTTATAGAGAATAAAGTGAGACTACCATCCCCAAAAAGGCTTTTGCGAATGGCAGAAAAACAAGTCAAGTTCTAAAAGTTTGCCATCTTAATTTCCTTTTAGAATGAGATGAAATCATATAAAACAAACTCTAATAAATATTACGAAGAAGAAGGGGTGTATAGATTGTCCCAATACGAAACACCATTGTTTACCGCTTTAGTTGAGCACAGTAAGCGAAATCCAGTTCAATTCCATATTCCTGGTCATAAAAAAGGACAGGGCATGGATCCTACATTTCGCGAATTTATTGGGCATAATGCATTAGCAATTGATTTAATTAATATTGCGCCGCTCGATGATTTACATCATCCAAAGGGTATGATTAAAGAAGCACAGGATTTAGCAGCCGCTGCTTTCGGTGCGGATCATACGTTCTTTTCTATTCAAGGTACAAGTGGTGCAATTATGACAATGGTGATGAGCGTTTGCGGTCCTGGGGATAAAATCCTCGTGCCACGAAATGTGCATAAATCAGTAATGTCAGCTATTATTTTCTCAGGTGCAAAACCAATTTTCATGCATCCGGAGATTGATCCGGAGCTCGGCATTTCACATGGGATCACAATTCAATCTGTCAAAAAGGCTCTTGAAGAGCACTCAGATGCGAAAGGCTTACTTGTTATAAATCCAACATATTTTGGGTTTGCTGCAGATTTAGAGCAGATTGTAGAATTAGCTCATTCTTACGATATTCCTGTACTTGTTGATGAAGCTCACGGTGTTCATATCCATTTTCATGATGAATTGCCGATGTCAGCTATGCAAGCCGGTGCAGATATGGCAGCAACAAGTGTTCACAAATTAGGAGGGTCTTTAACCCAAAGCTCTATTCTTAATGTAAAAGAGGGGCTTGTTAACGTAAAACATGTTCAATCCATTATTAGCATGCTTACGACTACATCAACTTCTTACATTTTGTTAGCATCTCTTGATGTTGCCAGAAAACGTCTTGCTACAGAAGGAAAAGCTCTCATAGAACAAACAATACAATTAGCTGAACATGTTCGTGATGCTATAAATGTTATTGAGCATCTTTATTGTCCTGGAAAAGAGATGCTAGGTACAGATGCTACTTTTAACTATGATCCTACAAAGATAATTGTATCTGTCAAAGATTTAGGTATTACAGGCCATCAGGCTGAGGTATGGCTTAGAGAACATTACAACATTGAAGTAGAACTCTCTGATTTATATAACATACTTTGTCTTATCACATTTGGAGATACAGAAAGTGAAACAGATACACTTATTACAGCATTACAAGATTTAGCAGCGACATACAGAAATAGAGCAGATAAAGGTGTTCAAGTACAAGTAGAAATACCAGAAATACCTGTGCTAGCACTTTCTCCTAGAGATGCTTTTTATTCAGAAACAGAAGTCATTCCATTTGAAAACGCAGCAGGTCGTATTATAGCTGATTTTGTTATGGTTTATCCGCCAGGGATTCCAATCTTTACTCCGGGGGAAATTATTACACAAGATAACTTAGAATATATTCGTAAAAATTTAGAAGCTGGGTTACCTGTACAAGGTCCCGAAGATATGACATTACAAACATTACGTGTTATTAAAGAGTACAAGCCTATCAGTTGATAGGCTTTTCTTTCACCTTTTTTTCCTTTTCTCATACGATATTAAAGAATGTAACGTATAGGTGGGGATACTATTATGATTGTAATAGGCCGTTCTATTGTACATCCTTATATCACAAATGAATATGAGCCATTTGCAGCAGAGAAACAACAAATTTTATCAATAATGGCAGGAAATCAAGAAGTTTATTCCTTCCGAACAGCTGATGAACTCAGTTTTGATCTCAATTTACGAGTTAATATTATTATCTCTGCACTAGAACTTTTTCAAAGCGGATTTCAGTTTCGTACATTTCAACAATCTTTTTGCAACCCCCAGTATTGGAAAAGAACATCCCTTGGAGGATTTCAACTTCTTCCAAACATACCACCTTCTATTGCCATACAAGATATTTTCAAAAATGGAAAACTATATGGAACTGAATGTGCAACCGCTATGATCATTATTTTTTACAAAGCTTTACTATCATTGTATGAGGAAGAAACTTTCAATCGTCTATTTGCAAACCTTTTACTTTATACATGGGACTACGATCAAGATCTAAGGCTCATAACAAAAACCGGTGGCGATCTTGTTCCAGGTGACCTCGTTTACTTTAAAAACCCACAAGTGAATCCAGCTACGATTGAGTGGCAAGGAGAAAACACAATCTATTTAGGAAATTTCTTTTTTT
This sequence comes from Bacillus hominis, assembly GCF_018332515.1. Lineage (GTDB taxonomy): Bacteria > Bacillota > Bacilli > Bacillales > Bacillaceae_G > Bacillus_A > Bacillus_A hominis. The sequence continues at coordinate 19,294 of NZ_BOQD01000082.1, read as the reverse complement.
ACGGACATGGTGTAGGTGTAAAAACAAAAGAAGAAATCATTTATTCATTAAATGAACGACGAGTCCCTTATGCTTTTATTTCAGCTTTCTTGACCGATACTATTACCCGTATCGATAGCCGTATAATGAGCCAATACGCTTCTTCTAGTACACCACAGACATCCATAAGCTTTATTCCGATTAGAGATGATGCAATCGTTGCAACAGTTGGTCATACAACTACAATTTATTAAAAAAGCGCCTACACATGTAGGCGCTTTTTCTTATTATTAAGCTTTTGTATGTTCTTTATGGTCACATTCGCAATGAGATCCACATTTCCCATAAAGTACTGTTGATTTTTCATCTTCAAAATGTCCGATTGTTCCTTCACAAACTTGGCATACGATTGTTCCCATTTTCATTTCCCCCTGAGTTTTAAGAATAATCTACTTATATATGATTAAGCTTTCGCATTGTCTCTACTAGCACAGTCACAATCGGAACCACATTTCCCGTAAAGTACTGTCGTTTTCTCATCCTCAAAATGTCCGATTGTTCCTTCACAAACTTGGCATACGATTGTTCCCATTTTTCATTTCCCCCTAAGTTTATGGTCCTAAAAACTTTTAGCTGTCCATTTTCTATCAATTACTGGGCTTTTGTATGTTCTGTGTGATCACATCCGCAAGATCCACATTTCCCGTAAAGTACCGTTACTTTCTCATCCTCGAAGTGTGCAATTGTACCTTCACAATCTTGACATACGATTGTTCCCATTTTTCATTTCCCCCTAAGTTTATAATCCCAAAAACTTTTGTAACCGCTTAACTTTCTGTCTTTATTTTAATATGTTATACTTTTTACGTCAATAGGTTTTTAGTATAACACATTAAATATTTTAAAATTAAATTAGTATGCGATATTAACACAAAAAAACAGCCATATCTCATACGTACGACTGTTTCGTGTTAATTATTCTTCATACTCCGCATGCAAAGAAGTAGACGGAACAAGAAATTAAAAAAACTGAGCTAACTCCTCCGCCTCTTCTTCCGATCCTAACTTAAAAGTTTCTTGTATATATGGAACATTTTCTACATCATCTCGCCCAAGCAAAGTAGATCTCCCTGTTTGCATACAAACAATAAGTGGCTTTCCAAAAAACATATTTGTATAAATAACTCCAAAATCATAACGTGTATCATGCGTCATAAATCCTAAAAATCGTACTTTCACACTTTCATGCTCATCATACAATTTTTCAAACATCAGTTTCCACCTTTCTAAATAACACTTCCTACTCATTAATATATTAAACAAAAAAAGCAATACTCCTTTTAATTGTCAAAAAATTCAGTAGGATGTAGAATGATAGTATTCTACTAAGCTAAGGGGGAATTTGTATGCAACACGCCTTTATCACACTTGTACCTAAATCCAATCAACAATCTGTTTCAATAGAGGATGTTAAACACCTTTTTCATAACTATAAAACCGTTACTTCCAAGACTGGTGATCAAATTAATTATGATTATACAAATACAGCTTTTCCTTATGAAATATTAGATACATCAGCAACAACATTAAAACTCCAATCGAGTCACGATCGATATGATTCTATTTATGTTGGGATTGGAATAGAAAAGGAACAATCTTTCATTCAAGTTTCTTTACCTACTACAGCAACATTTGGTGATAAAGGAAAAGCAAATGAATTTAGCCGTTTTCTAGCGAAGAAATTAGAAGGAGAGTTACAACTATTTAATGGAAGAACAATGTATTTCTATAAACGTTAATTTAAAAAATAGAGAATATGATTAAAAAAAGTATGCAATTTGAACACGTAAGGAATAATGCCTGCTTTCTTACGTGTAATACAAAACATGCAATTACATATGCCAAATAAAGAAATACGAAAAAGAGAATTACTTTATAATGAAACTTATCACCATTCGATAATGTTAATACAATGGAAAAACCACTCCATAATAGAAAATGATAAAATATAACATGTAATATTTTCATGGAACCTTCTCCTTTGACATGCTCTATTTTATTAATATATGGGATTAAGTATGAATCAATTACATATTATATAACGGCATATATTCTAACGGTTCATTTTAAGTATTATATATTCATTCGACAAGTACATATAAAGACCTTGCAGTCATTTTATGAAAATAAAAATACCCCATCTCTTTAAATAAGAGATGGGGTATTTACATTACTTAAATTATTTTACAACGTGAATTGGCATTCCAAGAGCAACTTCAGCTGCTTCCATTGTGATCTCACCTAATGTTGGGTGAGCGTGGATTGTTTGAGCGATATCTTCTGCTGTCATACCAGCTTCGATAGCTAAACCAATCTCAGAAATAATATCAGAAGCGCCTGCACCTGCAACTTGAGCACCTACAAGAAGACCATCTTCTTTACGTGTTACAAGTTGTACGAAACCGTCAGTGCTGTTTAATGATAATGCACGACCGTTTGCAGCGAATGGGAACTTAGATACAGCTACAGTCATTCCTGCTGCTTCTGCTTCTTTCTTAGTGTAACCAACAGATGCTAATTCTGGATCAGTGAAACATACTGCTGGAATTCCGATGTAATCGATTGCTGATGCATGGCCACTAATTGCTTCAACAGCTACTTTACCTTCGTAAGAAGCTTTGTGAGCTAATGGTGGTCCAGGAACGATATCACCGATTGCATAGATGTTTGATACGTTTGTACGGCATTGCTCATCGATTTCGATGATACCGCGGTCAGTCATTTTAACTCCAACTTGCTCAAGACCGATTTCTTGAGTGTTTGGACGACGACCTACAGTTACTAATACGTAATCTGCTTCTACAGTTTTCACTTCGCCGTTAACTTCGAAGCTAACTGTTACGCCAGTTTCAGTTTCTACAACGCCTTTAGCCATAGCTTTTGTATGGATATTTACGTTGCCTTTTTTCTGAAGGGCACGTTTAACAACAGAGCTCATTGCTTTTTCGAAACCAGCTAAGATTTCGTCGCCAGCTTCTACTACAGTAACTTCTGTACCGAAGTTAGCATATGCAGTACCTAATTCCATACCGATGTAACCGCCGCCGATTACAACAAGTTTTTTAGGAATTTCAGGTAAGCTTAGAGCGCCTGTAGAGTTGATAACACGTTTAGAGTATTTGAATCCAGGAATTTCGATTGGTGTAGAACCAGTTGCAAGAACAGCATTTTTAAACGTATAAGTTTGAGCTGCATCTTCAGTCATTACGCGTAATGTGTTAGCATCTACGAAGTAAGCTTCACCGCGAATGATTTCAACTTTGTTACCTTTAAGAAGGCCTTCAACACCGCCAGTTAATTTCTTAACTACGCCGTTTTTCCATTCTTGAACTTTTGTAAAGTCAACTTTTACGTTCTCTGCAGTGATACCCATGTCATCAGAATGCATTGCATTCTCATAACGATGACCTGCATTGATTAACGCTTTTGAAGGAATACATCCAACGTTTAAGCATACGCCACCAAGGTTAGCTTTTTCGATGATTGCTACCTTTTGACCTAATTGTGCTGCACGAATTGCCGCAACGTATCCACCAGGACCTGCACCAACAACGACTGTATCTAATTCAATTGGGAAATCTCCTACTACCATTGTTATTACGCCTCCATTACTAATAATTGTGGGTCATTCAATAGACGTTTAATTTGGTTTAATGCTTTTTGAGCAGTTGCGCCGTCAATTAAACGATGGTCAAAGCTTAGAGATAATGCTAATACTGGAGCTGCAACGATTTCACCGTTTTTCACAACTGGTTTCTCAGCGATACGGCCGATACCAAGGATTGCTACTTCTGGGTGATTGATAACTGGAGTGAACCATTGTCCACCTGCAGAACCAATGTTTGTAATTGTGCAAGAAGCACCTTTCATTTCAGTTGGAGCTAAACGACCGTCACGTGCTTTACCAGCAAGTTCATTGATCTCGTTAGAGATAGTAAAGATAGATTTACGATCTGTATCTTTAACAACTGGTACTAATAGACCTTTGTCTGTATCAGCTGCGATACCGATGTTGAAGTAATGTTTATGAACGATTTCTTGAGAAGCATCGTCTAAAGCAGTATTCAACATTGGGAATTCACGTAATGCAGATGTTAAAGCTTTTACAACGTATGGAAGGTAAGTTAATTTAATACCTTTGTCAGCTGCAACAGCTTTGAACTTCTTACGGTGAGCAACAAGTTCTGTTACATCTACTTCGTCCATTAATGTTACGTGAGGAGCTGTATGCTTAGAGTTAACCATTGCTTTCGCAATCGCTTTACGGATACCACTCATTTTCTCACGAGTTTCTGGATATTCACCAGCTGGGATTGGTTGTGCTTTTGGTGCTGCTTCTTTCGCTGCTGCTGGAGTAGCTTCTACTGCTGCTGGAGCCTCAGTTGCTGCTACAGTTTGTCCACCATTTGCAAATGCATCGATGTCAGTTTTCACAACACGGCCGTTCTTACCAGAACCAGCTACTTTATGAATATCTACACCTTTTTCACGAGCGTATTTACGAACAGATGGCATAGCGATTACACGCTCATTTACTACTTCTGCAGTTGCTGCTGGAGTAGTTTCCGCTGCTGGAGCTTCTACTGCTGCTTCTTCAGCTTTTGGAGCTTCATCATGATCGTCACCTTTAAATTTAAGGTTTTCGTATCCAGGAGCATCAAATTTAATTAATGTATCTCCTACTATTGCAACTGTTCCTTCTTCTACAAGTACTTCAAGTACTTTACCTTTAACAGGAGAAGGGATTTCTACTACTGCTTTATCATTTTGCACTTCAAGAAGTACATCGTCTTCATTTACTTCATCGCCTGGTTTAATAAACCATTTTACGATTTCACCTTCGTGGATACCTTCACCGATATCTGGTAGTTTAAATTCAAATGCCACGGAATTCAGCCCCCTGATTCATTTCATTATTATGGAATATGTGCAAAAGAAACCAGCATGTGCCGATTTCTTTTGCACATGAAAAACTAAAAATTAGAAGTTCATTACTTTGTTAACAGCTTCAACAATATCTTTATGGTTTGGTAACCATACGCTCTCAGCTTGAGAGAATGGGAATACTGTATCAGCAGCTGCAACACGTACAACTGGAGCTTCTAAGTTTAAGATTGCACGGTCGTTAATTTCCGCTACAACGTTAGCTGCAATACCAGCTTGTTTTTGAGCTTCTTGAACTACAACTACGCGACCTGTTTTTTCAACAGAAGCGATGATTGTTTCGATATCTAATGGTTGAACTGTACGTAAGTCAACAACCTCTAAAGAGATACCTTCTTTTTCAAGTTCTTCAGCAGCTTTTAATGCAGCATGAACCATAGCACCATAAGCGATAACAGATACATCTGTACCTTCACGTTTGATATCAGCTTTGCCTAAATCAATTGTGTAATCGCCTTCTGGTACATCTTGACGGAATGAACGGTACAATTTCATATGCTCTAAGTAGATAACTGGATCGTTGTCACGAATCGCAGAGATTAAAAGACCTTTTGCATCGTATGGAGTAGATGGAATAACAACTTTTAGACCAGGTTGTTGAGCCACTAATCCTTCTAAGCTATCAGCATGTAGTTCTGGAGTATGAACGCCACCACCGAATGGAGAACGAATTGTTACTGGAGCAGTCCAACGTCCACCAGAACGGTAACGCATACGAGCTAATTGACCAGAAACTGAATCCATTACTTCATAAATGAAACCGAAGAATTGGATTTCTGGAACTGGACGGAAGCCTTCAAGTGCAAGTCCAACTGCAAGTCCACCAATACCAGACTCTGCAAGTGGAGTATCCATTACACGATCTTCACCAAATTCAGCTTGTAAACCTTCAGTAGCACGGAATACTCCGCCGTTTACACCAACGTCTTCACCAAACACAAGTACGTTAGGGTCATTTTTCATTTCAACGCGTAAAGCATCAGTGATTGCTTGAATCATTGTCATTTGAGCCATGGCTTACTTCGACTCCTTTTCTTTGTAAATTTCATATTGTTCAGCTAAGTTGTAAGGCATTTTTTCGTACATGATTTCCATTAAATCAGTAACTTTTTGTTTTGGAGCTTGGTCAGCCTTAGCAATTGCTTGTTTGATATCTTCTTTTGCTTCTTCGATTACTTTCTCTTCAACTTCTTGAGACCATAGGCCTTTGTTTTCTAAGAATGCACGGAAGCGTACGATTGGATCTTTTTGTTCCCATTCGTTTTCGATATCTTTTGTACGGTAACGAGTTGGGTCATCACCAGCCATTGTATGTGGACCATAACGGAATGTTAAAGTCTCGATTAAAGTAGGGCCTTCGCCGTTTACTGCGCGCTCACGAGCGAAAGCAGTTGCTGCGTATACAGCTAATGGATCCATACCGTCTACTTGAATTCCGTAAATACCTGCTGCTACTGCTTTTTGAGCTACAGTTTTAGCTGCAGATTGCTTTTCTACTGGAGTAGAGATTGCATAACGGTTGTTTTGTACAACGAAGATTGCTGGAGCTTTGAATGCACCCGCAAAGTTCATACCTTCGTAGAAGTCACCTTGTGAAGCACCACCGTCACCAGTGTAAGTAATTGCAACAGATTTTTTGCCACGTAGTTTCATACCTAACGCAACACCAGCAGTTTGGATGATTTGCGCACCGATAATGATTTGTGGAGCAAGTGCATTTACATTCTCAGGCATTTGGTTACCCATGAAATGTCCACGAGAGAATAAGAATGCTTGGTATAATGGTAAACCGTGCCATACTAATTGTGGCACATCACGATATCCTGGTAAGATGAAATCTTCTGCTTCAAGTGCGAAATGACTTGCTAACTGAGAAGCCTCTTGTCCAGCTGTTGGTGCGTAGAAACCTAAACGTCCTTGACGGTTTAAAGAAATAGAACGTTGATCTAGTACGCGAGTATACACCATACGGCGCATTAACTCTTTTAATTGATCATCAGATAATTCAGGCATAGCTGCTTCATTCACAACTTCGCCTTTTTCATTTAAAATTTGTAATGTTTCAAATTGAGCTGCGATAGCTTTCATTTGCTCATCAACATTAAATAGGGTCTTTTTTGTTTTAGTACCCATTCCGTTCACCTCTTCCTCTCTTGAACCATATTCTGAAACGCTTTCACTATCTACTAGCTAGACTGAAAGCGCAACAATGTAAACCAACAAATTTGTCTGTCGGTTGAGAATAATTTTGTGTACCTAACAATCTGTACTAATGTTTTTTCAAAAACATATTAATACAATCTTGATCACGTTTTTTAGTTTACAACTATTCTAATTACGATGTCAATTACTTTGAATACGTTTTTTTATAAATAATATGCAGGCTTCCTCTACACAAACGTGTTTTTATTTTTCACATCTGTATTAGTAAGCAATAACCTACTGTTATATTATTCCCTTTTTAACTTGTTTTTTCTCTTAGAATAATATGTAAACGATTTAATTCTCTTTAGTTTTTCTCTCTTCTTAATAAAATTATACAAACACTTCTTCCTTTTATAGGTAAATACCTATACATTTCTGACCATTCCTCCATACATTATAGTAACCGCAGTATTAGCGGGAAATGATAAAGGAGGTCATCTCATGTACGGATACTCATATTGCTATCCAACAACTTGTTCATATCCTTCCTACGGTTATGGCGGTTCTTGTGGCGGATCTGGACGCGGCTTCGCCTTAATCGTTGTGTTGTTTATTCTTTTAATTATCGTTGGTGCTGCTTGCATTCGCTAATTAATGTAAAATGAAACAACTATGGAAAGAAACAGACGGCTTTGCCGTCTTTTCTTTTTATTGCATAACTTATCTATAGAAGATTTGTTTCCAAGTGGCCTTCCTTACTTGCCGATGACTTTTTTTATCTCCTTTGGTAGACTAAAGAAGAAAGGAGAGATTACATATGCTTACAATGAATGAGGTAATTCGTGAAGGAAATCCTATTTTGCGCGACGTCGCAGAAGAGGTCTCCTTACCTGCTAGCGAGGAAGATACAAATACCCTTAAAGAAATGATTGAATTTGTAATAAATAGCCAGGATCCTGAAATGGCTGAAAAATATAATTTACGCCCCGGAATCGGATTAGCGGCTCCTCAAATCGGTATTTCAAAGAAAATGATTGCGGTTCATGTAACTGATACGAACGGTACGTTATATAGCTACGCGTTATTTAACCCAAAAATCATTAGTCATTCTGTTGAACGTACATATTTACAAAATGGTGAAGGCTGTCTATCTGTAGACCGTGAAGTACCTGGTTATGTCCCTCGTTACACAAGAATTACAGTAAAGGCAACAACTGTTAACGGTGAAGACGTAAAACTGCGATTAAAAGGTTTACCAGCAATTGTATTCCAACATGAAATCGACCATTTAAACGGTGTTATGTTCTATGACCATATTAATAAAGACAATCCATTTGTGGCTCCCGATGATTCAAAACCTCTAGAGCGATAATAATAAAAAGGCGGAAGTTAACCTTCCGCCTTTTTATTATCTGAAATTGGTTCCATATTCACTTATAACAATCCAGCCCATTTTAATCCATGATATATACCGTCTTCACTTACATCGTTTGTCACATGATTTGCAAGTTTTTTCAAGTCTTCATGACCATTTCCCATCACAATACCTGTGCCTACTGCTTCAATCATTTCCAAATCGTTTAAGCCATCCCCAAACGCATACACTTGTTCACGATTAAATCCTAATTTTTCAATGAACTTCTCAATCCCTTTTGCCTTAGAACCACCATTTGGAATGATGTCCATTGAATACGCATGCCAACGAATAAAATGAAAATCTGGATACTGATTAATGAACTTTTCCTCTTCATTTACTTCACAGAAAAGAAGCGTTTGATAAATATCACGTTTCTCATAAAAATCAGGTTCATATGCCGGATGATCAAATTGCAAGCTTCCAAAACCTTCTTTTACATAATCATGATATTCCACTGACGCTCTCATTTCTTGATGATCAAGATATACAAGTGGGTATCCTTCTTGTTTTGCAAACTGGGTAAACTTATGTAGAGCCGCTGGGTGTAACGGATTATTAAATATTGTCTCACCTTCAAATACAACGTACTGTCCATTAAAACTAACATAATTATGTATATTGAGTTCCTTACGAATATCTTCAAACATAAATGGCGCACGCCCTGTTGCAATCGCTACGTGCACACCTTTTTCTTGTAAATCTTTTACTGCATCACGTGTAGATTGCGGAATTTTTTTATCATGATCTAATAATGTTCCATCAATATCAAAAAAGACAATTTTATCATTCATTTGTCAAAATCCTTTCTGGTACTCTATATTCCTATTTTGATTATCACTTTTCAAATTTCAAAAAAAAGTATAACATATTAAACATCTGTGAAGAAAGCGTTCACTTTCTGACCTTATTTATGAAATATGCATATAATATTAGTAAATAATGTGGATACTTGTTCGGATGAATTTTCTTTTCTATTCTTCCTCATACTATATCTATAACTAACGGCTACTAATCGTTACTACAGGATAACTTACACTATACTAAAAGGAACAAGATTCACTATTCACTTCTAATCTTCTTTCTTGTACGGGAGACGGAGTTATCATTAGTAACATGCATGTTTAAAATAAGGAAAGGAAGGAGTAATCATGCTGAAGAAGCTGAAGAAAAAGCTCAAGCGTTATTTAAACGATTTAGTCCGTAAGAAGACAATCGCTTAAATTGTGCCCATTTCGGGCTTTTTCTTCATTCTCGTTCGAAAAAACATGAAAATCATGACTGTTTGCTTTATAATAAGTAACAGATAATGCAAAACATAGACAAGGAGAGGTTTTCCCAATGATTTTTAAAGTATTTTATCAAGAAAAATTAACTGAGGTCCCAGTACGTGAAAATACAAAAGTTTTATATTTAGAGGCTACGTCTCAAAAGGATGTTCGTAAAAAATTAAATAAGTTCGCATATAATATCGAGTTCGTTCAGTCTGTTACTGGTGCTCATCTTGAATATGAAAAACAAAACGCTGATTTAATATTAGCGGAGATCGTATAGTCATATGAAATTCCTAAAAAATGATCAAGCTGCCGTTTTTGCCCTCGGTGGTCTTGGTGAAATCGGTAAAAATACATATGCTGTTCAATTTCAAGATGAAATTATTATAATTGACGCTGGAATTAAATTTCCAGAAGACGAACTCCTCGGGATCGATTATGTAATACCAGATTACACTTATTTTGTGCGAAACGAAGATAAAATTAAAGGGTTATTCATTACACATGGTCACGAAGATCATATTGGTGGAATTCCTTATCTATTACGTCAAGTAAACATTCCAATTTACGGCGGAAAATTAGCAATTGCCCTAATAAAAAACAAATTAGAAGAGCACGGATTACTTCGTAAAGCAAAACTTTATGAAATTCAAGAAGATGATGTTATTAAATTTAAAAAGACATCTGTTTCCTTCTTCCGTACAACTCACAGTATTCCGGATTCATACGGAGTTGTTGTGAAAACACCTCAAGGACAAGTCGTTCATACAGGTGATTTCAAATTTGATTTCACACCAGTCGGCGAGCCAGCAGATTTAACAAAAATGGCCGAAATCGGAAAAGACGGTGTACTTTGTCTCTTATCTGATAGTACAAACAGTGAAGTGCCAAACTTTACGATGTCTGAGCGCCGCGTTGGTGATAGTATTCAAGATATATTCCGCAAAGTAGAAGGTCGTATTATATTCGCAACCTTTGCATCGAATATCCATCGCTTACAACAAGTTGTTGAGGCTGCTGTTGAAAACAATCGTAAAGTAGCTGTATTCGGTCGAAGTATGGAAGCAGCTATTGAAATCGGAAAAAACCTTGGTTACATCCGGTGTCCAAAGGATACATTCATAGACACATCTCAGCTAAACCGCCTACCAGCTAATAAAGTTGTTATTTTATGTACAGGTAGTCAAGGCGAACCGATGGCAGCACTTTCACGTATTGCCAATGGTACACATCGTCAAATTCAAATTATCCCTGGCGATACAGTTGTTTTCTCTTCTTCACCAATCCCTGGCAATACAATTAGTGTAAGTCGTACAATTAACATGTTGTACCGCGCTGGCGCTGATGTAATCCATGGTAAACTCTCAAATATTCATACGAGTGGACACGGTGGACAAGAAGAACAAAAGTTAATGTTACGTCTTATTAAGCCGAAATATTTCATGCCAATTCATGGTGAGTATCGTATGCAGCGTATGCATATGAAATTAGCTAATGATTGTGGTATTCCAGAAGAAAATTGTTTCATTATGGATAATGGAGATGTTCTTGCATTACGTTCTGATGAAGCAAGCGTAGCTGGGAAAATCCCATCTGGTTCTGTCTATATCGATGGAAATGGTATTGGAGATATCGGAAATATCGTATTACGTGATCGTCGCATTCTTTCTGAAGAAGGACTTGTTATTGTAGTTGTAAGCATTGATATGAAAGAATTTAAAGTTGCAGCAGGACCTGATATCATCTCGCGTGGTTTCGTTTATATGCGTGAAAGCAGCGATTTAATCAACGATGCTCAAACATTAATTACAACACATTTAGAAAAAGTAATGGAGCGAAAAACAACACAATGGTCTGAAATTAAAAATGAGATTACAGACACATTAGCACCATTCCTATACGAAAAAACGAAACGCCGTCCAATGATTTTACCAATCATTATGGAAATATAAGAAAAAGGACAATGCCGAGGAGGCATTGTCCTTTTCTCTTATCTTAAAAAATGCTTAAAACGATCTACTTCATCGTCATGACCAATTACAATTAATATATCTCCCGCTTGAATGTTTTCTGTAGCTCGAGGAGATACGATAACTTCTTTTCCACGTTTAATTGCTACAATGTTCAAACCAAACTTCGCACGAATATCTAATTCAATTAAAGAGTGTCCATCAATTTTTTTATTTGCGATAATCTCTACAATACTATGCTCATCTGAAAGCTCTAGGTAATCTAACACATTACTTGATGCGATATTATTAGCAATCCTTTTTCCCATATCACGCTCTGGATGCACAATGTGATCTGCCCCTATTTTACTTAACACTTTTTCATGATAGTCATTTTGAGCTTTCACAGTAATATTTTTCACACCTAATTCTTTCAAAATTAACGTTGTTAAAATACTTGAATTTAAATTATCTCCAATAGCAACGACTACATGATCAAAATTACGAATACCAAGACTTTTTAATACCATCTCATCTGTTGAATCTGCAATTACAGCATGCGAAGCTATATTTGCAAACTCATTAATTTTATCCTCATCTGAATCAATTGCCATTACTTCCATACCTAATTGAGCTAATTCACGGCAAATACTTCCGCCAAAACGGCCAAGCCCAATAACAGCAAATTCTTTCTCTTTTTCGCCCACAGGAATTCCTCCAATAACATCAAGTACTATGTACTTTTATTGTAACATACTTTAGATTCGCTACAAAAACCTGTATATAATTCTTATTTTTGTTTTTGCATATAAAAATACTGTTGTAAATAAAACGCGATACCGAAAATTAACATACCAAATACAAATATATTTCCAAATGAACTAAATGTTTCAAAAACGAACAATAGCGTTTCTTGTCCGAAAAAAGCAAATAAAAGTTGTGTAAATGCAAATAACAGTGCCAATATGTAATGATGTTGATGGAATAAATAATGTGTTGCGCCTAAAAAAGCTATAAGCGAAACAATGAAGATCCACCAAGTTTCTAAAAACAGTTGCCAATTAGTAAATTGATATCCATTTACTAATAACGCAATAATCCCTATAACTGCCATCGTCGGCACACTCCATAATAATGCACGCCCTCTAAAGAAGCGCGTACCTTTTGCATCTCCTTTTTCATTTGCAATGTATGTTAGCACGACCGTACTTATATACAAAACAGAGAGGATTGTTAAAACAATGATAAGCCAAAAATGTAATTGATAATATTCATGTTCTATATTCGTCACGATCGCAGCTAACATACATGGAATAAACATCCCTGTCCAACCATCTATTTTTCTTTCGTTCCAAAACACCGTATTACCAATACGAATTCCTAATAGCATAAAAATAATGATACCTAGTACAAATAATGTAGTCTTATTCCCTACTAAACTCGTTGAGAAAGCAATTAATCCAATAAATAAAAAAAGAACAAATCCATTCATAATTTCTAGTACAGGTGACAAATATCTTTTCACCCATTTGTATGTTTCTTCATATTCACTATTATTCGCTAAACGATAGGCGTAAAAACTTATCCCAAAATAAACCGCCGCAATAATAACATATGCATATAAGACGAAACATAAAATCGCACTGCTAATTTGCACGTAATTCCCCACCCTTTTTTCTATGTATCACATTGATTTTACACACTTTTCATACTAAAAGTAAACATGTATAAGGTAGTTAAATAATTATCTTACCCATTAGTACTAATTAATAATGAGCAGTGGCTAAAAACCCCTGCTCATTATTAAGACGTCAAATTTAACTCTACTCATTTGTATGAAAATGTCTAACACTAACAAATACGAAAGATGTTTTCGTCTCGGAACTAAGAAGCCCCCACTCTAAACTGTTGCACAATTGCCGAGTAAGTTCACTTTCTATTTCCCTTCCACTTCACATATTGATTTAAAAATACAATCGCTTTCTCAATAACCTCTTCGTCTGGTTTTAATTTCGCATGATGTAAACCATATTCTGAATTTACTCCCAGCCAAAACATAAATCCAGGTATCTCTCGAAGCATATAACCAAAATCTTCACCTGTCATTGCCTCCGTACATGTAATTACGTCCATATTCGTTTGTTCACGTGTAAATTGCATAAACTCCCTCGTTAACTCTTCATGGTTATACACTTGATGATACATCGCTCCGTAGTCAATAACAGCTTCACATTGAAAAGAAGCTTCTATTCCCGCAACAATTGCCTCAATTCGGCTTTTAACACGTTTCATTGATTCCACTGATAGTGTTCGAATTGTTCCTTCTAAACGAGACTTTTCTGCGATAATGTTTTGAACTGTACCACCTGTAATTTTCCCTATTGTAATTACCGCACTGTCAAGAGGATTCACATTACGACTAATAACTGATTGAAGTTGTGTAACGAGATGACTCGCTGCAACAATCATATCATTTGCTGTATGCGGATATGCAGCATGTCCACCTTTTCCTTTTAAATCAATGTATAACTCTGATGTATTCGCAAATAATAAACCTTCTTTTGTAGCAATTGTTCCCACAGAGTATTCAGGCGCAATATGAAGTCCAAGAATCATATTAGGCTTCCATTCTTTTAACTCATCGCTTTCTAACATAGGAAGTGCACCACCTGGACCTTCTTCAGCTGGTTGGAATATAAACACAAGATCATCATCTATTCTTTCGCTTACAGCCGCTGTTAGAAGGCCTAAACCGATTGTTGTATGCAAATCATGTCCACATGCATGCATCATTCCTTCATGGACAGAAGAGAATTCATATCCAGTTTCCTCTGTAATTGGTAGACCGTCTATATCTGCACGATAACCTATTATTTTTTCTGGATTTTTTCCATTTACTTTAACAATTACACCTGTTTTCCATGTTTTCACTTCCAAACATTCATTAGGAAGCGTTCCTATATAATCTAAAATATACCGCTGTGTTTTCCACTCTTTAAATCCGATTTCCGGAATTTTATGTAAATCTCTACGAACTTGGACAAATTTGCTTACCGTCATTTTTGCACCTCTATCTATAAAAAGCGTAAGAGCACATTCATGCTCTTACGCTTTTTGTTTTTTATTTCTCTGGGTTTAATTGACGAAGCTCTTGTTTAATTTCAGTTTTTGCCTTTGTCTTCTCATCAATTTCTTTAATTACACGTGCCGGAGTTCCCGCAACAACTGTATATGGAGGCACATCTTCTGTTACAACGGCTCCTGCTGCTACAACTGCACCTTTACCTACTGTAACGCCTTCTAGAACAACTACATTTGCACCAATTACAACATCATCTTCAACGATAACTGGTTTTGCAGAAGGTGGCTCAATAACACCTGCAAGTACAGCACCTGCACCTACGTGACAGTTTTTACCAACCGTTGCACGTCCACCAAGTACTACGTTCATGTCGATCATAGTACCTTCACCAATTACAGCACCGATGTTAATTGTTGCATTCATCATGATAACAGCGTTGTCACCAATTTCTACATGGTCACGAATAATCGCGCCTGGCTCAATACGAGCTTTAATACCTTTTAAATCAAGCATTGGAATTGCAGAATTACGACGGTCGTTCTCAACTACGTAGTCAACAATGTGCTTATTATTTTCATCAAGAATTGTCTTAATTTCAGACCATTCTCCGAATAATACACCAGTTTTTTTATTTACAAATGCTTGTACTGTTTCAGGGAATGCTACTTCTTTTAAATCCCCTTTTATGTATACCTTTACAGGAGTTTTCTTTTCACTTTTTTGAATAAACGAAATAATTTCGTTAGCGTCCATCATTTTCATTCTTGTTGCCTCCTAAATCCATTTATAATGTTACTCTACCAAACGATAGAGCGAGTAGCAAGACAATAATCTTATTTTTCCATTTGAATTTCTTCTATAATTTCTAAAAATGCTTGCACTTGCTTCAACTGCCTTGCCGAGTCACTCGTCAATAACCATGTTTCTCTCGTTAATTGAACAGGTGTTTTATACATATTTTCCTGCACTTCTTTTAAAACAGTCGAAGGTAAAAGAGCATAACCTATTCCATTTAAAACAAGCTGTTTGCACGTTTCAATTTGGTCAACTACAATCGTTCGCTTAGGTGGATTTGAAAATAATCCATACCACCAATTTTGTATTTGTCCATAGTAGGTCGAATCACTTTTAAATTGAATAAATGGTCTATTTGTCTCTTTTAACATCGAAATATCTTTTATTTCTTTATCAACTAAGTATAATTCATCTTCAAATAATTGTTGTTTCTGACCTTTATATTCTTGTGTTCCTCTTAATATGGCGACATGAACGTCTCCTTCATAAAATTGCTTTTGCACTTCACTACTCCAGCCAGTAAACAGAGATATCTTCACAGAAGGATACTTATGCACAAATTTTTTCAAAACAGGTGGAAGCCAATATTGACCAATGACTGATGCAACAGCTATTTTTAGCGTACCATATGTTTCCGTTCTAAAAAGAGCCAGTTCACTTTTAATATCCTCTTCCCTTTGTAATATTTCTTTTGCATAATTTGCAACTTTTTCCCCTTCAGGTGTAATTGTCAATCCTTTTTGTGAACGAATAAAAAATTTCATTCCCCATTGTTTCTCCATAGATTGTAATCGTTGACTAAGCGCAGGTTGGGAAACAAATAAACGTTCCGCCGCTTTTCTCATATTTGATTCCTGAGCTAACACAACCATCATTTGAAAATCATCAATTTGCAACTTTCTCCCTCTTTCCTTAGCTTCCATACACCTAATTTCAATAAGCTTTTCATTCCTAATTTAATTAAATGCTTTTATAGAGAAAATACGATTTTTTGTTCAAACTTTTCTTATGCTTTTTATCTTTTTAAATATAATACATACACAACTGATATGCACGAAAAAAAGTGACTTCTCCGTTTCTATGAAGCCACTTTTTTCATATTATCGATTATGTTGTCTTACTTTTTTATTCAACAATTTTAAAATAGCTCGGCGCGTTAAAATACCCTCAAAATAGCCATCTTCATTGACAGCGCAAATAAAGGGGTGATCAATTGTCATTTCTAAAGCTTTTGCAAATGAATCTTCTAACTTAAGAACCGGAATATCTTCCTTCATCACTTGTTCTACTTTCATATCCTCAAGTCTTTCAAACTCAATGCGCTCTAACCCTAACATACCGTCTAAAATCATAGCAGTACTAATCAACCCATGCAATTTATACATTGGATCTAAAACAGGTATTGCCGAATAACCAGATTTCACAAGAACGAGTAAAGCATGCTCTAAACCATTCCCGATTTGGACATGTGCTACTTTTTCTGATGAAATCATTAAATCCTTCACAAGAATTTGTTGAAACTCATCTTTCGGAATACTTATCATATTACATCCCCCATTCTCCCTTTTTCCTGCTTATATTCACCGACTCTATCTATACTTTATGATAGCGTTTTCATATTATTATTTTGTCCTAACCTTTTTTCACCAAAAATACAATTACACAACTATTTTAGCATACAACACAAAAAAAAGACTACCATTCCGGTAGCGCTTAATACCCTTTATTTTTTAATCTGTAAAATAACCTTGTGATTTTTTTATATTGCGTCGCATCTGTCTTTTTTAAGCCATTCTCAATATCTGTAAGTTCCACAGCTAAAATTTCACTCGCATAATTTTGCTGAAATAGAATATCTAATAACAAACTTTCTTCTTCTTTCGTTAAAACAAACTCCTTTTGCATATGCCCCTCTCCTTATACTCATAACGTTAATCTCATTATATAAAATTTCCAGCCTATTTAATAGATGTAATATTCAGTTTTTAGTAAAAGACATATAAAAATCGAAAATACAGAGAAATTATTTCGTATATCGATTTGCATAACTAAACGCC
This sequence comes from Bacillus hominis, assembly GCF_018332515.1. GTDB lineage: Bacteria > Bacillota > Bacilli > Bacillales > Bacillaceae_G > Bacillus_A > Bacillus_A hominis. The sequence continues at coordinate 1,595 of NZ_BOQD01000082.1, read as the reverse complement.
GCATAGGCATCCGGCTTAATTTTTGCAGTTAATCCCATCGCTTGAATTTTCGCTGTCATATCTAAAATAAATTCTTTTGTTAAACCATCATTCCCGATATCTAAATGAATTTCCATTATGAATCCCGCCCCATCTTGAGCATGTGGATGCAATAAATCCCATATCGTTTGTATGTGATTAGGAGTAAATAGGCATGCGATTTCTTGACTAAACTGCGTTTCTAAATATATTTTCTCACGTAAAGTTGCTGGTTTATCTTTTACTGATTTATGGTGCAAGCACCCCCAGGCTCCTTTTCCAACGCGATGAATATGAATTGCCGTAATAAATCTCGTATCCTTTTGATGTGCTTGTGAGTCTGTCCCAATGGATAATCGATATAAATTTCGTGGATCCTTTTCAATGAAACTACAAATACGGTTAAAGACCATATCAAAATTCAAATGTCTCTCTGAAACATTATAAAATATATGCTCACCGTCCACATAGTCACGTCCTTTCAATTAGACAGACTTTTCGTATTCTCATTGTATGGGACAAAAACAAAAATTATAACTTACTACCCTTTATTCGTTTCAATATTTCGAATTACATAATTACAAAACCTACATGTATAAATTACATTTTGATTAGACTGGGCGGTTAATACATGATTAATTTCAGCATGACTGTGACAATTAGGACAAATAACAATCGGCAAGCGTTCCATCCTTTGCACCTCCTATTAATATTTACTATCATTGTAGGAAAAATGAAAAATTCCTATACATATACATTTGTAAAAACTCTTTTATTTAATCGCGACTTAAATTGCAACTTCTACTACCTGTATAGCCCATTAATTAATATAAGTAAAAAAGGTACTGCCATTTGGCAGTACCTTTTTTATATGTATCAAGAAATGATATCGTAAATCTCAATTGCAACCATATCGATGTTATCGAATTGATACACTTGAGGTTTTTCACCTTGTTGATACACTTCTAGCTCATACATTTCACTTTTATCGAAAAATTTCACGCTACATTTGCGCTCACCGTTCACTTCAAAATAGCGTTGTGCTACTTCACCGCTTTCAGCTTGTTCTTGTAGACTAACAAGTCGAGTTAAAATTCCTTGGAGTAGAGACATGAAATCTCTCCTTTCTCTGATCTTCCTACCAATAGGTTTTACAGCTATACTCATTCTATCCGTCATAACAGAAAAAATGTTCCACAGTCTAGGATAAAGGTTCTTGGCCAGAAACTCAACTAAAATTTGTCGAAATACGAAGTAAAAAGATGAAAGAGCATCTTTTTACTTCTTTATTGCGCTTTTTATACTGGCAGAATATAATAAAAAACAGAAAAAGGGAGGAATTACAATGAAAAAAATTGAGGTTTATACACAACCTGATTGTCCGCCTTGTACCATTGTGAAAGAATTTTTAAAACATAATAATGTTGTATATGAAGAATTTGACGTAAAAAAAGACGCTGCCGCTCGCAATCGCCTTTTACATGACTATGACTCCTATTCAACTCCAACAGTTGTAATTGACGGAGAAGTTGTCGCAGGTTTTCAAATCGAAAAATTACATCAATTATTAAATATAG
>NZ_BOQD01000081.1 GCF_018332515.1 Bacillus hominis | reverse complement strand
TACTTCTTGTTGTTTCTTAGCTTCTTCCTGTTTCTTCTTTTCCTCTACTTCTTGTTGTTTCTTAGCTTCTTCCTGTTTCTTCTTTTCTTCTGCTTCTTCCTGTTTATTTTGTTGCTTTCCATTTACCTTTGTTGGTTCCGGGTCAATCATAGCTGATACGAACCATAAAGCCCATGTTGCACAAAAGAATAAAGTGGCTTTCTTGAATTTCGGTTTATTCTTGAACCCTTTCACGAAAAATACGATTGAAGTAATTAATGATATTAAAGCAATTAAATTTAAAAATGCTGACATATGTATTTCCTCCAAGTTGTTTTTATATTCCACTTTTGCTTAATAATTTTATTCATTTGAGCTTTATTTACTTATTAGCCCTGGCTATTTGTCTTATCTACACTGTGGTAGTCATACTTTGTGCTTTATCCAAAATTAAAAGGAAAGTTTTTTCGTTCTTTGCAAATTGAATTATTTCATCAAGAAATCTGAAACATAACAACAATTAAGTTCATACTAGCATGAACGACAAACGATACTATTAACCTATTAGTACGTACATATATTGCCGCAAGTACAAGTCCAATTAGAAAATATCCAAATACAAAAGGAAAATCAAAATGCATAATAGAGAAAAACAATGAACTAACTAATATACACCCACTTTTATTAAATTTACGGCTTAATATATTTATGGCCGCGTAACGAAATACAAGCTCCTCAACTAGCGGAGCAAGAATTACAATTGATATAAGAGCAAGAGGAGAAATGGCTACAGATTCAATATTACTTGATGTATTAACTGATTGTGTAGTTAAGTGAAATATACTTTTATCCAATATACTACCAATTGTCTGTGCCAAGAATACTGCAACTATTCCTACTAAAATCCAACCGAATGATACTCTTGAAAATTTAATTGATAACTTCGAATCGCGCATCGCTTCTTTCTTATATATAAGAAAAACGAATGTCAATATGAGCAAAAAACCTATTAGTTCCCAATGAACAAGTAGTTGCTGAATTGCTTGCTGTTGATTTCCCTTAATATCATACCAACCTGTCTTTGCTAGCAATTGTACACCTATAATCCCAACAAATTGAGTCATTATAAAATATATGAGTATAACATAACCTGATTTATGTATATTACTATGATTCATTTTATTATATTCACCTTTCATTTACATCCATATATTATCTAAATTTCAAATCCAAATAGTATTATCTACTCTTCTTTAAGAATTTTATATATACGTGTAGGTTTATGCTTAACAAGATCCCCTTCACTATTGCTAACTTTTTTTGTTTCAAAGTAGATTGGGTATTCTTCCCACCTGTTTTTATTTCTGATACTAACTCTTTAGTTATCCAGTAATTTCGATTCAGCAGATCTCCTGTTACAGCAGTCATTCAAAAATGTTTGTTATCTGTATTAAATTATTTAGCAACCATTTCCTCTTTGGGGTTCTTTCGTATCTAATTCTAATTGTCCATTTAAATCAGCATTCAAAAAGCATTTAACACTTTGTTCTGGTATTGATAGCATTTCGATTCCTCCAATATTAACTTTATAATTTTATATAAGGATTATATGATTATACAATCTAAATAAATCCCTATACCACTTAAACTTATGCTACTTGCAAATGCTTTAACCCAATCTCTAACGCGCCTGTTCCTCCAAAACCCTGATTAAATAAAAGCGGGACATCATACTTCTTTGCGTACTCTTTTGCTACATCAATAGACACATGACCACATGCACCTTTCTGCACTACAATAACATCACATTTTTTTATAACACTACGAAATGTTTTCTTTACACCACCATGATTTTTTCCGTCGTGAAAAATCACCTGACAATCTCTTTTTTTCGCTAACTTCTCTAATGTTCTACCATTTGAACCACCTAAAACTAGAATTGTACTCATTTCCATTCACTCTCCACATCTTTATTTTTTTTATATGTACTTGGTGATACTAATAATACAATTGTACAAATGACAATATTCAGGAATACCACACCCACTATTAATACAATTGCAAAGACTGGTAACAATAGCATGAAAATAAAACCACTTACAAGCAAGCATATGAATATAAATCCATTGCTCATGTCTTCATAACCATCTAATCCTGTTACAATATCTAAACTGTGCATCCAAACTGTGATACTATCCCAATTTGTTATCAACAGGTATCCACTACCTACTAATAAAGCCCACCCAAATATTGTCCCTAAAAGTCCCGAGCCTCTTCCAGAAGAATATCCTGCAAAATAGTTTGCTGCGGTTCCAAATAATAATCTCATTCTTTTTACCTCCACATCTATATCATTTCACTAATATATACAAATTCCATTTAACCATAACTTTATTATATCAGAAAATTAAGAATATTCAATAAATATTTTTAGGTACTCTTTATATTTTTTAATAAGGGCTGTGATTTTTATTCACAACCCTTATCTTTCAGTTAATCCACAGGAACTTCTTCTTGTCCATGCGGTATTTGTTCAATTGGTGTTACAATTTGCGCATATTGATTTACCTGAATTTTAAATTGTCGTGGTTCCAAGAAGTTTACCTGTTGTATTAAAACCTCTATATGAAATGTATCTACTTTTTTCCCGCGGTCAATTTTGGTAATACGTGCATTGTAAAACTTATCTCCATTTAGGAAATATCTTTGAACAGCTTCTGTAGCAAGCATACGTTCATTACTTGTCATTTTCATTGGTTCAATACCAAATCCAGCCTTTGTAAACAAATATGGAACATCATAACTACTATTAGAAATTTTTCGTAGTAAATCCTCTACTGTTTTTGTTTTTGCAATATATTCTTCTTCTTTTGTATCAAATCTCTTTGGTTTATCTCCAAGCATCTCGATTTCATCTTGATTTACTTGCTCTTCCTCTTGCACTTGTGATTTCAGCATATAATCATGAATGGTATTATAGGTGGCAACACCTGCCACTAGTACGATAATCCCCAATATGACCAAGTATTTACGAGGCATATTAGATAAAATGTTGATTATTTTCTGCATCTACTCTCATCCCTTATCAGTCTATAACATTACGGATTTGTGTCATATGTTGTCCTCTTGCCGTATAGTTTAGACCTGTAATTTGTACACCCTTATTATCACCAATATGAATCATTTTTTGATTCCCCATATAAATCGCAACATGCCCTGGATTTTCATAGAAAATTAGATCCCCTGGTTGCGCATGATTGATGTCTGGCACTTGTTTTCCTTGTCCGACTTGAGCACCAGTCCAATCTCCAAGTTGGACACCTATACTTGTTCTAAATACATACTGAGTAAATCCTGAGCAATCTGAAGTACCTCCTGGCGGATTACGATCCCCTAAGACATATCTCACTTTTCCTTGACCAAGCCATTTTTTCGCTTCTGCTAATACTTTTTGTCGTTTGTCATTCGTCATAATAGGAGAACCACCAGATGATAGTCCTGGATCATCATTTTTCTTAAAGAATTTCATTGGATCCGTTGGTTGGTCGTTAATACGAATTTGGAAATCTAAATGAACAGCGTAGCCATTCATATTAAGGAAACCAGTGTTTTTATCATAGTTAGAACCACCCATCTCTCCAATAATTTGTCCTTTCGTCACCATGGTTCCTTGTGCAATTGATATTTTACTCAAATGTAAGTAACGAGATACAATACCATTTCCATGGTCTACATAAACACCTAGACCTCCACCATTTACATTACCTGCTTGGACTACAATACCTGCTTCCATTGACCACACGGGGTCTCCAGCTTTTCCAGCGGTCATAGCTCCAATATCTACAGCATTATGTTGCTTTCCACCACGAACTGCATCAAATGTATCTGTAATACGCCCTGATTTCGTTGGCCATTTCCAACCTTTATCGGAAATCCATTCTCCATCTCCAGATTCTACACAACCTAAATCTTTATAATATTTCAAAACTTTGGAAACGTAAGTGTAATCTCCATAACACGCTCCAACTTTGGTTCGGAAGTTATTAGGATCAGAACAACCTGCTGGATTTTCACCAGCATGCTCCCTAGAAAACGCAATGGCTGTTTCTTCTGAATATCCACCTTTTGCTAATGCATAACTAATGAATCCAGGACCGTAATTATAACTCTGTAAGGCAAGTGCTATATCTCCATTTGCCTTTGCTAAAACATCTTTAAATTCTTGTACGCCTGCTTCAATAGAAATATTGGGGTCTTTAATACACCCTATACGAGCACTTCCTTTTAGACCTATACAATATGAACTTAAGTCTCCATAATGCCCTTCTGCAGCTTGCATCGGGTCACTTCCCTCTCCTTGTGATTCCTGCATCATTTGGGCAGCCAAAACACCAACATATTGAGCTACACCATGTTTTTCTGCCATTTCTTTAATTTTAGGAAGGTATCCTGTAACTTTGGCATTAAGGTTAACAGGTTCTCCGCCAGGGCTCACATTACCTACACACATACCACCAACAAAATTACTAGAAGGTGCCAGATGTCCATACATTCCTTCTAACATTCCTGCTGCTAGTATCTCACGCGCACGATCTTTTTGACTCTCACTAAACTTTGCAAGCTCCATCGCTTTTTCTAATCCATGAGAAGAAACTGTTACTTTTTTACTACCACTTGCATTAATTTCATCTATTTTTTTCTTAAAATCTGTATCTCCCAATATCTTTTTTACATCTGGTCCGGAATAACTTTCAGATTTGGTTTTTTGCATCTCCTTTTTCTTTTTTTCACAAGGACCATTCGGTCCTGCCTCACATACCTCTTTTTCCGTATATTCTTCATATTGGATATCCAAGAAATATGATATAGCATCATGCGGATCTTTTCCAGTCAAATCATTATCATACCGAGCCATGTCAAAAGCGACGACCTCTTTCCAGTCTACGTTTAGTGCCATTGAAATTTCCATATACTTTTTGACTTGCTCTTCTGTTTTACTCTCATCATCGGTAAATGGTACAAAAGATGCTAGAATCACACATACAGTAATAATAAGAGCCATAATGAGAGCAACAGGCAATCCTACTGCTCCCACGATAGCTCCGACAATTTTCACTATACCAGCTCTTAGCAGTTTGGCAGCAGCTTTCGCTGCCGCTCTTCCTGCTTTTCCTGCCATTTTTGCCATTTTCCCGCTTGCCTGCATCCCTTTTTTCTTAATAAAGTGAGATGTCGCATCTTTTAAAGGGTTACTTTTCTTCTGGTTATTTGGATCGTTAGGATTTTGACTCATAGACTTGTCACTCCATACTTTCCATTTTCATTATTTCTACTTCTTCGCTGTGCTAAGCGAGGGTTTGGCGCAAATGGAATCAGGTTTTGTGGGTCATGTTCTGATAAATTCAAATGTGTCTCTGTACGTACAACTTCGTCCTGTGTATGAGTTACTAGGATTTCTTCTCTCGGTTTAATACTGCTATCTTTCACTTCACAAACCCTTTCAATTCTTTGGTTTGCTTGTAATCGTGTATCTCCTTTTCCGAACGGAGAAATACGTGACACTGTACCGTCTGTAGTTGTCGCAACCATATAACTACGATCTCTTTCTACCACCATTTGCACATTCTGGTATCCCCCCTGGTCTAAATCAGACATATAGAAGTGACCATTGTCTACCTTATGACTTACCGTAAGTGGCGGTTCACTAAATACTGGTTTCTGTTGTAAAGGTCTTTGATTTTGATTTCCTATTAATTGGTTTGGATTAATATTGATAGAACGATTGATACTAATTTTCCCACCACTAGAATCTTGAATATATGCTGGTGTTGCTTTCATACCATTACGGTACTGCGTTAATTGTCCATCCGAAATATTTAAGTCTTGATATACAACTTGTCCCGAACGAATGCTACTATCACCACTACCATAACGAGATACAACTTGTGTCATTCCACTGGAATCTTTCGCTTCAATCCATGATTTATTATTTGTCGTAACAAGACGTACTGCACCTTGAGCAACTGATTGTCTTCCAGTCGCATCTGTTATTGTTGGTACCATTCCCTTAATCTCTTGAATTTCTTTTGCTTCTGTTTGAACTGCTTTATTATAAGGATTATGTTTACTTACCATACGTGCAGTAGCTTGGTAAGCACCTGCACCACCAATTACACCTGCTGCATAGCTTAATCCTTTTGTCACATTGTAATGGCGTTCTGCTGCATTACCTCCTAATGAAGTATGAACGGCAGCTGCAGTTCCACTCATCACTCTTTGTACTGCATTTCCACCAGCCTGCTGAACAGCACTAGATGCATTAAAGTATGCTTGTGATACATTTTCCATACCTTTTGTATGCACGAGATGTTTGGCACCTTCCATCATACTTACACCAATCATCTTACTTTGCTGTGTCATACGTCCCACTGCTGAAGTTGGAATCGTCATTTTCCCAGCACTTTGCGAAATATTTGCTACACTAGCTGATGCATCCGCATACGAGCGCTCAATTTCAGAAACAGACAGATTTCCAGCACGTGCCATACTCGCTTGCGTTTGCGTAGCTGCAAACACAGCTTTATTGATTGCACCACCTGTCGCAACACCGTGTGAACGAACACTTTGAATCGCACTAGTAATTCCAGAACCTACTTGTTGACTCATTGTTCCAAGACTAGCATGACTTTGTAAACCTTTCGTCAATTGCGAAGCAAAGGCATCTTTATTAATATACGATTGATTATGTAGACTCTTACCACTCGTATCTTTTGCCTGTACGGGCATCGCACCCGCTTGTACCGCTGCTTGCTGAGCGACTGCTTTAAATTCATTCCCTTTATCATTCAAGTGAGACTGCCAAGCTTCTACTTTTTGCGCTTGAGACATAGTTGGAGACAAGTTTTTCATAAAGTTTGCTTTGTTCTCTGCTGCATATCCTTGTTTAAAGGATTCTGTAGATGCTTGTACTAAATTCCCAACATTACTTACACCTTTTTGTTTCTGGTTTCCATATCCATTTGCTAAACTATGTGTTTTTACACCATTTACCGCTTTTTGAATGCCAGATACACTAGATACACCCATTGCATTTATATTTGGATTGTTTTGTAATTGTTGCGATAGCTGAGAAGCAAAAGCTTCCTTATTAGCATAGCTAGTCCCATCTTTTTGTTGCACAATCCCTGCTTGTTCTGCAGCTTTCTGTGCATGATTTTTAAACCCTTGCACTTTTTGACTCAAGTGTTTGTTCCATGCAGCCTCTTTTTCTTGTTGTGGTACATCTGCAGGGAATTGCTTCATGAATCCAGCCTTATGATCTGCTGTATATGCCTTTTTAAATGCAGCAGTGGACGCACCCACAAGTGAGTCTACTTGTCCCATATTTTGATGGCCACTCTCTAGTGTTTCTCCCTTTACTCCTTCAACCGCTTTCCCAACTTTTCCAAGTGCAAGTTGAGAAGCAAAGGCATCTTTATTTACATAAGACTTATCAAACAGGTTGTTGCCTTGCTTATCTTTCGCATCAACTGGCATTGCTCCAGCTTTTATTGCCGCTTGTTCTGCATGATTTCTAAATCCCTGAACTTTTGAGTTTAGATGGTCATTCCATTTTTTCTCTTTCTCTTCCGCTGACATATTTTCTGGTAATTGACCCATAAACGCATCTTTATGGTCTGCCTCATATCCTTTTTGGAATGCGTTAGTTGCAGCGTTAACTAAATCTCTAGCGTTTCCATATGGTGTAGCATTTTTCTTCATGTTTTGTAAATCTTGTTTTCGCTGATTTTTGAAATGAGACATTTGATCACTATTTGTTTTTGCTACTTTTTTTGCAATCTCTGCATCGGATGCACCAGGGAATGCTTGTTTTAAACGGCTCGCAACTGCAGAATCAGGATTATCCGCTTTCCAATTTTCAAAATCTTTCGTAGCTAAGTCTTGTGCAATATCTTCATCTGTTAACTCTGGATATTGTTCTCCATTTAACCCTTTATACGTATCTAGACCTTTCTTCACACTAGAACCAATATGCTTCCCAGCACTAGTAACTCCTTCAAGTCCAGCTGCCAATGTTCTTCCTGTTACTGCACCAGGAACTCCACCTGCTTTACTTCCAGCAAATGTTCCTACTGCCATTCCTTCTGGTCCAAGTCCTGCACCCATTGCTAACCCCGCGAGTCCGCCCGTTGCTTTTCCAACCATGCTTCCAATTTGACCTGCTTTTAACATACGAGCTGCACGAGATGTTGTACCTACATCTGTCCCTAAATTGGCTCCCAACGCGTTTTTAGGGTTATCAGCATCTTCTTTTTTATCTTCCTCGCCTTCTTTTCTAGCTTTTGTCTTCTCTTTATTACTACGATGGTCATCACGTATCCCTTTAACGATACCTGCCATACTTGCTAAGGCTCCCATTCCAAGCATCGTACCTGCTCTATTTACCGCTCCCGCCGTATTTGTACTTAAACCAATGAACCCTTTTACAATTTCACCTATAGGAATAAACATAGCAAATAAGATTAATTTAATAATGGTATTATCTGATTTGCCTACTAGTACAAAAATCAACCATATAGTAATCGCATGGATACCTTGGATGAGTACTGTACCAACAAATTCACGCATCCAATATAGAGTTTGTTGTTTCTTTTGAGGAAATAACCACATACCAACCATAATCGGTCCCATTAACATCAAGATATAAAGAGATACCGCTCGCATTAAATAGAAGAAGTTTGCCCAAAGTGACAGTCCAACTTCAATCAACATCGCAAAAATTTGAAATAAATAATCATCCTTATTTTTATCCATAGACAATTCAGTAATTGTCTGACCTGGTTTAAAAACATCTAGTGATTGTTCTCCTATTGCTCTTTTAAACTCCGATGCTACCCAAGTATTAATATCAAATATAATGTTATAGAAGAAATCTAAATGCCATATACAAATAGAAACAATCATTAAATCCTTCGCATATTCAATGATATATGTTCGATTTGTTGGATTAATGGCAGCAGCTGAATACTTTGCACCAGCAATTACAGCACTGACTAAGACTAAAAAGGCTGCAAATTTAAACATGACTGGTAATCCCGTATTTAATACACTCCCAGCTGTGTCGTCTTTAAATAAAAAATTTAATTTTGCACTATCCCCACCAAAAATTAAATCGGGGATAGTATCAATTAATTTATAGATTGGAGAAAGAAAGGTCTTGACCATAGAAACAATTAAGCCGCCGACCCATCCTATTATCTTATCAAGCATAATTTCACCTTCCTTTTCAAAGGTACGCTATTATCCTGCGTACCCTTGTACTTTCTTCATATTATTTAAAAGTTCTTGCAGTACAGCTTCATTGGATTCAATGAACATCATTTCTTTATCTGATGGATCTGTTTGAATCCAAACTGAACTATCTCCTATGCGGAAAATCCCTTCACCTTTCCCTGGATTGTTGAGAATAATGTCAAGCTCCCCAGCAGTTAAGTTAAAGTTCTCTTGGATTTTTTTCTTATCAATCTTATTTTGCTCTAAGAAGAAATAAGAGAAAGTAGATTGCAAGATACCACGCGCTTTCACATTTTCTAAAATACGAACAAAGTCCTGACTTGCCCAACACATACCAGCATTTCTTTTACGTGAACGACGTGCTACTTTTTCTAAGAAGTTAACAGTTTGTTCATAGTCGATAAACTGCCACATCTCATCCACATATAACACTTTTCGTTTGATAGCGTGTTCTGGACTCTTAATCCAATGCTCCCAAATATAGTTCAGGATAACGTGGAAGGCGATCGGCTTTAAGAAGCCCTCTTCTAAATGACTAATATTAAAGTTAACAACACGTGATTCGTTTAACTGTGTTTCTACACCGCGTCCAAAATTACTTTGTCCATCAAATAATGGTTTTGAGCCATCACGTAAAAACGGACGAATCGCAGCAATTAACTCTTCTGCTTTCACATCGTCTCCATGGTTTTCCACTATCACATCATAAATTTCTTTTAACTCTGGCTCCGGCTTTCTCACTTGAGACTGAATTAATTGTCCATCCACCTTCTTTACTTCATCCGTATATAAAGATGAAGGGTGAGAAGTAATACCATGTTTACTGAATACTTCACGAATCGCATCTTCTAACATTGTGCGCTGGAATACATTTAATCCTGGTTGATCAAAATCTTGTCCGCGAATAATAATGTCAAAGAATCCTAGTATTTCATTAATTTTCTCTAAAATAGGCACAAATCTTACATACTTCACGCCATCACGCTCTACGAGTTCTTTCTTGTCATATTGTTCAAGCGCTTCTAGCTCTTCATCTTTATCCGTAATCTGAAGTTCTGTTACTGCAATTGCACAAGGATTAATAATGATATTACTTTCAGGTGAAATATTTAAGTTAATACCACCTAATCGTTTGGTGATTTTTACGAATTCCCCCTCTGGATCTATGATCATCGCATGTGTATCTGCAAGTGATGTTTCACGAGCTAGCTTCATTTTTAAAAGTAAACTTTTACCGGAACCTGAAATCCCTGTCACACCAATGTTATAGTTTGGTGGACGATAATCTGCGTTACCAAATGAATTTAAAAATTCTACTTGGCCAGTAATTTTGTTCTTTCCTATTGGTATACCACCGTTAAATCTTCCGGATCCTGATACAAAGGGAGCAAATGTACATAGAGCACGTCTATCGATATTTCGATATGTATCTTGCAGAGTATTTGGTGCACCTAGTGGCATAACCGCTTTCAAACCACTCTTCACACGATTCCAGGTACTCGCTATTTTAAAGTGAGATGCTTGCATTTCATCTTCAATATACTCACATAAAACATCTAATTCTTTCTTTGAGTCAGCATACGCAACGGCCATGGTACTTACCATATAGGAGTCATTCTCATTAAATTGAATTTCATCCATTAGATTGTTTGTATCCTGAATTTTTGCATCTAAGTCTTTTTCTTGGTCAATATTTCCGCGTGTACGTTGGAAAGAAAGGTTCGAACGTAACATCGTCAGCTGCATATCTAACGATCGCATCGCTTTTGCTTTTGGCTCTTTATGAATATCAATCATGACATCAACCTCTCCAGCTGAAGTTAACATGTTCAGCCAATTGGTCTGCATCATACGAGGGTATCCATCACGTGGAATATAAAATGGACGGAAGAAAGTATTACTTCCTAATGACTGCTTAATTACCCCATAGTCTTCTGCATCAATTTTCATTCCTTCTGGGGCAATGACATCAAATACAGTTGTTTGATTGTCTAATTGAGGCGGAACTTCTTCTTGTTCGTACTCTTCCTCATCTAGTTCCAATTCATCATTCTTTTCAGCTTCTAATTTCTTTTTTTCTTTTTTCTTCTTTCCAAACAATTTCATACTTATGCCACCCCATTATTTGATTTTTCAGCTTTTTCTTCTGCTAGAACTTTCTTCATTAACTCTAGTTTTCTCTCATTTGTTTCACCTGTTGAATATAGAGAGAAGTTTTCATTTTCAATTAAATCTTGGAAACGTGCTTTCACCGCTTTACGACGGTTAAATGCTACGTATAAGAGTTCTATTAATTTATCTTTCGTTAACATTTCTACACTAATTTTTGCTTTCGATAGTAGATTTCGGGAAGCATTATAGCGACGATATAATTCGTTAAATGCTTTATCTACAATCTTTTCTTCCAATTCTTCCTCTGTATCAGCTGTAATCGTACTAATATCCACTTTGTATGGATAAATTAAATATCGCTTTTGTTCATATCGAGGTTGCGAACGTTGCCAGTACTCTAGGTTGTCGATAACTTCTTGCCCATAAAGTACTGTCTCTGGTGTAAGGTCCTTCGCACCTTTCATTGTTTCTGTCATTTTTCGTACAGGATCTGTTAAATCTACAAACTTACTTTGGATATATACCTTTGTATTAAACTCTAATGTGGTTAACCATGATTCAATTTTGATATCAATCGCTTCTTGTTCCGCATTGGAAAGAAGGTAATAGTTTACTGGGTGTGCCTCTGCAATTAGGACAAACGTATCATCATGATAACGAATCATATGATTTTCAACTTCCTTAATGTCTTCTACAAAAGCACTAAAGAAGTCCACATTATCCTCATCAATTTCCTCTGTAGCAGGCGTATTCTTTTTATTTTTCTTTCCATTTTTTTCAGCAGTACGTTTCTCTACCCCGCCCTGACTTTTCCCCTTTTTCTTAAAGCCAAACATTGGTTTTCCATTCATTTTCCGATAAAAGAAAAACCCTACAATGGCTACCACCGCAAAATATATCATTTCTAACATCTATAAATTCTCCTTTACCCATGTAATTGGCTCGTATCCTTTTCTCCACTTACCTTTTTCAGAACGGCTTCGCATTTTGATAAGTAAATATTTATCTAAATACATGTGTTGTTTTTCTTTATAAATAAAAGCAAACGTTATTACAACTACTACTGTTGGTATTGCTAAAATTAAGCAAATAAAAAATGCTACTGCCGCATTAAAAGGTGCAAATAGCCGCCATAAGAATGGCACATATAAATAAAGGGATGCTCCTCCACCCAATAGATAAATCAATTGGCGTTTGCTCAGCACACCTAATAGTGTTTTTTGTTCCGAAGTCATATCAACAGGAACGGTTACTTTTCTCATTTTATTTCCTCCCTTGTATAAGAGAAGCTCTCCCCAAATAGAGGAGAGCTTTTGCAAACTCTTATGTTAAATTTTTGTAACCCAAGAAGCGATGTCGTATGCTTTGATCATGACAAAGCCTCCAATTGCCGCACAAGCTAAACCAATCATAGCTTGTGTACGGTTTTCAGGGTTTTTACCTTGTGCACCAGATAATTTAATAGCTGCAAATACCACGCAAGCTGCTACCCAAATACCCCCAAAACCAATTAGTGTTGTTACAAGGGTATTCATGCTTTTTTGTACAGTGGTAGCATCTGTACCACTGGTGTGCCCAGTAATACCTTTCTCAAAACTAGTTTTTGCCAGTAGAAAATCTCCTACTGATGTTGTCATAAGTTTTGCAGACAACCAATTCAACATAATTCCTGCACCTCCGGGTGTTTTTTGCTCGCAAAACGCAAAAAGACCCCAATACACGCACACGTCCCCTAAGGACATGGCGCATATTGAGGTCTTCTCTTATATGCGAACTGATTATTTTTTTATTTTATTGTTAAATCTTATTACATTTATATTATAGCAATACGATTTTAAAAAAACAAGCCTTATTTACACCTAAAAAATAAAATTGGACTTTTCGTGTTCCGTTTTATTTCATTTCTTTTTATCCTCTTTGTTTGGATCGTACCATACCATTTGAATTTGAAAAATATCACTGTCCTTAAGACCCAAAACATTCATTTCCTCTTTCAATGAGCGCCATGGTTCTATTTTTATAGATTTTGTACTTTTGTCTCTAAGCGTATACACATGTACATAATATGCTTCTTTTTTCTTTTTCATAATACAAATAACTTCCCCTTATATTCTTTATATTTTTTTAATAACAGAATAATTGAGTATGTAAAAATTACACACTTCAAATAGCATTTCCTCTTGTTACTTTCATAACTATTCCCCCTTCCTTCACATCTATTCACTTACTTTCATTAAATCAAAAAAACAGGTAATCGTGTGTACCCACAATTACCTGTTTTTTTATCATTTATATCTACCTTTTATTTCTTATAATTTCATTAACCTCTTCAACACTTAATTCTGCAACTTTTGCAATTTGTTCTATAGGTAATCCTATTTTAAACATATTTTCAATCATCTCTATCTTAGTTGCAATTTTAGTTTCTTCTGTAGCTATTTCTGCAGCTTTTTTCGCAGCCCTTTCTTCTGCTGTCTCTATTTCTGATATTCTATCTTTTATTGCTTTTTCTCTAGCCTCATATAAGCGTAAAAAATCCTTATCGCTACTTAAACGCTCCCAATCCTCTATTGCTTTTTTCAAAACTGGATCTTTTTCCATTGCTATCGCCTCCAGGATTGTTGTTAATCTCTCATCCTCATGCGCAGGAAATAATAGTAACCAACGCGCTAAAGAATCTTCCCACGGATCCATTCGTTTTCCTTGCCATTCTTGAATCACTTTTGGAATTTCAAGAAAATGCAACTGCATATTTTCGGTAATGATACGTTTAGATTTTTTGTTCATCACAGTATTAATACTATGAAACTCCTGTTCTTCTGGAAATAGAATGAAATCCACTATATTAATACAAATGGTTGGTCTTAATTCTGTATATTTCATCCCTTGAGTCATTTGAGAATAATACATACCTGACCAATAGAACAAAGAACGTTCTATCATATCTTTTTTGTCTCGAACTTGAATCTCTATATTAATTTTTATACCACTATTTAGCGTAGCTCGCAAATCTAAAATAGACAATTTATCATCCTTCTGCTCTCTTGGAAGATGCGGATCATCTAAGTGCAAAGATGTAATTTCTTCATCAATAGATGATTGTAGTACCGCGTTAAGAAACCCAATTAATATATCTTCATTTCCTTCTACTCCAAACAAACGCTTAAAAGCATAATCAACTCGTAAATTTACTAGATTCTTTTTTACATATACACTCATGTTTTCCCTCTACCTTTCTCGTTTTAAAATTGTATATAAGAGCATAAAAAAAGATAGAATTACAATTCTATCTTTTTCTCCTCTATTTTCCTACCAAATATGGCTACTAGTTACTTACTATATAAGAAATATCCTCTTCACACATATTTGTCGCATTTGCAATTGTCGTGATAGAAACTCCCTCATTATAAAATCGTTGAATGAGTTCCATTCTTTCTTGTTCCCTCGCTTTTTTATCTACGTCCATTAATTGTTGCATAATATCCATATACTTAATACACACCTTTCTTTTATATAAAGTCCCCTAGTTAAACTGTTACGTGTATTGTTAAAAGAAATTTTTACACTAATACTGCTACTTTGTTGTAAAATGTACAACTTTCTTTTAAGTTCACAACGATTTTTTATATTGTGCGAAAAACTGGCTTGAAAGAAGCTTGCATCGCATCATCTAAACCTTTCCCTTGTGCTGGGTTCCATGCTGCAATAATTACGTTATAGCCCTCTTTCTTTAACTCTGTCGCAAAAGCAATTAAGGCGGCTCTTACTTTTTCATTCTCTACTAAGTCAGCATCGAATGCTAAGTATACATTTTCTACGCCCATATCTTTTAATACTGGCATAACGATTCTCCATGCATTTACACCCGGAATCGCAAGAACTGTTGTCCCTACTTTAGCTATTTCTTCTTTATTTAGTCTTTGAGGAAGTAAATCGGCAATCAAATCCGCCTTCATCGGCCCTTCTGTAATCATTACTGATTTTGTTTTGTGCAGCGTACCAGACTTCCAATGTTTCAAATGTGAGCTTGGTACTGCTACATGTACAGGAAGTGGATTTTCACTACCTCCCGCACCGGTTCCTTCATTTTTATTTGCTGAAGAGATCCATAAGTATTTTTGACCTTTATGTATCTTTACAACAACTTTTTCCCCGCCGATTAATAATTCTTTATTTTTCCCTATTTCTAGTTTTCCTTCATAGATACAATCACCGTTTTTCGTTATTTTCACAATATTAGGCTGTTGTAGTAGTTCGGCTTGTATACCTGTAGGTCCAGATTTCACATGAACAGAGTTCTTTACTTCATCTACACGTACTTGCCAACCAACAATTTGATTATATTGGTTTCGGAATGGAATCATAATTCCTGGAAAACCTGCCATTAAACGAAGAGAAAGTTGTCCTTTCTTCATTTCATAAAATGTGACGCATCCCAAAGGATATTTCCCTCTGGGGTAGCGCCTACCCATTTCGGGTGCGATAGGTAAATCTTTGATGTTATCTCCAATTTTTCCCCCGCCCCACACCGTGCGTGCGACTTTCACCGCACACGGCGTTCCATCGACTGTTTAATGTCTTTGTGTTTCCTCAATCTAAAGGTTTATTACTTTTGTTAATGTTTTGTTTGTCAATTGATTTCTAACATTTCATTTTTCGCTTGTTTTCTAAGTTTATTTAGCTTAATGAGTTGTCCTTCGTTTAGCTTCAACTTCTCCATTAGACCTCCGATCACATCAGGCGATGTTGCATGGATTAATGTGTGTACATCTCTACATATTAGGATTAGGTTCTTATAACTATCATCTTGCGTATATTTCCAAGGTGTTTTATGGTGACATTGCATGTCTGATAGTATTAGTTCCTCGGAAGTAATTGCACATTTGCCATGTTGGGCTACAAATAGAGAGATTCGGTTGTCATTATATTCAACAGTTGCTCGTTGACTAATGACAGGGTGTTCTCTTAACCATTGTATTTTCCATTCAGGCACTGCAGATTGATTTTTATGTATCAATTCTCTACCTTGTGGTGTATACTTATTGATTTTTGTATCCTTATTTTTGGGGCTTTTGTGCTTGATATACGCTAGTGGTAGAATAGGAATATCATTTAGATATCGAACCATTGCTGATTTCATGTATCTTTTAATTCCTTTATCTTTCCCTTTGTACTTCCCTTTCCTATTAACATGTAATCTGTTGTAAATCCTTATATTTAGGTGTTTATGGATGCTTGCTAAATCCCTATTAACCTCGGTCGCAATCTCATAGTAATTATGTGTGCCAATTACCATAGAGTTGTAGCGAACAATAGCTTTATTCTTTAGTCCCTCATTTTTACTTCTTTGAATTACAGCGATTTGATCTTCAAATTGTTTTTGGATTTTCTTTTTGGTTTTGTTTGATATGTGTGTTCTTGCAATTAACTTACTTCCCTTTTTTACCATTTTGATTTCAAAACCAAGAAATTCACTACTTTCCTTACGGAGATTTGTGATTTTTGACTTTTCCTTCGAAATTGGTAGTTTTAGGCGTTCTTGCAACCACATCTCACATGCTTTAAAGATTTTTTGTGCATTCGATTTCGTAGCGGTGAAGATTTTGAAGTCATCTGCATATCGAACAATATACATTTCTTTCAAAGCCGTTGTTTTGCGCATTTTACTGTAATGTGGGTACTTGTCAACATGTCCGCCCTTTTTAATGGTTAATGACAATTCCTTTAACAACCTGTCTTCCCATTGATTTGTTATCCACCAATCGAATTCATTTAGATTGATATTGGCTAATAATGGACTTAATATTCCACCTTGTGGTGTACCTTTGTTTGGATATTGCATTTCACCATTGGGCAGTACTATTGGGGCTTTTAACATTTTTCGGATGATTACAAGAAGTTGTTTATCTCGTATTCCCATAGTCCATAGTTGACGCATGAGTTTTTTGTGATTAACTTCATCGAAAAATCCTTGTATGTCTACATTAACTACATATTGCATATGACTTCGATTCACCCGCAAGGTTGCATCTGCCATAGCTGTTTCAGGGCTTCGATTTGGACGGAAACCGTGACTGTGTTTGTTGAATTTTGCCTCGCATATAGGTTCAAGTACTTGTTTTATACATTGTTGCGCAATTCTATCCCACATTGATGGAATTCCGAGTGGTCTCGTTTTCCCATTAGGCTTTGGTATCTCTACGCGTCGCACTTTTCGTGGGGTATAGTTAGAAAATCTTTTTTGAACAATTTTGATGAAATCTTCTTGACTGAGTTTCTCAACATCCTTGATAGTAACTCCATCAATACCCTCTGTGATACTTCCTGAATTGCGTTTAATATTTCTAAACGCTAAAAGAATATTACTTTCAGAGGTTATGACTTTCATTAACTGCTTGAAGTTTCCTCCATTTAGACTTTTGGCATATAACTCGTCTTGTGATTCCTGCATACCGTAGTATTCAGAATGTCTAAGCGAGTTATCCTTTAGTCCCTCTTTTCTAGACCTTTTCATGTTTTATCACGCTCCAATCTTGGCTCGTGACCTTTTAAGTCATACGAGAATTCCATGAGCGATTGAGGTTATATGACTTTTAAAGAGTCGACTTGTGGCTATTGCTCCAGTTCCATTACAGAACCTTCTTTGCTCCTACCACTACTCTCACTAATGTTAAAAGAAGTTCCCTCGGTATACCGTTTCCTCCTTACTGTTTCATAGAGTTTGCGCTCTCCACATCATTAGCTTTCGACGTTCCCTTAACTTTATCAATTTTAGACTTAGATGCTTCCTTTAAGCCGATGCCCTATCCAATGCCTGTAACATTGCATGGTGGTTTTTCCAGGCTATAACGTATCCACCACTGGACATAGAAACTTTCGTTTCCCATACCATTTCTGGTATGCGAATATTCGACCCGTACATTCGGAAGTTCGTCAGAATACCATTTTATTCATTCTCACCATATCTAATTTTTTGTGACCCCCACCCTATCAACTACGGGACTCACCTCTGAGATCCTTTTCGGTTGCCTGTTAAAATAGGTACTTCGGTAATTTTTCAGATGACTTCACCGAGCTTCAGACCCCTTCTTATGTCGCAAAACTAGAAGGCGCATGTCGGAGTATTAGGGGAAGCGTTTCAAGACGTTACTCTATCATTCCACTTCTCAAGTTAAGAGTTCTACAATCTTAATTCGTTGTGGGTGTTATTTACATTTCAACGTTTCAAGATGGTGCGTAATCTTTTCAATTACGAACGTCTCGCACAGCCAGGTATTCCCTTCCAACAATCTTTTTTGCCAATTTGTTTAAATAACTTTTCCCAAATAGTTGTGTACGTATTATCATCTTCCAACACAATTTGTTGCTTTAAAAAAGAACGATATTGACGTATCTGTACTTCTTCTTCAGTCATTTTTCTATCTTGTAGTAAATGTATATGGTGCTTCTCCTCTAACGGCAAAAATCCGATTAAATTACGATTAAATGCATCTAATTCTTCGTTACTACGCTTACTATGCCCCTTTACCACATCTACATCTGGTAATTGGTATTGCTTCTTACCATTTAGATAATGGATATAACTTGGATTACTTGAATTTTTACCGTATACCCACTTACTTTCCACACGGGTACATGCTACTTTCTCCTGTGAAACATGCAGCATACAGTTTCCAATACCATTACAGATTGGGCATGGAACACGATAAAATTCCCACCAACTTCCTCTTGGATGTGCAGTTGTTAAACGAAATTGTCCTTTTTGTATGTTATAATTCATCATTTCCCACTCCTTGTATACTATTTATTATATATGGAACAGCTACTTCCATTAAACTCTTTATACTTCTATTTAGATGTTCTCTTTGTTCTCCTAACGGATATACAAAAGAATATGTATCACAAACTAAATAATCGTTTCTATGTTCTTGATCTAGCAAAGCTGATTCTACATATGCTTCAAATGCTCTAGCAAACATCTCATGATTCGTAGACCAATACTTTTTGGTTCTCTTCTTATCTAACTTAATGGCTGTATCAAAGTATATAGACCCTTTCACTTGATAGGATATTTCAACAAGTTTTTCGCCAGTTTTTTTATAATGATATGCAGCTAACATTTGTGCGGTTTTCTCGAATTCTTTTTCAATTTTACGCTCCATACGCGTTTTTGTAGCTCCTGATAAAGTATCAAGCTTCCTACACAAACTAGCATGATGTGATTCTAAAATATTTGAAAGATTTCCTTTAAACACATCATAACTATCGATAACACCACCATAGAAATACCACTTTCTACTGTAGGCATTTTCCACGTTGATTACTCTGGCCACTTTTCCTTGTTTACAAGCATCTAACACAGCTTGTATCTTTTCCTTGATAATAGCAGGCAAGATATTCCCAATACTCTTCCCATTTGATAAGAAAGCAAGAGTACCATTTTGAAAATCATGACTACAATCATATAAGAAATGATCCAATGCATGTCCCCATTCATGACACAATGCCCCGACTCCATTATCACGAGTTAAATTAATGACTTTGGTAGAAGGTTCATAATGTGCTAATGCATTGCCGCTTCCTCTCGCACCAATCGCAAGTCCTAAGCGTCCTCCTAACCCTATATACTCAGGTGGAATTCCCAATATACGAGCTAAATCATGCAATGCTTCAGATACATGCCCAATATGCTCTTTTGCATATTGTTCGGTGCAATAATGACCAAATTGCATCCCCTTCAACCCAAACATAGCAACTACGTCTTCAGGTTTGGTAGCAATTTCTACTCCTGGCCCTTTTCTTTGCAGGGTATCTGGCAGTTTCCTACTCCAAGCAGCTGCGGATTTCTTACGAGTTGTAACCTTTTTCGTAAGTAAATCATTCCATGTTAGTTCATGTGATACACGAAGATACGTAGAATTAATACTTTTTGAATTTGTGCAAAGTGATATGAATTTCTTTCCTAATATCAATAATTCCATACCATCTGCATCAACAAACTCATCAAAATATTCCTCTACCATTCTTTTAAATGTGAATGTTACATTCTTATTTTTTCTAAATGCAGACCAACCATTGCTCATTTCCATACCATAAGAAACAACAAGATCTACCCATTGTTCTGAGGTATGTACTGACTGTATATCATTCCATATTCTTCTACATGCCTGAACATATAGTTTCCTTGCAGTCGGTGTATCTACAATTGGCTTCTTATTAATTCTGCCCACTAGCAGTTGCTTTAACTTTGCAACACGTGGCAGGACATCATTTTCTTTTTCATATTCAAAAGAGAATGGAATTAATGCGTTTCGATCCAATGCATTTAGCGCCTCTACTGGAGATTCTTTTTCAATTTCAGCTAAAATTTCTAAAGAAAATGATACTAAAAATGATTCTTTTAAAGCTCGTATCTCTTTCTTTGCTCCCGCTAATTTCTCACCTACATCATAACTGTATCGATTGCGAACTTGTTTATCTGTTCTCACATCCTGTACCATTATGTCTTCTCCTACCTCTAAACCAAAAAGTTCAAATAAATTCATACTAAAATCCTCCTGAATAAAATAAAAGACAGAAATTCATAGTTATTTTTCACTACGGATTTCTGTCATTCCCTCTGTCTGTAGACTTTCATATAGTTATGTAAATCACTCATTACGATACACTCACACCTGTTAAAGAGAATAGATCCTCTTTTGTCGGATTTAGTGCTTGTAACCAGCTATCTACCTCCAGAAAGTTTACTTTTTTTAATTGTTCACCTTTTTCCGCACGTTTAACCACCTCTAAACTTCCATGCTGATGCACAATCATTACAAGATCATCTTTCTTAAAAATACAATCTACATCTGCAGAATTTATGTGGTGGTTACGTAGAATTGGTTTCCATTTCTTAAGTGAATAACCTTCTACATCTAAAAAACCGCGGATAGCAGTAAAGCGAAAACTCGTCCCTCTAAAACATCTTTCCAATAAAAAAAGGAAATCCCGTACACATCCATTAAAATGAACATGATACAAATAGATTTCCCCTGCTTGTTTTGCTGCTCGCTGTGACAAGTTTGATGGTTTAATGGAAAATTGATAACAATCTCGTTCCCAAAATGCTCCTTCTTTTGTAACTCTCATTCGTAATGCACGTAAACTTGGAATAAGTTCATCTGGATGCGCAGAACAAAATAAAGATACTTCATAACTGATATTCATAAATAAATCCCCCTAAATAATAATTTTTGCCCAGTGTAATAATGGGTTCTAACAATCAAACAGACTTGAAAACAACACAAAAAGGGCTTCTTCAAGTCGATTAAAAATGTGCATAGCAAAATAAGCTATATAAACACTAATCGGCTCAAAGAAGCCCTTTCATAAATGAAACAAGACGCAAC
>NZ_BOQD01000080.1 GCF_018332515.1 Bacillus hominis | reverse complement strand
GATGTTTGTCCATATACTAATTCTCTTTATTAATTTGGGAAATATTATATCCTTTCAGATAGGACTAACGATTGGAATTAGTATGTTTCTTTTTATGTTTAGTAAAGTGTTTGAAAAGGTGAAGGATAGAGAGAAAGAACCGATCAAATTACAAAAAATCCGTTTAGTTAGTAGGCGAATCTTTCAAGGGATGGCATACAGCATATTATTTTCATTGTTTTTGAACTTGAAGTGGGGATTTTATGTGTTACTTAGTGTAATAAGCTGCGGGTCTATTTTGTTTATGTTCTACATTTTCTACGCGTACATAATAGAAAGTTATGAAACTTAAAAAAGAGTCTTCTCATCATGAGAAGACTCTTTTAATCTATTTACTTCGTAATAAATTGTTGTGTCCAGTAGTTTCCGCTTTCTACATAGCCAACACCGATATGAGTGAAGCCACTATTTAAGATGTTTGCACGGTGTCCAGCGCTGTTCATCCAAGCTTGTACTACTTCTTCAGGTGTACGTTGGCCTTGAGCGATGTTTTCACCCGCAGATGTATAAGAAATACCAAATTTCTTCATCATGTCAAACGGAGACCCGTATGTAGGGCTGTTATGATCAAAGTAGTTGTTTTTTTGCATATCTTCAGACTTAATGCGTGCTACTTTGCTTAATTCAGTATCGATTTGTAATGCTGGTAAGCCTTGTTTTGTACGCTCAGCGTTTGTTAATTCAACAACGCGTTGTTCGAATTCGCTTAAAGATTTTGCTTCTTCAGCAGGCTTTTGCTCAGCAGGTTTTTGTGTCTCGTTTTGAGTATTGTTGTTTTCAGCAGGTTTTTGAGCTTCTGGTTTAGCCACTTCTTCAGCAGGCTTTTGTTCAGCAGGTTTTTGAGTTTCCTCAGCAGGCTTTTGAGCTTCTGGCTTAGCTGTTGGTTGTTCAGTTACAACATTTTCAGTAGGCTGTTGACCAGGAATGAAGCAATCTTGTTGGAATTGACCTTGATTCCATTGTGCTAAAGATTCAACTCCCATAGATTGTAAGAATGCTTGTAATTCTTGTTGGCTCATTTGTTTCATCATTACTTTTGAATGCTGAATATTTTGAACCTTTATGTTAGATGGTTGTACTGTTGCAGCTTGTGCATCTAAAGATGATACTCCTAAAGTAAGAGCTGTTGCAGCAGCTACAGATAATAAAACACGCTTTTTCATGATGTGTGTCCCCCTATATAAAGTTTTAATTTGTTTTCACACGCTTTGTTTTTGACAGCCTGTCTGACTGACAAATTCATCGTAGCATACAATTTACAAGAAAAAAGATGGAAAAAAATTCATAGACTTCGAAATTACCTAATTTATCCTAAGAGAAGAAAAGGGCAGAAATAAGAGAAACATAGAGTGTAAAAGGAATTTTTAGCATTTTTATACTTGGTTTTAAGAGGGTGTTTTTGGATAAATCTACCTAAATCGAAAATAAAGAATCCTATTGTATCAATGGTTTCAGCATTTTTTTAAGGAATATACTGGATTGATTTTTACAAAACTGTAATGTTTCTGTTGTTCTTTTTTATAATAAAGTAACATATTCTTAATGTTGTAGCGGACAAAAAAGCGGCTATCTCTTTACATAGACGAAGGAGATAGCCGTTTTCCTATTATTACGTATGTTACGAGTTATTACGAGTTAGTTTCAATTGCTTCTAATAATAGATCAACAATGTGAATTCCTCTCATTTTATGAGAAAGGTCTTCACGTTCAATACCTAGTTTCATTTGTAATAGACATCCAGGATTTGCAGTAACAATTGTCGCCGCATCTGTTTCATGCACACATTCCATTTTGTAATCTAGAAATTCCATTGATAACTCCGAATGGACAATATTATAAATACCAGCAGAACCACAGCAACGGTCCGCATCTTTCATTTCGCGATATGTTGCGCCTTGGATGGCCTCTAGTAACATACGAGGCGCAGAAGATGTTCGCATAACATTACGTAAATGACAAGAATCTTGATACGTAATAATTTGTGGCGTGAGTCGTAAGTCAGTACGTTTATGGAAATCTAATTCTACTAGTATAGCAGTAATATCTTTAATTTTAGAAACAAACTGCTTTGCTCGCTTTGCCCACTTAGGATCATCTTTTAATAAATAATCATAATCTACGAGATAAGCTCCGCAACCACCTGCATTGGTAATAATATAGTCGATGTTTAAATCTTCGAATGCTTTTATATTTCGTTTTGCTAATTCTTTTGCTCCGCTCTTTTCACCAGCATGCCCATGTAATGCCCCGCAGCAACTTTGTGTTTTCGGAATAACGATATCACAACCAGCTAACTGAAGAAGTTTCATTGTTGCGTTATTTGTTTCTAAAAACATCGTATCCATTAAGCAACCTGTGAAGAATGCAACTTGTTTCTTCTTTACCACCTCAGCAGGTAAAAATTCAGGACGATCTTTCATTGCTTTCATTTTAGGGACTTTTGGCAAAACGAGATCCATCGTTGCAAGTGTTTCAGGAAATAACTTCATAATACCTGTTTTATGTGTTAGCGTTTGTAAACCAGAACGTTGATAAAATCCGATAAGTCCAGTTAATGTTCTCATTCGATTTTGATGCGGGAATAGTCCTTCAAAAACGACTTTACGAACAGCTCTCACGGGCATCGAGAACTTTTTATTTTGATTTATAATATCACGAGCTTCTTCTAATAAATGTCCATAATTCACACCAGATGGACAAACAGGTTCACAAGCGCGGCAGCCAAGGCAAACGTTTAATGTATTTTCAACATCTTCATCCGGCTCAATTAAACCATCAGCGACGGCTTTCATTAATGCGATACGCCCGCGTGGTGAATGCGATTCTTTATATCCAGATTGAATGTAAGTAGGACAAGTCGGTAAACAAAAACCGCAGCGCATACAATTTAATAGTTCATCTTCACTTAATCGTTCTTTAAATTCTTTTTGAATGTTTTCTTTATTTAATGTGGTCATCGCTCAACCACTACTCTTTTACGAGAGTCTTTCGCGAACATTTTTCCAGGATTCATAATGTTATTTGGATCGAAGGCTTGTTTAATTCCTTGCATAGCAGCGATACCCTCTTTACCTAATTTCATTTCTAAATACGGGGCTTTCATCGCGCCAACACCATGTTCACCAGTAATCGTACCACCAAGCTCAATCGCTTTCGCAAATATTTCAGCAAAAGCTTGTTCAGCACGGTGCATTTCTTCTTCATTACGTGCATCTGTCATACAAGTTGGGTGTAGGTTGCCATCACCAGCATGCCCAAAAGTACAAATAGGAATATTATATTTTTTTGCAATTGCATTAATTGCTTCAACCATTGGAGCGATTTGTGAGCGTGGCACAGTTGCATCTTCTAATATTGTTGTCGGTTTTAGTCTTGCAAGTGCTGATAGTGCACTACGGCGTGCTGTACGAAGCGCATCTGCTTCGGCTTCATCTTTTGCAACGCGAACATCGACCGCATTCATAGAACGGCAAACGTTAGCCATTTTTTCGATATCTCGATTGACAACCTCGGGCGGGCCATCTTGTTCAATTAATAAAATTGCTTTGACGTCAGTTGGTAAACCGATTTGTGCAAACTCTTCTACAACTTCAATTGTTGGTTGGTCTAAAAACTCAAGTGTCGCCGGAATAATTTTATTTGCAATAATAGCAGAAACAGCTCGAGCAGCTTCGTTAATATCTTCATATAGCGCAAGCATCGTTTTCTTCGTTTCAGGCATAGGGACAAGTTTTAATATAGCTTCCGTAACAACACCAAGTGTTCCTTCAGAACCAATAAATAAACGAGTTAAATCATAACCAGCTACATCTTTTGCTAATTTACCGCCAGTGCGAATGATATCGCCGTTCGGTAAGACAATTTCAAGCCCCATTACATAATCACGTGTTACGCCATATTTTAAACCACGTAATCCGCCAGAGTTTTCATTAATGTTACCGCCGATTGTAGAAATTTTCATAGAGCTTGGATCTGGTGGATAAAATAAACCTTTTTCTTCTACTGCTTTAATAATATCAAGTGTAATAACACCAGCTTGTACAGTAATTGTTAAATTCTCTTCGTCAATTTCTAAAATATTGTTCATATGGCGGAAAATAAGGACGATACCGCCTTCTAATGGACACGTTCCAGCGCAAAGATTTGTTCCAGATCCGCGAACATATACAGGGATTGCATGGGTGTTACACACTTTTAACACGTCTGCTATTTCATTTGTATTACGAGGAGCAATGACTGCATCAGGCATTGCTTGGAAGTTTGGAGTGGCATCATAACTATAAGTTAAACGCCCCATATTGGATGTATCTACATTCTCTTCGCCAACAATAGATACGAATGAATTAATAATTTGCTTTTCTAACATTGGAAATCCCCCTCAAACTGTTAACGTATTTCGTTATAATAAAAAACGTTGTAACAGTGCTTTCATTATAATGATAAAAAAGTTGGGGGATTCTTTCTATGTACAATCATCTAAAGATTAATCTGTTTTATCGTTATTTTTTGTATGATTATCTAATAAGAGGAGTGCGAAGTATAAAACATTTAAATCTTTGAATTGTTTCGGGTCAAGTCCTGTATGTTCTTCAATCTTTTTTAGCCTGTAATGTAATGTGTTAATGTGTATATGTAATTGCTCAGCTGTCTGCTTATAAGATTGGTTATAATCGATAAATAAACGTAAAGTGTGCATAAGCTCAGGAGCTGATACTAAGTTTTTAATGGTACGCTCTAGAAACTGTTCCCGGGTTTCGGTAGAAATATCTTGTAAGCACATTTCTAAACGTAAATCTTCATTGAATATAATTTTTTTCGTTTCAAGTGATACTGAAAGGGCGCGTAATGCTTGTTCGTACGATAAGTTCATATTGCTTGGCGTAACTGTTTGTCCAATCCCGATATATAAAGTAATAGAAAATAAAGTTTCACAGTCTTGTTTTAACCGTTTTAAAAATTGAAAGGTTTGCTCTTTGGATTGCATTGTTGTAAACAAAATAAACCGATCATTTCCCCAGCGAACAAATAAATTTTCTTTTGCTAAAATGTTGCGCATATGTTGCCAAATTTTACGCTGGAGCATCGTATTATCTTGGGCGATTGATAATAAAATAAGTTGTTTCTTCTTATATAAATCAATGCCAAGCGTTTTTGCACGATCTAGAAAACTTGGAGACCAGTCTGTATTTTGAAGCCAATCAAAGACAAATGCTTCATAAGAACGGTGCTCAAGTTCTAGTTGTTCCAAAAAGTAGTTTTCATGAATTAATAATTCGGTCATCTTACGTAATATTTCTCCGTATTGTGAAATGTTTTCAGGTTCTCCTGTAATTCCAATCACGCCGATTACTTCGTCATGGAATAGTAAAGGAAGATTCACCCCAGCTTTTACACCTTGCATTCGTCGTTCATCATCTTTTGTAATAATGACAGTGTTCTTTTGTTTCGCACAGCGGAGTGCACCTTCATGAAATTGACCGATTCTCTCCGCATCTGTACTTGCGATAATAACTCCTTGTATATTAATAATAATAATGTTTTCAGTAATTAATCTGCGTACTTCACGTACAATTTTATTCGCTAAATCAGGAAAAAGCATAATTTGCACACCTCAAATTCTATTTGTTGTACATTATATATGTAAGTTTATTAATAAAGGAAGATTTCACATTTTCCACACATTTATTTGTTATTTTACAATTATAACGAAATCATCCGAAGATGGAGGGAATCTTTTGAGAAAGTATGTTTTTCTTCTCTGTTTTTTATTTCTATTAGTAGGGTGTCAAGGAAGTTCATATACACCGATTACTAAAGATAAAAGTGTTATTATAACAACGAATATAAAGGAAGGTAGTATTAGTTTTATTGATAAAAAAGCTAAAAAGTTAATCGGGACATGGGAATTAAATGAACCGATGGCAGGAATTGCACTACTTCCAAATAACGAGGAAATACTTGTATACGGCAAGCAGTTAGAATATATGTATGTATATTCACTAGCAGAAGGAAGGCAAGTGGAAAAATATAAAACAGGAAAAGGAATTGTGAATGTAGTCGTATCAGAAGATAAAAAACAATTATTTGTTGCCGATCAAAATGCTCAAAAGGTAAGGTTCTTTACGATAGAAGGGAAAGAGACAGGGAGTGTTTCAACAGGAAAAGGGCCGATAACGATGGTAGAGCATCATAATCAGTTATCTGTACTAAATTTTTATGATACGAAACTAACAACAATTGATACAAAGAAAAAAGAGGTTATCCAATCCTTTATGATACCCCCAGCATCAACAGGAGCGACGATTAGTCCTGATGGGAAAGAAATATGGATTGGCGGACATGGTGATGGAAGTCAAGTGAATGAGAAAGTATTAGTGTATTCATTACAGAGCGGAGAAATGGTACGTTCTTTACACGCTCCGTTTATGCCTGTGAATATAACAAAGGATAATAAGTACGTCTATGCATTAAGTCACGGTTCGAATACACTTAGAAAGTTTGATGTTAGCACGTATAAAGAGGTAGCTTCTGTAGAAGTAGGATCGAACCCATTTGCATTTTTAAAGAGCGGGGCAGAAGGATACGTAGCTAGTTATGATAGCGATGAAGTATGCGTAATGGATATGAAGAATTTGAAAATAAAACAAACAATTAAAGTCGGAAAAGGACCGTTTCAACTCATAGAGAGAGAAGGGGAAGGACAATGAGTAAATATAAAGTGCTAGTCGTAGATGACGAAAGTGATATGAGGCAACTTGTCGGAATGTACTTAGATAACTTCGGATACGAGTGGGGAGAAGCTGAAAATGGAAAAGAGGCACTTCGAAAATTAGAGACGGATCATTACGATTTCGTTGTACTAGATATCATGATGCCAGAGATGGATGGTCTTTCGGTTTGCAAAGAAATTAGAAAAACATCAGATGTACCGATTATATTTTTAACAGCAAAAGGTGAAGAGTGGAATAGGGTGAACGGCTTACGTATGGGAGCAGATGATTATATTGTAAAGCCGTTTAGTCCTGGGGAATTAATCGCTCGTATGGAAGCTGTTTTAAGACGATATACAAAGCAAGAACAGCAAGAGGAGATTCAGTTTGGACCAATCCTTATTAATGAAAAAAGTAGACGAATTGAGACGGATGGACAAGCAGTATCACTTACGGTTAAAGAGTTTGATTTACTATATTTCCTTTGCCAACATAATGGACAAGTATTTAGCCGGGAACAATTGCTTGAAAAGGTGTGGGGATATGATTATGCAGGAAGTACAAGAACGGTAGATACGCATGTGAAAACGATGCGTCTAAAGCTCGGAGAAAGTGGAAACTACATTCAAACCGTTTGGGGTGTAGGTTATAAATTTGAGGTGTAACGTATGTTTACGATGGTACAAAAGCTTTGGCTTACAGTAGTATGTGCAGTATGTGTAACAGTTTCCTTTCTTTATTTTGTATCTTTATACTCATATGAAAAGTTATACGTGGACAATTTAAAAGATTCATTAGTAATGGAAGGGAAGCGTCTTGCCACGCAATATGATAAGAGCGAAGGAGTATCCACTTTTGAAGAGAAAGTAAGGGCATACGATCAAATATCTAGTTCAGATGTCCTTTTCGTGTACAATCCGCGTGATTTAAGCGCATGTTTGCCTTTTGATGTTCACCATCATTCTCTTATAAGTGAAGGGGATAGACAGGCGCTATTAGATGGGAAAACTGTGACAAAGATAGGGTATGAAGAACATTTTGATCGCAATATTATGGGTGTTGTCATTCCTGTTTTAGATAATAAAAAATTAGTTGGTATTGTATACTCTTATATTCCTTTAAAAAGTATAAAAGATTTAATATTTGATATGGGACTTATTTTAGCGCCGTTAGCACTTGCTATGATTTTAATTACAATATGGATTGGTAGAAAAATTATTATTGCTATTACGAGACCGCTTTCGCAAATGGAACGAGTTGCAAATCATCTGGCTACAGGAGATTTCTCAGAGCGAATTACAATTTCTTCAGAAGATGAAATTGGACGATTGGGAAAAGCGTTTAATAAAATGGCGAATTCTTTAGAAACAGAAGATGTAAAGCGTAAGGAATTTTTAGCGAATGTTTCGCATGAACTTAGAACACCGCTTAGCTATATTAAAGGATACAGTGAAGCTATTTTAGACGGTGTAGCAAAGGGGCCGCAGCAGGAAAAAGTAACGCAACTCATCCATAAAGAAGCAGATCGCATGCAGCGCCTCGTTCATGATTTATTAGATCTAGCGCAGCTAGAAGGTGAACATTTTCCTCTAAAGAAACAACCGATCGTTTTTTCACAGCTTATTGAAGATGTACTAGATACGTATGAGTTACAGTTTATAGAAAAAAAACTTCGTATTTCAACGAATTTAAATCCTGAAATTATCGTAATGATTGATGAGGATCGTATGCAACAAGTACTTCATAATGTGTTAGATAATGCGATACGTTATACAAATCAAAACGGGGACATCATAATAAGATTAAAGCAAATCGATGATTACTGTGAATTGCACATAAAAGATACAGGAATAGGTATTGATATAGAGCATTTAGAAAATCTCGGGGAACGCTTTTACCGAGTAGATAAAGCGAGAAGTCGTCAACATGGTGGAACAGGTTTAGGTCTTGCAATTGTAAGGCAAATTGTTCATATACATGATGGTGAGTGGAGAATAGAAAGTGAAAAAGGTAAGGGAACGACAGTTATTATTAAATTAAAAGTGCAAGATGAGGAAAGCATGTTCTAATGTAAAAAGGACATGCTTTTTATTAAATATAAATTAATATCAAATAAATATTAAAAATTTGACGGTTTTATGAACAAAACATTTGTACTTCTTTCCAATTCGTTCTAAAATAGTTATGGATGCTAAGTTCTTATAAATCGTTTCAATTGTTGTTTGGAAGATACTGAGGTGATTTAACTGGAGTACAAATCTATTAAACCGAAAAAAATTTACGAAGAAGTATCTGAAGCTATTTTAACAATGATTAAAAATGGTACGTTAAAACCTGGTGACAAACTACTTCCTGTGCATCAATTAGCTGAGCAGTTTCAAGTTGGCAGATCTGCTGTTCGTGAAGCGCTAAGTGCGCTAAGAGCGATGGGCTTAATTGAGATGAAACAAGGAGAAGGTACATATGTGAAGAATTTCGATTCTTCTTCATTAACAAAATCATTAAATAATAAATTATTAATGAAGAAAGAGGATATTTTGAATTTATTAGAAGTACGAAAGGTGCTTGAAGTGGGGGCGGTTCGAGCAGCTGCGGCAAAACGTACGGAAGATAATTTGCAAAATATGAAACATTGGTTAGATGAAATGGCAAAGAGCATTGGTGATGAAAAGGCTGGTGAAAAAGCAGATTTTCATTTTCATATGGGAATTGCACAATCTTCACATAATAACATTTTACTTGAACTCATGAATCATGTTTCAGAGATGATTGCTGAAACAATTGGTGAATCAAGACGCATTATTTTATATGGTGAACAAACAACATCAGAACGACTTATAGAAGAGCATCAATCTATATATGATGCGGTGTTAAAGCAAGATGTGGAATTAGCGCAGCAAGCGATGCTAAATCATTTAACAAATGTAGAACATATTGTCACAGGTAAAAGCGATATAAATTCGTAATTTAATCTTTTAAAAATCTAATTTTCTGATAAAATAGAAAGAGATTAAGTAAGCGTTTTCTTTGGAAGAGGGAGAGGATAGGCCATGGTTGAGCCTACTTCTTCTAATCTAAGTCATCTGATGACCATATGATTGTTGGCGAAGTTGTAATGAGGGGGAATTATAGTTATGAAAGTTACTTTATTTGTTACTTGTTTAGTCGATATGTTTGAAACAAACGTCGGCAAAGCAACAGTTGAAGTGTTGGAGCGTTTAGGTTGTGAAATTGAATTTCCAGAAGCACAAGTTTGTTGCGGTCAGCCTGCTTATAATAGCGGCCATGTAGAAGCAGCAAAAGAAGCGATGAAACATATGATTGAAACTTTCGAAGATGCAGAATATATCGTTACACCATCTGGTTCTTGTGCGACAATGTTTCATGAGTATCCACATGTTTTTAAAGATGATCCGAAGTGGGCTAAACGTGCACAAAAGGTTGCTGATAAAACATATGAATTTACACAATTTATTGTAGATGTTTTAAAAGTTACAGATGTTGGTGCAAGTTTACCAGGGATAGCTACAATTCATAAATCTTGTCATATGACACGCCTGCTTGGAGTAAAAGAGGCGCCAGGAATTTTATTATCAAACGTCAAAGGATTAACTGTGAGAGAACTGCCAAACGCGCAAAATTGTTGTGGGTTTGGGGGAACGTTTTCAGTGAAGATGACTCCAATTTCTGAGCAAATGGTAGATGAAAAGGTAGATAGTGCAATGGAAACAGGTGCTGATTATTTAATCGGTGCAGATTGTGGGTGTTTGTTAAACATTGGCGGACGTATTGAGCGTTTAGGAAAAGAAATAAAAGTAATGCATATTGCTGAGGTCTTGAATAGTCGCTCATGAAGGGGGAACATAAGCTATGTCTATGAAAATCAGTGAGAAAAAATTTAATGATCGCGTTGGCGATGGAATTCAAGATTCGTTTATGCGCGGAGCAGTATCTTCTGCACAAACGCGTTTATATACAAATCGATTAAAAGCAGCGGACGAATTAGGAAACTGGGAAGAGTGGCGTGAACTAGGTGAACAAATTCGTCAACATACGCTAGAAAATCTTGATTATTATTTAATGCAGTTAAGTGAAAATGTATCAAAAAGAGGCGGACATGTTTACTTTGCGAAAACGAAAGAGGAAGCAGCAAAGTATATTCAAGACGTTGCGAAAAAGAAACAAGCGAAGAAAGTTGTAAAATCAAAATCAATGGTAACTGAAGAAATTAGTATGAATCATGCCCTTGAAGAGATTGGTTGTGAAGTGTTAGAGAGTGACTTAGGAGAGTATATCTTGCAAGTAGATAACGATCCACCATCACATATTATTGCGCCTGCACTTCATAAAAACAGAACGCAAATTCGTGATGTATTTAAAGAAAAACTTGGATATGAAAATTCTGATGATCCATACGAAATGACAAAGTTTGTTCGTAAACAGCTTCGTGAGAAATTTATGGATGCAGAAATTGGTGTGACAGGTTGTAACTTCGCTGTTGCAAATACTGGCTCTCTTTGTTTAGTAACGAACGAAGGCAATGCCGATCTTGTTATGTCGATTCCGAAAACTCAAATTGCAGTAATGGGTATGGAACGTATGGTTCCGACAATGGAAGAATTAGATGTTTTAGTTGGTTTACTATGTCGTAGTGCAGTAGGTCAAAAATTAACAAGTTATGTAACAGTAGCAGGACCAATTCAAGAGGAAGAGGTAGATGGACCAGAAGAGTTTCATTTAGTCGTTGTTGATAATGGCCGCTCTCAAATTCTTGGATCGGAATTCCGTTCAGTATTGCAATGTATTCGTTGTGCTGCTTGTGTCAATGTGTGTCCTGTATATCGTCACGTTGGTGGACATTCATATGGTTCTATTTATTCAGGACCAATTGGTGCAGTGTTAACACCACTTTTAGGTGGGTATGATGATTACAAAGAGCTTCCTTATGCATCTAGTTTATGCGGAGCATGTACAGAAGCTTGTCCAGTAAAGATTCCGTTACATGATTTATTATTAAAACATCGTCAAGTTATCGTTGAGCAAGAAGGACGTGCTCCACTTGCAGAAAAATTAGCAATGAAAATGTTTAGCATGGGTGCTTCTTCAGCAGCTTTATATAAAATGGGATCAAAAATGGCACCGGCAGCAATGAGTCCATTTACATCTGGTAACCGTGTATCAAAAGGTGTTGGACCACTTAAAAACTGGACGGATATTCGTGAATTCCCGGCTCCAAGTAAAGAACGATTCCGTGATTGGTATAAAGATCATAAGAAAGGCGGGGACAAATAATGACAGGATTAATTCAAAACCGTGAGTCCTTTCTAGATAATATCGCAAAAGAACTTGGGCGCGCGCGGAAGACAGAAGGCGTAGAACGTCCAGCATGGAAAAGTAATGTGAATGTAGAAACGTTAAAAGATTATTCACAAGAAGAATTGTTAGAAGTATTTAAAAATCAATGTACAAACATTCATACAACTGTTGTGGAAACGACAAACGACCGTTTATGTGAAGATATTCAAAAAGTAATCGTTGAAAACGGCGGGGGACCTATTCTATTATCAGCAGATGAACGTTTTGATTCCTATGGATTGACTTCTTTATTTAAAGAAGAGCTTCCAAAGCAAAATGTTGAAGTAAATGTATGGGATCCTGAGAAAAAAGAAGAGAATATGCGTATAGCAGAAAAAGCGAATATTGGAATCGCATTTAGTGATTATACTTTAGCTGAATCTGGTACGATTGTTGTACAGAGTCATAAAGGCCAAGGGCGTTCTTTACACTTTTTACCGACTGTATACTTTGCTATTATTCCACGTGAAACACTTGTACCTCGTATTACACAAGCAGTTCAACATATGAACTCTCGTGTGGAAAAAGGTGAAGCAGTCGCATCTTGTATTAACTTTATTACAGGACCAAGTAACTCTGCGGATATTGAAATGAATCTTGTTGTCGGAGTACATGGACCATTAAAAGCAGTATATTTCATCGTATAAAATAGGGGAAAGCAGGCCGGAAAACGGCCTGCTTTTTTAATAGAATAAAGATAATATGAAGTAGAAGTTCTCTCCTTTTTTTGCTATGTTCTTTTGGAAAGGAGAGGAAGGGATGTTCACTTATTTATATGCATTGTTAGTGGGTATGGTGTTTGGTTCTTTTTTTATGGTAATCGCAATGAGAGTTCCAATAGGTGAATCTATTATTACACCGCGTTCGTATTGTCACTACTGCAAATATACGTTACAGCCGAAAGAACTTATTCCAATCATTTCATTTTGTATGCAGAAAGGGCGTTGTACGAATTGTAAAAAAAAAATCTCAAGTTTGTACATAGTATTTGAATTTGTTACAGGGAGTTTATTTTTTCTTACTGTATATGTAATTGGAATAGAACGAGAGCTCATCATCATTTTATCACTCTTTTCTTTACTTCTTATTATTTCAGTTACAGATTTAGTATATATGCTAATACCTAATTGTATTTTAATTTGGTTTGCGCTTTTGCTTATTTTAGAATGTATTTTTGTACCGTTAGTTACTTGGATAGATAGTTTAGCTGGTAGTGGAATTATATTCATTTTGTTATATTGCATGCAAAAGATTCATCCAGATGGTCTTGGCGGAGGTGATGTAAAATTACTTTCGTTACTCGGATTTATAGTGGGAGTGAAAGGGGTTTTTATAACTTTATTTTTAGCATCTTGCTTTAGTCTTTGTTTTTTCGGAATAGGTATAGCGTTAAAACGTATAAAAATAAGAACCCAAATGCCGTTTGGACCTTTTATTAGCCTTGGAGCAATATGTTATGTATTGGTCACATATGCAAAATAGAGAGGAGATAGAAAATGAATGTATATATGGATGATCAAAGAAGTTGCCCGTACGGATATGTTTTGGCAACTACAGTAGAATCTGCATTACAATTTGTTCGGAGTAATAAGGTAAACATCCTCTCTCTTGATTTTAACATGGGATGGAGGCAAAAGAATGGGTTAGATTTTGTAGAAGTCTTTTGTACAGAAGGTCTATATGTTAATGAAATTCACCTTCATACAAATGATGTCATCGGTATGCATCAGATGAAACAGAGAATAGAGAGAGGGAAGGGAGAAGGGGAAATTAATCCTTGTATTGTCTTGAAATATGTAGGGAGCTAAAACCTCCAAAGTGAAACTTAAACAGACTATAATAAGAAGAGGATAATATGTCCAATGTGAGGACGTATTATCCTCTTTTTTCTTGCATTGTATATTATATAAACAGAGATTAAACATAGTTTATTATGTATACAATGAATTTTAAAAGAGCCGAAAATAAAAAGAACCACTTTCTGTTAGAGAGTGGCTTTGTATAAGTACGATTACTACATCTTATAGAGCGCGTATGTAAGTAATTACTTACATGCATATCTTCTTATTTACTGGAAGAAGAACCCATGTTATATTACTTTCTAATCAGTCTCGTTAAAGCCATCCCAAGAAATCCAGCACCCATTCCTATTAACCATCCAGTTTGGGTACTCCCTAACATAGATCCCACTCCTCCACCAAGAAACATGCAGCCAACGAATACTAATCCTCCAATTCCCCAGTTCGGCCGATCCATAATTCAATCACACCCTTTCAATAAAACATATGCTATTAGCTACCTAAACTTTCTTGCATAGAATATGTTAATTATTTTGCTAGAGATGGTATAGTTATTCAGCTTAAATTTAGCAACTTTCAGGGAATTCAAAAGACGTGGAGATTGACCGATTTGAAGGAATTGCAGGAGGAGAATTTTATTTTTTGTATTATAATAACTTAAGGGTTGTGGAACAAATTTTTCTTCAACTAACTAGCTAATAAAGGTCTGGTGATTTTCGACAATCGGGCGCTTTAATGGAATAAAAGGAGAGCATATATTAGTCATGTATAATATGTGCTTTCCTTTATTTTAGAGATTTTTATAATTGAAGTCTTGATAAGTGATACTTTGGAGTTTTTAATGTTTCATATGTGCTTGTAAAGGAATAATTTCCTCTGTTTGAGCTGCTACTAATTCAGTTTCTTCTTGTTTAGCAACAGGTGCTTTCTTTGTTAAGTAATGATATACCATACCGACAAATACTGATCCGCCAATAATGTTACCGATTGTAACTGGAATTAAGTTATGAATAGCCCCAGCGAAAGTAATCGTATCAGGATGTGGTGAAACTAAAGATAAGGCAAACAATGATAAGTTTGCGATGCTATGCTCATAGCCAGATAAGAAGAATGTGAAAACGAGCATCATTATCATCAATATTTTTGCTGTATCACCTTTTACTTGAGAAGGTAAGAAGCAGGCAAGACATACGAGCCAGTTACATAAAATTGCTTTAAAGAATAATTGCATTGTAGGTGTGTTCATTTTACCTTCAACGACTGTATTCATTAAATGACCGTGATCAATTGCTCCGAAAATGCCAGTTGCGTAAAATAGTAAGGCAAAGAATAAAGCGCCAGCTAAGTTACCTGCATAACAAGCAACCCAGTTACGAAGTGTATCAGAAATCGTTGTTTCTTTTCGTAAAGTTGCCACTGTGAAATACATTGTATTTCCAGTAAATAGTTCAGCACCGCCATATATAATAAGTACAAGGGCAATTCCGAAAAACATGGACTCAGCTAAATAGGTTGCTGGTGAATCTGCAATGTGAAAAAAGTTACCTAATTTAAAACATAGTACAATAACAAAACCGATATAAATACCAGCAAGTGCAGCACGAATGAAATATTGCATTGGGTTTGTATCTATCATTTGCTTTTTGCTCTTAGCCAGTTTGACAACATAATCTAATCCTTGTTCTAGCATGAGTAATACGCTCCTTTAGTACATCGTCTATAAATACTCCTTATATGAATAAAGTACATGGATTTGTTCTCGTTTTCAATAAGTTTGTTCAATATTTCACAAAAAGGACATAGATCTAGAAAAGAAGCGCTTACAATAGGAAGTATAATGGAATTTTTTCTAAAAATAGAGAGGGATTGAAATGAGTGAAAAAGAAAAAGCGCTGTAATTACAGCGCTTTTTCGTCTAAATTCTTTTCTACTTTTACTTCTACTTCTTTTGAGAAGAACCAACCGCCAACTGCGATTCCAATTAATACAATCCAGAATGTAAGCTTCCACGGAGTAGATTCTGGGAATGAATGCGGAATGACACCTAAAGCAGGGTGTGCTAGCGTATAAATCGCTAATTTCACACCAACCCAACCTACAATTAAGAATGCTGCAGTTTCAAGTCCTGGTTTACGTTTTAATATTTGTACGAAAGCAGTTGCTGCAAATCGCATTATAACTAATCCGATAAGT
Source organism: Bacillus hominis (assembly GCF_018332515.1). Classification (GTDB taxonomy): domain Bacteria; phylum Bacillota; class Bacilli; order Bacillales; family Bacillaceae_G; genus Bacillus_A; species Bacillus_A hominis. Next base: position 33,145 of record NZ_BOQD01000080.1, on the reverse strand, counting down.
CCACCTGTAAAGATAACGATAAATTGACCTGTATCAAGACTACCAATCTTACCTAATCCTGTTTCCGGTAAAGTCACTGCTAATGCAACAGCAGCTAAAATTGAATCAACAGCGAAGGCGATATCAGCAACTTCGACTTTAAATACAGTCCACCAAAAGTTCTCTTGTTTTTTCTTTGCTTCTTTTTCTTCTGTCTCTTCATGTGTATTCTTTTTAACATACGTTTTAAATAAGTGATTCCCCGCGATAAACATAAGATAAATCGCACCAATTGCTTGCACTTGCCATACATCGACTAGGAACGAAATCATAAATAGTGACCCGAAGCGGAAAACGAACGCTCCTGCTAATCCATAAAATAGTGCTTTCTTTCGTTTTTCTTCTGGTAAATGTTTTACCATAATTGCGAGAACGAGAGCGTTATCAGCCGCTAAAATCCCCTCTAGTGCAATTAGGATGAGTAATACCCAACCATACTCCAATAATAATGATACATCCATGTACATTCTCCTCTCATTTCTATAAAGACTAAACAAGTGAAGAAGTTCCCCACTGTTTAGTTTCCCCATACTCCTGCGCATCAACGGTGGAAGGAATTGGTAAAAACAAAAAAGACCTCTGCCGTTGATAGGCAAAGGTCTTGCTAGACATATGTAATGAAAATGCCAACAAAGCCGGAAGAACTAAGTTCTACGTAATGACGACTTTGTTTCCAAGAAATAGTTCTTGGACGCTACTCCCCTTTGGAGATATGCTATTGTATTCTCATTATATGGATAATTTATACGGTTGTCAACCTGTTAAAATATCTTCGTTTGGATATTTTATTTTTCTTTGTTTTTTACGTGCAAATGAAAAGGCTAATGTTAAAGGCCCCATCTTTCCAAAAAACATCATAAAGATAATAATTGTTTTGCCGATGATTGTTAAGTGTGGCGTCAAATTCATGCTAAGGCCGACAGTTCCAAATGCTGAAAATACTTCAAAAGCACTCATTAATAAAGGAACTTGCTCAGTGATGCTTAAAATTAAAATGGAAAGAAAAATAAACGAAATTGAAATAATGGTAATGGTTAATGATTTGACAATGAGCGTATCTTTAATGGATTTTTTAAACACGACAATATCATCTTGCTCTTGCAAAAATTTAAATACGCCAAAAAACATAATTAAAAAAGTAGTTAACTTAATTCCACCACCAGTTGAAGCACTACCAGCACCGATAAACATAAGAAGCATCATTAATAAAAGAGAAGGTTTTGATAATGCAGAGATATCAACAGTGTTAAACCCGGCAGTGCGCGTCGAAATCGCTTGAAAATAAGCAGCCATACCTTCTTCAAATGGTGTAAAACCTCTCATGGAAATTGAGTTATGAAACTCGAATATGAAAATAAAAGCTGTAGCAATAATATTGACGATAAGAGTGGAAGAGAGCATAAGTTTTGAATGCAGAGTAAGGTTTTTAAAGTTTTTCTTTCTTTTTATATCTACGATAACCGTAAAACCAATCCCACCTAAAATGATGAGGGAAGAAATAACGAGATTGACGAGAATGCTATGGGAGTGGGACATTAAATTATCGCTCCATACAGAAAAGCCAGCGTTGTTAAAGGCAGAGATAGAATGAAAAAAGCTATAATATATACCTTTGGCAATCCCGTATTTTGGTACCCATTCAAAAGAGAGCAGTAAAGTAGCGATACATTCTACAGCAAAAGAAAATAAAAATAATGCTTTTGCAAGACGAATGACACCGCCGATATTTGTTTGGTTTAATGCTTGTTGTAATAAAATTCGGTTTTGAAGGCCGATTTTTCTGCCGAGCATAATTGCGATTAAAACAGCAAAGCTCATAATGCCAAGCCCGCCAACTTGTATAAGTGTTAAAATGACACATTGGCCAAATAAGGTAAATACTTTACCAGTGTCTACAACACCAAGCCCTGTAACCGTACAAGCAGAAACCGTTGTAAATAAGGCATCGAGCCATGAAATAGACGTTGTTGTAGCAATTGGCAATTTCAATAGGCATGTGCCGATAATTGATAGCATAATAAAAGATAAAGTAAGAACACGGGGAGGACTCATGCTAATGTTAATCCGTTTCATTTCACATATCGTTCCTTTCAATTTGCTCTTACTAGTATGTGAAAAAGCACTATTATGTATGTTAAAAAAGAAAGAGGCAGAGAATATCTGCCTCTAAGCCATAGGTTATATAGTTATCCGCGTAATTGTTGTTGAGCTAAAGCAACAAGACGTTTCGTTACTTCACCGCCAACTGATCCGTTAGAACGAGATGCTGTGTTAGATCCTAAGCTTACACCGAATTCTTGTGCGATTTCATATTTGAATTGTTCAAGTGCTTGCTCTGCACCCGGAACTAGTAATTTGTTTGTTTTAACCATGCTGATACACATCCTTAAAGAGTAATCCAGTTTAGCTAAGTGCCATCTGGTAACGTTATTTTATGTGTAAACGACATACTCATACACGGAAGTAAACGGTGTGATTAGAAGTTCTTGGATAGAAAAAAGAGTAGCAAATTTGCTACTCTTTTTTCAGTATTGTCGCTGTACCTTCTACGACAATATCATCGGATTGATTATATATGTTTGTTTGCAATGTAATGATTTTTTTATCGTCACGCTTTTTAATAACTTCTGCCACAACGCGAAGTGTATCACCGATTTTGACAGGAGCACGGAATGAAACGTTTTGTGATAAATAAATCGTATTTTTGCCTGGGAGTTTCGTTCCAAGAATCGTAGAAATAAAACTTGAAACGAGCATGCCATGGGCAATACGTTCTTTGAACATTGTCGTTTTTGCAAAAGAGTCTAGAATGTGAATAGGATTTACATCTCCAGTCAATTTTGCAAAATTGATAACGTCCTCATCCGTAATTTTTTTTGTAAGTGATGCTTGATCACCGACTTGAATCTCATCGTAACGAAGCTCCGGAACAGTTTGTGCTTCTTGAAATGGATTCATTTTGTCCTCCTTCTTTTCCATATCGAAAAATGTAAGCCATCTTGATGTAGTAGGAGGAAGAAAGAGTTTTGTTTGTGCTGCAGTTATTTGCCACATTTTTCTTACTTGATGGAAGTAAATAGATTTTTTGAGTTTTCCTCGAACTGCTTTGCGAGTTCTAGTTGTTTGGACTTGAACTCTCCCAAAAAAACTTCTAACTGTTTTTGAACCTCTTCACGTTGCGACTGTTGTTGTTCGATAAAGTGTTTTGTTGTTTCTTCAAATTGGCCGCTAGTTTGAGTAAGAATAGACAAAGATGTTTTCGTAGGAGAAACAGTAAGTTGGTGCATTTGATTAGAAAGCTCATTCCACTTTTCTTGCCACTCGTTAATTTGATCATTTAAGGAGTTTCCAGTTAATTGCTTCACATAGTCTGTATATTGGTTATTGAATTGAGCAGTGAATTGGTGTAGTTCTTTTTCTAGTTCATCTACTCCTGATGTTAATTTATGCAAAGCGTCTTGTTGTTGTTTTAACGTTTCTAAAGTAAGTTGTTCTAATTGTTTCCCAGCTGAAGAGAAGAGGGAAAGAGATTGAGACCAGTTTTTCCAAAATGCATCGACTAATTCGTATGGCTTAGTTTCCATTGTTTGAACCTCCAAATGTTTTTTTGCATATTGTGAACGCAGATTACTCTGCTGTACCACCAGGTGAAGATGAAGAATCCTTTTCATCCTTTTCTGGAGAAGTAGAAAATGGAAAGAATGCATTGGTGTATAACGTGAAAAACGTCCGCAACATATTTTGATAATGTTCAAAAGAAGTCGCACATGTTGTTAAATATTGCTCTCCATATTCTGTTAAAGAATAAATTCGTTTCGCTGGCCCGCCTTCACTTGTATCCCAAGTAGAAGAAATAAGATTTTCTTTTTCTAATTTGCGCAAGGTCCTATACACATTACCTTGGTCAACAGAAGAAAAGCCGATGTCCATTAGCATTTGAATCAGTTTGTAACCATGAAGACTCCAGTCTTTTAGACAGAGAAGTAAGAAAGGAACTAAGAAGTTTTTTGGCATGGAGTTTGGTTGTTTTGCTTGGTTTTTTTCCAAACTTTCTGGGTGTTCTGGTTCATTATGTAGCATGATTGTGCATCACCTCATGAATCAGTTAAATGGAATTTTTTGCTTATAAGTGCAATTTACACCTATCTGTTTTTAATGTCAATACATTTATCGGAAAATAAAGAAAAATAAAATATAGACTTGAATTTTTATTTGGAATATTAGAAAATAGTGAATAGGTTGAATTGTTTCAAAAAAGAAAAAGGGAGTGTAGGCGAAGTGATTGATCAAAAATTCGATCCATTGCAAGCATGGAAAAATGCTTATGAACAAACCGAAACATTTTGGGGAAAAGCGCTCAATGAAACAATTAAAACAGAAGAATATTCTGCTTGGATGGGCAGCGTTCTAGATTTGAATTTGTTTTATCAAAAAGCATTAAATGATACGACAAAAAATTATTTAGAGCAGGTGAATGTGCCGACGAGAGAGGATATCGCTAGAGTAGCTACGCTTGTTATTAACTTAGAAAATAAAGTTGATAACATCGAGGAAATTCTAGAAGAGAAAGTGGATTCATTAGGACAAGCTCCTACATTAAAGCGTGATGTTACGAAAGTAAAACAAGATATGCGCACGTTAGAAACGAAAGTTGATCAAATTTTAGAATTGCTAGAAAAGCAAAATGCAGTACTAGCTAAACTACAAGTACCTGTAAAAGAAGAAGTAAAGCCTGTAAATAAGCCAGAAAATAAAAAATGATAATCGCGTTTGTTTATAACGTGTAAAAGAGAGAGGGAGAATCTCTTTTCATGTATAAACAACGAAACATAATTAATATATGGACTCAATTAGTATGAGTACCAAAATGATTCATAACAATCGTTCACAAATTCATTTAAGGGGGAAAAGAAATGGTTCAATTAAATGGCAAAGTAGCAATCGTAACAGGTGGGGCAAAAGGAATTGGAAAAGCAATTACAGTAGCATTAGCACAAGAGGGAGCAAAAGTAGTTATTAACTATAACAGCAGTAAAGAAGCAGCTGAAAACTTAGTAAATGAATTAGGAAAAGAAGGACATGATGTTTATGCAGTTCAAGCAGATGTTTCTAAAGTAGAAGATGCAAACAGACTTGTAGAAGAAGCTGTGAATCATTTTGGTAAAGTTGACATTCTTGTTAATAATGCTGGTATTACAAGAGATCGTACATTCAAAAAATTAAATCGTGAAGATTGGGAGCGCGTAATTGACGTGAACTTAAGCAGTGTATTTAATACGACAAGCGCGGTACTTCCATACATATCGGAAGCAGAAGAAGGAAGAATCATTAGTATTTCTTCTATTATTGGCCAAGCTGGTGGATTTGGACAAACAAATTACTCAGCAGCAAAAGCAGGTATGTTAGGATTTACAAAATCATTAGCGTTAGAACTTGCAAGAACAAATGTAACTGTAAACGCAATTTGCCCAGGATTTATTGATACTGAAATGGTAGCAGAAGTACCAGAAGAAGTGCGTCAAAAAATCGTTGCGAAAATCCCGAAAAAACGTTTTGGTCAAGCTGATGAAATTGCAAAAGGTGTAGTATACCTATGCCGTGACGGTGCGTATATCACAGGTCAGCAATTAAACATTAACGGCGGATTATACATGTAATGAAGTAAGAAAAAGGTGCATATCCATAGCAGGAATGCACTTCTTTTTTAGAAAGAAATCGACCGAAAAGGAGATAAAAAAATGACTACATTCGTAACAGAATGGGAAAAGCAATTAGAGTTGTACCCAGAAGAATATCGTAAAGCATATCGCCGTGTGAAAAGAGCGAGCGAAGTTTTATTACGCGAACCAGAACCACAAGTTGGTTTAACACCGAAAGAGGTTATTTGGACGAAGAATAAAACGAAGCTTTATCGTTACATTCCAAAACAAGAAAAAACACAGAGAGTTCCAATCTTATTAATATACGCTCTTATTAATAAACCGTATATTATGGATTTAACTCCAGGGAATAGTTTAGTGGAATATTTAGTCGATCGTGGTTTTGATGTGTATATGCTTGATTGGGGCACATTTGGTTTAGAAGATAGTCATTTGAAGTTTGATGATTTCGTGTTCGATTACATTGCAAAAGCAGTGAAAAAAGTAATGCGAACTGCAAAATCGGACGAGATTTCTTTACTTGGTTATTGCATGGGTGGAACGTTAACATCTATTTATGCAGCGCTTCATCCGGACATGCCAATTCGTAACTTGATTTTTATGACAAGTCCTTTTGATTTCTCTGAAACAGGATTATACGGTCCTTTATTAGATGAGAAATATTTCAATTTAGATAAAGCGGTTGATACATTCGGAAATATTCCGCCAGAAATGATTGACTTCGGAAACAAGATGTTAAAACCAATTACAAACTTTGTCGGTCCATATGTTGCTTTAGTAGATCGTTCAGAAAATGAGCGCTTCGTCGAAAGTTGGAAATTAGTTCAAAAGTGGGTTGGCGATGGTATTCCGTTCCCAGGCGAATCATATAGACAGTGGATTCGTGATTTTTATCAAAACAATAAATTAGTGAAGGGTGAACTCGTTATTCGCGGACAAAAGGTAAACCTTGCAAATATTAAGGCGAATGTCTTAAATATTTCTGCGAAACGTGATCATATCGCTCTGCCATGTCAAGTAGAAGCTTTACTTGATCATATTTCTAGCACAGATAAACAGTATGTATGTTTACCGACAGGACATATGTCTATTGTGTATGGTGGGACGGCTGTAAAGCAAACATATCCGACGGTTGGAAATTGGCTTGAAGAGCGTTCTAATTAAAGAGAAAAAATCCAACTAGCGTATGTTAGTTGGATTTTTTTATGGGAAATGACGAAACATAGAAAGGAGAAAATTACATGGTAGGAGTATAATTATGAAGCTTATGACTGGTAAGTTGTTTTGGAATTCTGGAGTTTCTGTACCTTGTTATCCATCGTTAGAAAATGATATGATATGTGATGTGCTCGTAATTGGAAGTGGAGAAGCAGGTGCTCATATAGCGTATTCGTTAGCGGAAATTGGAATGCGTGTTATGCTCATTGAAAAAAGAGCAATCGCATGTGGTAGCACAGCTGCAAATACAGGGTTATTACAATTTGTTCATGATAAATCGTTGACCTCTCTTATTCATACATTTGGTGAAGAGAAAGGGGTACGGGCATATAGACTTTGTTATGAAGCGCTGCGAACAATGGAGAAAGTTGTTCCAACTCTCGATATTGACCCCCATTTTATTCCGCGAAATAGTTTGTATTATGCAAGTAGAGATGAGGATATTTCATTTTTACAAGAAGAATATAATACGTTACACCATTATGGATTTCCAGTTGAATATTTTACAGAGTCTGATATTAAGAAACGTTATTCATTTAAAAAACAAGCAGCGTTATATACGCATGGTGATGCAGAAGTGAATCCATATTTATTAGCGCATAGTCTTTTACATAAAGCGAAACAAATGGGTGCTACTATATATGAACATACAGAGGCATTACATGTTAAACAAATCCAAAATGATTTAATTTGTTACACGAAAACAGGAAATAAAATCGTAGCAAAGAATATTATTATGGCGACAGGTTATGAAGCAATCTCTGGAAAGAAAGAAAAAAACACAACGGTAGAAACGTCTTATGCAATTGTTACAAATAAGCTAAATCATTTTGAAGGCTGGCATGAGCAATCATTAATTTGGGAAACAGCACGGCCTTACTTATATTTTCGAACGTATCAAAACCGCATTATTGTAGGTGGATTAGATGAAGCGATGCAAATTCAAACAATCGGCGATACGAAATTATTGCATAAGCGTGATATCCTTATTAACACTGTAAAAGAAATGTTCCCGCAGTATAAAAATATACAGGCAGAGTACTATTGGGCAGCCGCATTTGGTGGTAGTCATGACGGTCTTCCTATTTTAAAAGAAGATAAAAAGATACATAATTTATATTACGCACTGCCATATGGGGGAAATGGGACCGTGTACGGAATGGTATTTGCGAAACTATTTCAGCAGTTATTTACAAATAAAGAAAGTGATGATTTTTCTTTATTTAATCGATAGAAAAAAGGTAGCGAAGTGATGGAATGAGAGATATAAAAAAGTTTTTACAAAAATTACGTCCCGTACAACTAATCGTTGTATTCTATTTACTAGCGGTAGTCGTATCGGTAAGTTTGCTTAGTTTACCATTTGTTACGAAGCCTGGCGTGAAATGGACATTTATAGATGCACTGTTTACATCTGTTAGTGCTGTAAGTGTTACAGGGCTGTCTGTTGTTACTATTTCAGATACATTTACAACGGCAGGAATTATTGTTTTGGCCCTTATTTTGCAATTAGGCGGCTTAGGAATTATGGCACTTGGTACATTCGTCTGGATTATAACGGGTAAAAAGATTGGTTTGCAAAGAAGAAGATTAATTATGGCAGACCATAACCAAGGGAATTTGGCAGGTCTTGTGGAATTGATGCGTTCTATTTTAATTGTAATTATTTCAATAGAGCTCATTGGAGCGTTACTGTTAGGTACAAGATTTTTGTTGTATTTCCCGACTTGGCAAGAAGCATATTTTCACGGTTTCTTTGCCGCTGTTAGTGCAACAACGAACGGGGGATTTGATTTAACAGGGCAATCACTTATTCCGTACAAGAAAGATTATATTGTTCAAATTATTCATATGTTTCTTATTGTTTTAGGGGCTATTGGTTTCCCTGTGTTAATGGAAGTGAAGCAATTCCTTAGTAAAAGGCGACAGCAACTATTTCGTTTTTCATTATTTACGAAATTAACGACAACGACATTTTTTGCACTCGTTGTGGTTGGAACAATTATGATTTTTCTATTAGAACGAAATCATTTTTTAGTAGGAAAGTCATGGCATGAAACGGTATTTTATACATTATTCCAATCTGTGACGACGCGAAGTGGTGGACTTGCCACGATGGATATACGTGAATTGTCACAATCGACGCTTTTATTTATGAGTATATTAATGTTTATAGGAGCATCTCCTAGTTCGGTTGGGGGCGGGATACGTACGACAACATTTGCGGTTAGTATATTATCGTTATATACATTTGCAAGGGGCGGGAGAACAGTCCGAGTTTTCAAGCGTCAGTTACATGAAGAGGATGTGTTGAAAGCATCTGTCGTTATGACGATGGGGATTTTATTATGTGCCACGGCGCTATTTATTTTATCCATTACGGAAAATGTACCGCTTATGAGCTTAATCGTTGAAGTTTGTTCTGCTTTCGGGACGACGGGACTATCAACAGGTATTACGCCAGATTTAACAACTGTTGGTAAACTTGTACTCATTGTACTTATGTTTATTGGACGCGTCGGTATTTTGACATTTATTTTAGCTAGTGGTGGAAGAGAACAACCACCTCGCTATAAGTATCCGAAAGAGAGAATTATTATTGGATAGTATGAAACCATTCTACCTATGTTAGGTAGAATGGTTTTTTAGTCATTAATTCCAAATTGAGGATGCATAAAACCATCATTTTTATTATCAACTTCATTTTTTAGTAGTTCTTGATTTTCTTCTGAAATCCACCCAATATCATTTGTAGGGTGTATCCATTCTTTCCCAGACATAATGGCGGGATCCACCTCATCACTCCAATTATTAAGAGGGCTGTTTTCAGAATTATATTTACTATCACCGATAACAACGTCGTATTGATTTACAAAAGGTTGTTGCATTTGTTTTCCCGTTCCTTTAAATGATGGGAAATTCATTTGATGCGGGAGCGTTTCGTCTAAAATTGGCGATTGGATCGGTTCTTTCTCCTTCAAAGTAATCGCTCCTTTTTGTAATGGTTTGTTCGTATGTAGTATTTCCATCTATAAGCCCTTATGTACTTGTTAACACTTCCCAGTAATAATTATTTTAAGTTGTTTCAAACTAGAATAGAAAGTTATTTAGTGAGAGCAGGTGAGTATGTTGGTAAAAAGAAAAGTAAAACAAAATGCAGCAATTAATAATAATAAAACTCCGAAAGAAAGCCTACCAGATGCAGAATTTGCATTAGAGTATGAAGGAGAAAATAGTGCGAAGTATGCAAATCGTAATTCAAAAAAAGGTAAACAAAAATGAGGCGTTTTTTACAAACGCCTCATTTTTTTGTGGGATTATAAAGGTTTTTTTAATTTTTTGTAAATTTCGTGTTTGTTATTAGCAGAAAAATGCGAAAAAACATAGAAGTAGCAACGTATTACACAAAAACAAACAACAAACAAAAGATTAATGTTGGTTTAATACTGCTTTTACACTAGTTGTTTATATTTGAATTGTACATAAGATTTGTCAAAGGAGAGAGAAACAGTGAAAAAAACGATCTTTAAAGCTGTAGCAACTGGAATGGTATTTTCGTTATTAATGGGGTGTGGTGCAAAGAAAGAAGAAAGTGTTGGAGCAAAAGTGAAAGATGATAAATTATCTGGATCATTAACTGTTTACACAGCGATTGAAGAAGAGCTTGTACCAATTTATCTTGATTCTTTCAAAAAGAAATACCCAGATGTGAAGTTGAACATTGTTCGTGATTCGACAGGAGTTATTACAGCGAAATTGCTAGCTGAAGGAAAAAATACACAAGCAGATGTTGTATGGGGAACTGCAGCGTCTAGTCTATTAGCTTTAGAGAAAAAAGATATGTTAAAAGAATACTCTCCAAAAGGAGCAGATCGTGTCCTTCCGCAATTTAAAGATGATAAGAAACCAGAAAAATGGGTAGGTAATACTGCATTTATGACTGGAATTGCTGTGAATAAAGAAGAATTGAAGAAGAAAAATTTACCGATGCCAGAATCATATGAAGATTTAACGAAACCAGAATATAAAGGAACGCTTGTTATGCCACATCCAGCTTCTTCTGGAACAGGATTTTTAACAGTTTCTGCATGGCTACAAATTATGGGAGAAGATAAGGGCTGGGAATACATGAAGAAACTTCATGATAATATGGCAACTTATACTCATTCAGGTTCAAAACCAGCGAAATTAGCAGGTGCAGGTGAATATCCGGTTGGTGTATCAATGGTTTATAGTGCTTTGAAAGAGAAACAAAAAGGTGCACCAGTTGAAGTTGTACTGCCGAAAGAAGGATTAGGCTGGGAAGTAGAAGCGAACGCACTTATTAAGAAAGATAATGCAAAAAATGATAAATTAGCACAAGCATTTTTAGACTGGGCAATTACAGATGATGTAATGAAGTTATATTTTGAGAAAAATGGATTTGCGACAATTAAAAATGATTATAAGCTTCCAGATGGATTCCCTAAAGATGTGACAGAAAAGCTATACAAAAAGAATGATTTCAAGTGGGCAGCAGAAAATCGTGACAAAATTTTAGAACGTTGGGAAAAAGAATTTGGTCAAAAAGCAGAACCGAAAAAGTAAGTAAGTGGGAGAGAGAAAAATGAGCGAATATTTATCAATTCAACACATTCAGAAGCAGTTTGATGCATTTACAGCGTTAAAAGATATATCTTTTACAGTGAAAAAAAATGAGTTTGTTTGTTTATTAGGCCCGAGTGGTTGTGGGAAAACGACGTTGCTTCGAATTTTAGCAGGGCTAGAAGAGGCAACAACAGGTAGTATAGCTGTGAATGGAAAAGATATTACAGCATTACCACCTGGAAAGAGGAACTTCGGAATGGTTTTTCAATCGTATGCATTATTTCCGAATTTAACTGCACTTGAAAACATTGAATACGGCTTAAAGACAAAAAAATATGGAAAAGCAGAAGTAAAAGAGAAAGCTCTATTGGCATTAGAACTTGTTGATTTGCTGAATGTAAAAGATAAATATCCTGCTCAAATGTCTGGTGGACAACAGCAGCGAGTAGCACTTGCACGTGCACTTGCTCTGTCCCCCGATATTTTGTTACTTGATGAGCCGTTATCTGCTTTAGATGCAAAAGTGCGTGAAAAGTTGCGTAGAGAAATGCGTGATTTGCAAGAAAAAGTGGGAGTAACAACTATTATGGTAACGCATGATCAAGAAGAGGCATTAACGATGGCTGATAAAATTGTTGTAATGAATCATGCGGAAATTATGCAGATTGGAACACCAGAGGAGATTTATCAAAGACCAGCCAATCCGTTTGTGGCAGATTTTATTGGTTCTATTAATTTCTTTTCGAAAAATAACGAAGAACATGCAATTCGTCCTGAACATGTAACAGTTGTACAAAATAATGGCATTAAAACAGTTGTAGAAAGTATGGAATTTCGCGGATCTGTATACCGGACGGAAGTGAGGGTCATAGAAGAGAAAACACACCTTTATAACGAGAAAATTGTAGTGGATATATTGGCATCAGAAGTAGAGGAAACTGCTATTAGAAAAGGAAAGCCAATTCAAATCTCTTTCTCAGAAAATCATATGTTGTCATATGGAAAGAAGGTCATTGTATAGATGGAGATGTTAGAAAACTTTAAGGTAGAAAGTACGAAAAAAAAGATTAAGAGACGTATCGGTAAAGAAGAGTGGATACAAAGACTATTAATTATTGGTATGTTTCTTTCATTTTTTATCATGCTTGTATTGCCTTTATTACAACTGTTTACACAAGCCTTTTATGACAAAGACGGGGCTTTCGTTGGTGTTGCGAATTTCAGTAAATATTTCACAACACCAACGCTAGTTCAATCATTACAAAATACGATATGGATTTCGGGCGCTACAACAATTATTTCAGTTACACTCGCTTTCGCTTACGCATATGCAATCGCTCGTACAAATGTTTTTGGAAAGCGCGTATTTCAATACGTAGCATTATTACCATTATTTGCACCGACGATGATGCATGGTATTGCGCTTACCTATTTATTTGGTAATCAAGGGTTAATAACGAAAGGGATGTTTGGTTTATTTGAAGGAATACAAATACCGCTATATGGACCAGTAGGAATTGTAATGGCTGAAGTTATGTATACATTTCCGCAAGCATTCCTTATTTTATTAATTGCTTTTCAAGGTTCTGATTATCGTTTATATGAAGCTTCTAATATGTTAGGTGCAAGTAAAGTGAAACAGTTTCTTACGGTTACTTTACCTAGTGTGAAATATGGATTAATTAGCGCGATGTTCGTTGTATTTACACTTAGTTTCACTGATTTTGGGGCACCGAAAATTGTTGGAGGACAATATAACGTACTTGCTACTGACGTATATAAGCAAGTAATTGGACAGCAAAATATGTCCATGGGCGCAACTGTCGGAATGATTTTATTAATCCCAGCTATTTTCGCATTTGCAGTTGATCGTATTACGCAAAGAAAACAGGCGAATCTCTTATCTTCAAAAGCAGTACCTTACAGAATAATAAATAATAAGAAAAGAGATGTTATTTCATTCGTATATTGTAGCGTAGTAACGCTTATGATCATTCTTTTATTTGTGGCAGTTGGTATTGCTGCAAGTGTGAAAGTATGGCCCTACAATATGAGTTTTACACTTGAGCATTTTAATTTTTCAAGTTTGACAGGAGACGGAATTGAAGCATTTAAAAATAGTGTAATTGTCTCAGCTATTACGGCAGTTATAGGGGCGATTTTAACATTTGTGTTCGCTTATGCGATTGAAAAAATAGAACAGCTACAGTTTTTCAGAAAAGTAGGTTACTTTTTCTCTATTGTACCGTTAGCGATTCCTGGATTAGTACTTGGATTAGGATATGTCTTTTTCTTCAGTCAACCAACAATTCAAATTCTAGGACTTTCAGTAACAAATCCGTTTCATTCCTTATATGGCACAATTGCTGTTTTAGTATTAGTAAATATCATTCATTTTTACTCTGTAACGTTTGTTACCGCAACGACTGCTTTAAAGAAACTGGACCGAGAGTTTGAACTTGTTTCACAGTCGATGAGTGTACCATTTTATAAAACTTTCTTTCGAGTAACAGTACCGATGTGTTTACCAGCTATTTTAGAAATGGTTATGTACTATTTCGTAAATTCAATGGTAACTGTATCGGCAGTAGTGTTCTTATATGCGGCTGATTTTAAACTAGCTGCGGTATCAATTGTAAATATGGATGATGCAGGAAATGTAGCACCAGCAGCTGCAATGAGTGTACTTATTGTTGTTACAAATATTGTAGTGAGAGTTGTATATGAATGGGGAACGAAAGCACTTCGTAACCGAACGTCACAATGGCAAAAAAGATAAGTAAGAAGGGTGATGGATAGAATGAAAATTGAAGCAGTTATTTTTGATTGGGCAGGTACAACAGTTGATTACGGTTGTTTTGCACCACTGGAAGTATTCATGAAAATTTTTCATAAACGCGGTGTTGAAATTACAGCAGAAGAAGCACGTAAGCCAATGGGATTATTAAAAATAGATCATGTAAGAGCACTAACAGAAATGCCTCGTATTGCGAATGAGTGGAAGCGTGTTTTCGGACAATTACCAACAGAAGCAGACATTCATGAGATGTATAAAGAATTTGAAGAAATTCTCTTTGCTATTTTGCCAAACTATGCCACGCCAATTGATGGGATAAGAGAAGTGATGGCTTCATTACGTAAAAGAGACATTAAAATTGGTTCAACGACTGGATATACGAGAGAAATGATGGATATTGTAGCAAAAGAAGCAGCAATACAAGGGTATAAACCCGATTTTCTTGTTACACCAAATGATGTTCTAGCAGGTCGTCCGTACCCGTGGATGTGCTATAAAAATGCGATGGAACTTGGTGTGTATCCGATGAATCATATGATAAAAGTGGGAGACACGGTGTCAGATATGAAAGAGGGCATAAATGCTGGGATGTGGACTGTTGGCGTAATTCTCGGTAGTAGTGAGCTCGGCTTAAGCGAGTGGGAAGTTGAAAATATGGATCCGGTAGAACTTCGTGAAAAGATGGAAGTAGTTCGTAATCGTTTCGTTGAAAACGGGGCTCATTTTACGATTGAAACGATGCAAGAACTCGAGAACGTAATTGAACATATCGAGAAACAAGAACTTATTATTTCATAAAAGGGGCATAGGATCATGAATGAAAATCACTACTTATTATTAACACCAGGACCATTAACGACAACAAAAACTGTAAAAGAAGTTATGTTATACGATTGGTGTACGTGGGATGTTGAATATAACACGATGGTGCAAGATGTAAGAAATAGGCTTGTATCGTTAGCGACAAAGGAAGAAGAAAAGTACACAACAGTTTTAATGCAGGGAAGCGGTACGTTTTCGGTTGAAGCAGTAATTGGTTCTGCTATTCCTAAAAATGGAAAGTTGCTAGTTTGTACAAATGGTGCGTACGGTAAGCGGATTGTACAAATCGCAGAGATGTTACATATAAATGTGGTGGTCAGTCAAACAGAAGAGTGGGAGCCTACTAATATTGCAGAAGTAGAAAAGTTATTGCAACAAGATAAAGAGATTACGCATATTGTAGTTGTTCATTGTGAAACAACTACAGGTATTATTAATCCAATTGTAGACGTATGTAAATTGGGAAAACAATACGGAAAAGTTACACTGGTTGACGCGATGAGTAGTTTCGGTGGTATTGAAATAGATATTGCTGAGTTGCAAATTGATTTTCTAATTAGTAGTGCGAATAAATGTATTCAAGGTGTTCCCGGATTCGGATTTGTTATCGCAAATCGTGCTGAATTACTGAAGTGTAAAGGGCAAGCCCGTTCTTTATCGTTAGATTTATACGATCAATGGGAAACGATGGAAGAAAAAAATGGAAAATGGCGTTTTACGTCACCTACACATGTTGTACACGCTTTTTATCAGGCATTGCTTGAATTAGAAGAAGAAGGCGGAGTAAGAGCGCGTTACAATCGATATTATAATAATCAAAAGCTATTAGTTAATAGAATGAAAGAAATTGGTTTTCGAGCGCTAGTAGATGAGAAATATCAATCTCCTATTATTACATCTTTCATTTATCCAGAAGAGAGATTCGAGTTTCAACAGTTATATAACGATTTAAAGCGTTATGGATTTGTTATTTACCCTGGAAAAATTTCGAAAGTAGATACGTTCCGCATTGGAAATATCGGTGATGTACATGAGGAAGATATTATTCGCTTAGTTGATAGTATTGCTAAAGGGGTTGTTATAGGGTGAAAGTATTTTGCTTAGGTGGAGCGGGTAAAATTTGTCGTGAAGCAATTTTAGATTTAGTTCAATTTTCATCTTTTGAGACGATTACGGTAGCCGATTTTAATGAAGAGGAAGGCCGAAAAGTAGTAGAGTGGTTAAATGATTCTCGTGTTGATTTTGTGAAAGTCGATGTGACAAATCATGAGGATACGGTCGCAAAAATGAAAGGCTATGACATTGTAATGGATGGTACGACGATAAAATTAAATGGATTGTCTACTCGCTGTATTGCAGATGCCGGCTGCCACGGTGTGAACTTAAATGGATTTGGTGAAGAAAATGAATCCCACTCTAAATTTGTTCAAAACGGAAAAACATGTTTACCTGGATTTGGTATGACACCAGGTGTAACGCAAATGATGGCCATGTATGCAGCAAATCAGCTAGATACTGTAGAGTCAGTTCGAGTAAGTCATGGCTCGTATCGTCCAATTGCTTTTTCTGCATCAATTACAGAGACAACGACATATGAATATGATCCACATTTGCCGACGCGTACAGTGTATGAGGAAGGTGAATTTAAGCAAGTACTTCCGTTTGCGCGCCCGAGAGAAATTGAATTACCAGCACCTTACGGAAAAACAATGCAGTATATAATCCCGCATTCAGAAACGATTACGTTAGCGAAGGCACTGGAGGATAAAGGTGTTGGGCTAATAGAAACGAGAGGTACTTGGCCAGAGCAAAATATGCAGCTCGTTCGTGCTTTATATGATTATGGTATATTGCGTAATGATCAAATTGAAATAAACGGTAAAGAAATTGGTATTATGGATTGTATTTCGAAGTATCTATTAAAATCGAAAGAAGGGCAAGCAACAGAGCTTTATGGTTATGCACTTCATGTAGAAGTAGTAGGTATGAAAAAGAATCAAAAACAGCGACATGTCTTATACCATACACATCCGATATCTGACGGTTCTGTAGTAGGTTGGGAGAAATTAAGAGCCTATACAAGAAACGTTGGAATCCCATTTGGAATTGCTACAGAGTTAATTGCAAAAGGAGTAGTTAATAAAGTCGGTGTTATTACTCCTGAAGAAGCTTTCGAAAATCCACAAATTATTTTTGACGAACTAGAAAAGCGCGGTATTTATATTCATGAAGAGATTTTCACTGAAAAAGAAAATTATAACTTTGTATAATATGAGGTAGATATAAATGGGGTGAGGCTATGTCTGTAGTAGGTGAAGAAAGAAAGAGGACAATTCTTGAGAAGGTAGAGTTTAAAGGGAAAGTAAAAGTTTCAGAATTAGCAAGAGAGTTCGCAGTATCAACAGAGACGATTCGTCGGTATTTAGAAGAATTAGATCGTGAAAAAAAATTGAAGAAAGTGTACGGTGGAGCCGTTCAACTTCCGGGAGCTGGTATAGAGGCACCGATGTTAGAACGAGAGATGCTGCATATAGAAGAGAAGAAAAGAATTGGATATAAAGCAGCAACGTTTGTGGAAGATGGAGATGTTATTGCGATTGATGATGGAAGTACACCACTTCAAATGGTGCCATATCTTGTTCATCGTAAAAATTTAACGATTGTTACGAGCTCTTTTCCAGTAGCGACACAATTAATATCTTCTATTAATAAAAAGATGTTTCACGGTGAGGTTTTATTTATTGGTGGAAAAGTATCTCCAAAACATTCACGTGTGTCGGGGTCTATTTCGCAGCAAGTAATTCATCAATTCCATTTTCATAAAGCATTCGTTTCGATTGATGGATTGTTACCTAGCTTTGGGGTTTCCAGCTTTGAATTAGAAAAAGCGAAATTGTCAGAAGCGATGATTAAATTATCGGAGAAAACGTATATTTTATGTGATCATACAAAGATAGGCGTAAAAGGGAACTACCGAATAGCAGGATTTTCTCGTATTCAACATGTTATTTGTGATAAGAAAATGCCATATAGTTTTGAAGAAGAAGTTAAAAAGCATAATATTCAATGGACAGTTTGCTAGTAAGCGGCGGGAGGTTCCATCTCCCGTTAATTGACTAGCGACTCAAGCTTTTATGGATAGTTGGACTTACTTAACAAAAATTTTGATATGCTCTCGAATAGTAAGAGAAAAGATTTGCATTCGTGCAAAAATTGGACACATTTTCTCATTTCCTTCATATAATTTACCAATAGAAAAAAAGTTGGCTGGAGGAAAGAGGGGACGAAAATGTCGGAACGGGTATATAATAAGCTTGTATTGTACGCGAATGTTTTGCAAAAACTCGGTGTTATTAATGAAAAAGAAAAAAGTGAAATCCTTCATACGATAGGTAAAAAAGCCCTTTGAATAAAGGGTTTTTTAATTTTTTATCGTCGAAAATATAATTTTAATGTAATATTCTCGTTGACAATGATAATGAGATTCATTATCATTTAATTGTAGATAATTGATAAAAGTTATCAATTATTAAAAATTATATAAGACAAGGGGATATTATTTTGAAAAAAAGTCATATTAGGGCTCTATTAGTAGCCACAACATTAGCTATTCCGTTTGCTGCGTATTCTACTCCAGCATTAGCAGCGGTAACAATTGAAGCAAATAAGGCGGGAACAACAGTAGGCGATCGTGTATATGATGCTGAAATTAAAATATACAAGGATCAAAAGGACGAGCCATCTATGGTTTCTCAATACATAAAAGATCCTAAAGTAAAGATTGAAAATGGGAAAAAAGTTGTCACTGCAACAGTACAAGATAGCGATTATTTTCAATATCTTAGAATAGAAGATAGAAACCAACCTGGTGTATTTCATGATGTGAAAGTTTTGTCAGAAGATAAGAGAAAAAATGGAACGAAAGTAGTGCAATTTGAAATTGGTGAATTTGAGAAGAAGCATAATATGCAAATGCATATACTTATTCCGGCTATTGGATATGATCACAAATATCAAGTTCAATTTGAAATTAAAGATCCAACTTTAGGCGACAAAGAAACAGAGAAACCAGATGATAACTCTAATTCAGGCAATACGGAAACGGATACTCCAGTTGATAGTCAAAATATGATAACAGATAAGAAATTAAGAGAACTTGTTAATAAAAAAGTATTTAATAGAAAAGATTTAAATACACCAATTACGAAAGAAGAGTTATTACAAGTGAAAGACTTGTTTTTAAATACGAATGAGATTCTCGATTATAGTGGATTAAAATATATGCCGAATTTAGAGTCCTTAACAGTTGCTAATGCGAAAATAAAAGATCCGTCGTTCTTTACGAACTTAAAGCAATTGAAACATTTGGCTTTACGCGCTAATGAAATTGTAGATGTAACACCGCTTGTTAAGATGGATAATTTAGAATCTCTTGATTTGAGTAATAATAAAATTACGGACGTTGCACCACTAACGGAAATGAAAAATGTAACAAGTTTATTTTTAGCAGGAAATCAAATTGAGGATGTAGCACCATTAGCGAAAATGGAACAATTAGATTACTTGAATGTGGCAAACAATAAAATTTCAAACGTTGCTCCGTTAAGTAAGTTGAAAAATGTAACATACTTATCTTTAGCAGGAAATCAAATTGAAGATATTACACCACTTTATACGTTACCGTTAAAAGATTTAGTATTAACGCGTAATAAGGTTAAAGATTTATCAGGCATTGATCAATTGAATCAATTACAAGAATTATGGATTGGGAAAAATGAAATAAAAGATGTTACTCCTCTAAGTAAGATGACACAGTTGAAAGTTTTAAACTTACCTAACAATGAGTTAAAGGATATTACTCCATTATCAAGTCTAGTAAACTTACAAAAACTTGATTTAGAAGCAAATTATATTTCAGACTTAACACCAGTTAGCAATTTGAAAAATTTAGTATTTCTAAGTTTTGTTGCAAATGAAATTCGCGATGTTAGACCAGTCGTGGAGTTAAGTAAGACAGCTTACATTAATGTTCAAAATCAAAAAGTCTTTTTAGCGGACACAGAAGTAAATAAAGAAGTGAAAGTACCTATATATGAAAAAGACGGTGAAATCTCTACAAAAATTCGTTTGAAGAGTGAAGGTGGTACGTATAATAACGATGTAGTGAAATGGAGTACTACAGGTGAAAAGGTATATGAATTTGGAGTGAAAGATCCATTTGCGGATACAGGAATCTTCTTCACAGGATCTGTTATTCAAAATGTGATAGAAAGTAAAGAGGATAATACTTCTAAAGAAGACGAGGAAATAGAAGCAGTAATAGAATTTAAAGATGTGCCGAAAGGACATTGGTCAGAAGCAGCAATTAATTATTTAGCGAAAGAAAATATTTTCAAAGGATATGGAAATGGGCAATTTGGATTTGGTGATAATATTACACGTGGACAAGTTGCGTCTTTAGTACAAAGGTATTTGAAACTAGAAAATAAAGCAAATCAGAAAGAGCTGTTTACAGACACGAAAGGGCATATGTTTGAAAAAGATATTGATACAGTTGCACAAGTGGGAATTATGCAAGGAGATGGTACTGGGAAGTTTCGTCCGGATGGCGTGTTAACTCGATACGAAATGTCTGTAGTATTACACAAAGTATTTCAGTTAAAAGAAGATGGAAATACTCAAGTGAACTTTAAAGATGTACCAACTGGTCATTGGGCAGAAGGATATGTGAAAGCTTTAGCGGATAATAATATATCAAAAGGTGATGGGAAAGGAAACTTTTTAGGCGAGGATTTCGTAACACGTGAACAATATGCACAGTTTTTATATAATGCAATAACTAAATAATAAATGAGGAAAATACGTTATTCTTTAATAGGAAGGATAACGTATTTTTTATATGTACAAAATTATGTAAGAAATAGACGGGAGTGTGTATATGTGAGTTACTTATTTTTACGAGGAGTGATGAAACCATATTGACAAAAAGGCATTCTCATGTGATAATTCAATTAAATTTTTAGAATAATCAAAAAATAATCCTTTTACATAAAAAGGATTTGAAAATTATATTAATATTACGCCGGGGGTGACGAAATGTTATTTTTTCTGAAGAAATGGAATGAATTAAAAGATGTAAAAGCAGAATTGGCACTTCGCGATTGGTTTTATGGTACAAAAATTAGTTTATCGATGTGCACGTCAAAAGAACCATTAACATTTTTAGTGAATGTAGAGGGAAGAGATAAAGGGTTATTTTCGGAAGAAGATTTTATCGTTGTAAATTGCATGTGTGAGCCGGTATTTGAAAATGAAGGGAAGCCAGCTTCAGAGTCATTTATGCATGCAGATATTTATAAAAAAAGCAGTGCAGAATGTATTTTACAAGTACAGACTGTAGATAGTCATTTAATGTCTGAGTTATATGGGAAAGAAGGAGAAGTAACATTCGAAAAGCGCAGCGTGGAACGTGTTTTTGGAAAAGAAGGTATTACAGAAATGACAATTCCGATTGTGGAAGATGAAAAGAAATTCGCTGATTTATTAGAAAGTAATGTGCCAAATTTTATTGAAGGCGGAGGAGTAGTTCTTGTTCATAATTACGGAATGATCGTGTGGGGGAAAACGCCAGAAGAAGCGAAAAAATGGTTGGAAGGTATAGAATATTTAATGAACTATCACGTAAAGCTTTTAATGATAAAAGGGGCAAAGAGCTCTGTTATATAAAAATGTATTCACAGTGTTACCATTCCATAAAGAAATGAAAGCGTTTTAAAAATAATTTTACTCATAAAATATAGGTCTCCTTATTATATATAGATTACATGTTGACATGTAAGGAGGAACATATTTTGCGAGTTAAATATCATTTTCTGCCGAAACAGCAGGTGACCTTTTGCAAAACGAATGATTCTGGTGAACAGGCGTTGCAAATTATGAATGAAAAGGGATTTCGAGCAATCCCTGTATTAGCAGAAGATGAGAAGAAATTCACAGGGATTATTTATAAAGTAGATCTTTTAGAAAAGAAGTGTAATAGCGGATTAGAACATGTAATTACGAAAGATATGCAGGAAGATCCATATGCGCTTATTTTTGAAAAGGATTCTTTTTTTAGAGCTTTTTACGTTATTCGTCGTCTCCCGTTTTTAGCGGTTTTAAATGAGTATAATGAATTTGTCGGCATTTTAACACATTCTAATGTATTTGATGTTATTGAGGATTCGTTTGGTATGCGGACGGGTGGTTATATATTAACAATTGCAACACAAGATTGTAAGGGAACAATTAAAGAGCTTGGGACATTATTAAAAGCATATAATATCGGTGGACTGTTTACGCTCGATAACGGTGATCAATATATTCGCCGTGTTATCGTAAATATATCGGATGAGTTAAATGAAAAAAAATTAAAGCAGTTAATTGAAAAGATAGAGAAAAAGGGATTCAGGGTGAGTCATGTAGATTATATTTAAGTTGAAAAGGAAAGGTACCTATCTGCTATATGTAGATAGGTACCTTTTTTAGTGCGAGAAATGAATCTTATTTTGAAACAGAAGGTGGAGACAATACTAAATCAGATAAAAAAATAAAGTCTGCATGCTCACGAATTTTAGGAATAGAAGTTTCTATAACACGTGATGTAATTTCACCTGGAGGCCCAACATGTCCGATAGCTACCATAATGGGTTTGTCTTGGATTTTTTTAATGAGTAATTGTGCTTGTTTTGAAATGTGACTTACCGTATATACATCATCAAAAAATAATTGGTTTTCAATAATAGGCACGCCTAATTCTTTACCGATTTTTGGGACAACACTATTAGGGTTTGTTTTACTATCTAAATAAAATAAACCGTGTTTTTTACAGGCAGAAAGTATAAGACGTACAATCCTTTCATCAGCGGTTACTTTTGATCCCATATGATTGTTCATCCCTATTGCATGAGGTATTTCTTGAATTGCTTGTTCGAGTCGGTTGTTTATTTCTTCATCGCTTAAATCTGTTGTAATCGCTTTTGGTCCAAGCCACTCTTTTTTCCCTCTAATTGGTTCCATTGGCATATGTATAATAACTTCATGCCCTTTTTTATGGGCAGCTATTGCATCTTGCTTAGTAGAAGGAAGAAATGGCATAACAGCAACAGTGAGTGGAATAGGAAGTGATAACATCTTATCTGTGCCTTTCATATTATTGCCGAAATCATCAATGACAATAGCGACTTTATTCGTATGAGCATTTGCTTGAATAGGAAATAGTAAGAAGGGTATGAACAGGGTGAAGACGAGAAATGTAATAGTATATTTGCGCATATAAATATTTCCTTTCTATTTTATCCCGCTATTTGCGGGCAGTAAGACTCCCACCTCAAAAATTCGGCTGGAGCGAAGAAGTTAGGTGGGAAATCCACTGCCCGTAAACGCTCGATTGGTGAGGGCTAATAATCAGTGGGGGATGAACAAAACCCCCACTGATTAAAGTTTCACTTTATCAATCATCATTATGTTTTGCGTTTTTATATAAATTAAACAAAAAATGTCGAAGAAAAGTACATTAAAAATGAAGAACCCACTGTTTACTGAGTATTTACAAAAAAGAAGATGAAAAAAATGTCTATTATTGTGAATGTATTTACAAAGATAGAATAATTTGTAATAATTCTCAAAGTGAGGGTAAAGATTTGTAAATTACAGGGGGAAAATGTTAAATTTTCTGATTCTTCAAATTCAAATAGGATTAAGTGTTTAAAGGGCTAAAGTAGAAGAGACGTTGAGAGCATGGAAGAAAAATAAGGGGGATATGGATGTTTACTGTAAAAAGGAAGTACACATTAGAAAAGCTTTCGCATGATATTCATATGAAACGTGAAGAAATGATTCATTTAGGATTAACAAGTGGGTTAAATAGTATGGAGACAATTCAAGTTAGTCAAGAATTGGACAAGCTTATATTACAGTATCAGCGTTATAAAGAAAAACAAACACCGAAATGGTTTTCAATTATAAAGGTTCCTATTTTTCAAATTGGGTATGAAGGGAAATCGAGTAATTTTTGGAGAATGTTTGTGGCTGGTTTTATGAAATAAGTATAATTACCCTTTTAGGATAAGGATAATTATACTATGTGTAATGGAATCTCTATATGAACTGTCGTTCCTTTGTTTTCTTTACTATCAATAAATATATGCCCGTTGTACATCTCTACAATTCGTTTACATATGACAAGCCCAAGACCTGTTCCAGTATCTTTATTAGTAAAGAACGGATGAAAGAGGTGTTTTTGAATATGTTTTGGAATCCCTTTTCCAGTATCAATAATTTGCAATTGTGCGTATTTTTCGTTGTTTGTTACTACAATGGTTAATGTACCACCAGAAGCCATAGCTTCAATTGCATTTTTTGTAATGTTTAAAACCACTTGTTTCATATGGTCTTTTGAGAAACGTATATGAACAGGGTGGTCTGGCAAATGTAAATGAAATACAATGTTATGTAGATTCGCCTCAGATTGGATAATTAATGCTACCTCATTAAGAATCTTTCTTACATCATATGTTTGTTCAATGATGGCAGTTGGCTTTCCAAGAATAAGAAATTCGCTTACAATTTCATTAATCCGTTCTATTTCTTGTTCGATTACGGAAAAGTAGAACTGATCCTGTTCATCTTTATATTTCTCTTTTAACAGAGCAACGAGTCCTTTAATTCCAGTAAGAGGATTACGTATTTCATGGGCTGTACTAGCTGCAAAAGTTCCAACCAATTCAATTTTTTGCAGTTCATTTTGTTGTCTTTCTAGTTTTGTTTGACGTTTTAATAACATATATTGAGCAAGTAAAAATAAAATAGACATTAAAAATAAAGTAGCTATACACTCTATTGCAACTAACTGGTATAAAGTTTGTTGATGAATAGGTAACGGAGAAACAGAGACTTTCCAATTTAATTTTTGGAGTGGGGTAGTAAGCATATTAGAATGCCCATTACTTGTTTTGTTATTATCATCGGTTAGAAAAATTACACCATGTTTATCAGTCACTTCGAAATGATATTGTGGTTTAATAGCATTTAAAGAGGCTGAAATGTAGTCAAAGCGTAAACTTGCTAATAATAAGCCTGAGAGTTCCTTTTGTCTATTAAATATTGGAGAGGCAATCATAATAGCTTGATGTCCAAGAAC
This sequence comes from Bacillus hominis, assembly GCF_018332515.1. Classification (GTDB taxonomy): domain Bacteria; phylum Bacillota; class Bacilli; order Bacillales; family Bacillaceae_G; genus Bacillus_A; species Bacillus_A hominis. The sequence continues at coordinate 7,842 of NZ_BOQD01000080.1, read as the reverse complement.
GCGATCTGTAATAACTGATGATACAGTTGTTTTCTTAGATTGTAATGTATCTTGAATGTACTGGCGGTCAGAGACATCAACATGCGTTGATTCACCTTGGGATGCGATTGTAATTATCCCATCTGTCGTAGCATAATATAGACCAGAAAAACGTACATCATTTCCATCTGTATCGTGTACAATCTGTTTAATCCCATTGATGTTCCCTGTCTCGGTCCCTACTACTTTCGCGAGCATTTCTAAGGCGGAAATAGCTTCACCAAGGTGATGGTCTAAATAGTCTCTATATAAAAAGAGAACGGTGTGAGCAGACAATTTGTTTTCTTGTTTCATTTGATAAGTGTGATACGAATAAAAAGTAGCGCCAATCCCTATCGTTGGCAGTATAACAAGCAGTATGTAAAAAACTATGCTTTTTAATTTGACTTTCAAATTTGGTACTCCTTCTTTTTTATTATCATTATATATAAACTATGTTAAAATTGTCATGTTTTTATTCAAGAATTATTCGTATTACATTAGGGAAAAGAAAAGGGATGAGTGAGTGCTCATTCGGAAATTTCAATGAAGTGCGAAGTTGCTTTTCTTTTGTTGTGGAGAATTTAAGTGAAGGGTTGAAATGGTATGACATCAAATAATGAACGAGAAGACATTTCTCAATCTTTAAAAGTATTTATTGCATTATCCCGTGTACATCGTTCTGTTATGGATACTACAAATAAATCCATACAAAGTAACGGATTAAATCCAACTGAGTTTGCTGTATTAGAATTACTATATCATAAAGGAGGTCAACCACTTCAGCAAATTGGTGAGCGTATTTTAATAGCTAGTGGCAGCATTACATACGTTGTAGATAAGCTAGAGAAAAAAGGGCTTGTAAAACGAATTCCATGTCCAAATGACAGGCGTGTTATTTATGCGCAATTAACGGAGTCTGGAGAGAGCTTTATTGCTTCTATTTTTCCAGGTCATGAGCAAGTTATACATCAGTCTTTTGAAATGTTAACGAAGGATGAGAAGGATGAATTACTTGATCTATTGAAAAAAATTGGAAAGTATGAAAAATGATGCTATGTTCCAAAGGAGCTTTGGATAAAGAAATCCAAGGCTTTTTGGTGTGCATGTATTCATGACATCATCTACCGCATTTTGCTGAAGAATAAGAGGAGATTTGTAAGTAAGCATTGAATTATAGTAATGATGCATATGATGGAGAGGAGGCTAGTTCATGTCATTTAAAGACTATGAATATAAACGGCCAAATATTGAAGAATTAAAAGAGAAGTTTACTGTTGCTTTAGAAAAGTTCGATAAGGCAAAAACGGTTGAAGAACAAAAACAAGTAATTAATTCAATTAATGAAATTCGTAATGATTTTGGTACAATGGGGAACCTTTGTTACATTCGCCATTCTGTTGATACGACAGATGCTTTTTACAAGGAAGAGCAAGATTTTTTTGATGAATACTCTCCAGTTGTACAAGGTTATGGAACAAAATATTATAAGGCGTTAATTAATTCTCCATTCCGTGAAGAATTAGAAGCGTATTATGGAAAGCAATTATTTGCTCTAGCTGAATGTGATTTAAAAACATATTCAGATGAAGTAGTGAAAGATTTACAATTAGAGAATAAACTGTCTTCACAATATACACAGTTATTAGCATCTGCAAAAATTGACTTTGCAGGAGAAGAAAGAACGTTATCGCAACTTATTCCGTTTATGCAAGGAAAAGAAAGAAGCGAACGTAAAGCAGCAAGTGAAGCATACTACGGATTTTTAGCTAAAAATGAGGAAGAATTAGATCGTATTTATGATGAGCTTGTTAAAGTGAGAACGAAAATCGCAAAAATACTTGGTTTTAAAAACTTTGTTGAATTAGGATATGCAAGAATGTATCGTACAGATTATAATGCTGAAATGGTAGCGAACTATCGTCAGCAAGTATTAGATTATATCGTTCCGGTTGCAACCGAGTTAAGAAATAGACAAAAAGCACGTATTGGTGTAGAAAAGCTCGCTTATTATGATGAAAACTTTGAGTTTGCTACAGGTAATCCAACTCCAAAAGGCGATGCCGATTGGATTATTAATCACGGGAAAACGATGTATAAAGAATTATCAGCTGAAACAGATGAATTTTTTAATTTCATGCTAGATAATGATTTATTAGATTTAGTTGCGAAAAAAGGAAAAGCTGGCGGTGGATATTGTACATATATTGAGAATTACAAAGCGCCATTTATTTTCTCGAACTTCAACGGAACATCTGGTGATATTGACGTATTAACACATGAAGCGGGCCATGCTTTCCAAGTATATGAAAGTCGTAAATTTGAAATTCCAGAATATAATTGGCCAACATATGAAGCGTGTGAAATCCACTCTATGAGTATGGAATTCTTTACATGGCCATGGATGAAGCTATTCTTTGAAGAGGATGCAGATAAATATTACTTCTCTCACTTAAGTTCAGCCCTTCTGTTTTTACCTTATGGTGTATCTGTTGATGAATATCAACATTATGTATATGAAAATCCTGAAGCATCACCCGAAGAGCGTAAGACAGCATGGCGTAACATAGAGAAGAAATATTTACCGCATCGTGATTATGAAGATAATGATTATTTAGAGCGTGGTGGTTTCTGGCAACGTCAAGGGCATATTTATAGCTCACCTTTCTATTATATTGATTACACGCTTGCTCAAATTTGTGCACTACAATTTTGGAAACGTGCAAGAGATAATAGACAAGAGGCGTGGGAAGATTATGTGAACCTGTGTCAACAAGGTGGAAGTAAATCGTTCTTAGAATTAGTAGAAGTGGCAAATTTAACATCACCATTTGCTGAAGGCTGTGTGAAAAGTGTTATTACAGAAATTGAAGCATGGTTACATGCGATTGACGACACAAAATTGTAAAAAACATGCGCTTTTTTTCACATGTTTAACATCGACATAATGGGAAAATGATGAGATAATAAAAGAAAATTCAGAATTATTAAAGGGGTGTTTCGAATAAAGAACACCTCTTTTCACCAACAAAAAGGGGGAAAGAAATATGCTCCAATCTAATATGGATGTGAGTTTAGAAAGTTTGGTGAACTCATTACAGTCTACTCGAAGCACGCTATTATCAGAAATTGAAATGTTAAATGACACAGAAGTGAATGTAAAGCCACGCCGTGATAAATGGAGTATTATTCAAATTTTACATCACTTGCATTTAGTGGAACAATCTGTTACATCTGCCCTTGTATATGCTTTACAAAAAAAAGAAAGAAAACTGACTCCATTTAAAGACCTCCAACTTACGCTTGATCGCACATATAAACGAGAAGCTCCTCAGCAAATGCAACCAACAGAAACTTTAATGAAAAAACAACAAGGAATTCAATTACTAGAACATTCACGACAAGAACTATTCCATGCGCTTCATAGTGTGATAGATGAGAAAGAATTATTTGAAAATGGATTAAAACATCCTATTTTTAATGATTTGAATTTATATCAATGGGTTCAATTTCTTGATTTGCATGAGCAAAGACATCTTACGCAGTTAAAAGAGGCGAAACATGCAATACTACAAAGGTAAGATGAGAGGGGCGGGGGATCTTCCTGCTTCTTTTTTTGTGCGCAGCTCACTTCAAAAGCCGGTGAATGTATGGTAAATAATCAAAAAGGGTAGAAAAAACTATGCATAGTTTCCTGTCTTACTTTGGAATAATACTTGGTGAAAGAGTTAGAAGGAGTTGAACAGAGTATGTCAAAGAAAAAGAGAGAAGAAGAGCGCGCTTGGAAAGCTCGGAAAGAAAATCAAAAGCCACATGGAAAGGTGAAAGCTTTTGCAGAATTAGTTGAAGGAACAGAAAAAACGTGATGAATTTCATCACGTTTTTTGTATGATTGGGAAAGTTAATAAAAATGTTGTACCTGTTCCTTTTTCACTAATAATATCAACCTTTCCATTCATTGCTTGAATAACACTGAAGACGACCATCATCCCGAGTCCGGTCCCTTTTTCTTTCGTCGAGTAGAAAGGTGACCCGAGGCGTTTTACTTGTTCTTGATCCATACCAATACCTGTATCTTTTATATATAATTGTATATGTTTATGGTCTGGAACTAATGTAAGAATAAGGTCACCACCGTTAGGCATAGCCTCAATACAGTTTTTAAAAATATTTAATAAGCATTGGTTCAGCTTTTGCTTTTCACCAGCTATAAAGAAAGATGTACTTTGTTTTATGTAATGTATACGAACATTTGTTAAATTGGCGAGAGGTGTAATTAAAGATAACGCATGAAGTAATTCTTCCTCTACTTGTAATTGTTGTTCTTTTTCAATACTCGGTTTTGCAAAAGTTAAGTAGTCTGTAAGAACATGATTTGCTTGTTCGACACCATTAATGGCTATGTCGATATATAATTTTCGTTCCTCCTCAGAACATGTATCTGACTGTAAAAGTTGCAAAAATCCTTTCGTTGAAGTTAAAGGATTGCGAATTTCATGAGAGATAGAAGCTGCCATTTCACCGATTAAATGAAATTTTTCAGCATTTATAAGTTCATTTTGGAGACGAACTTGCGTTTGTAATATGTGTAGCAAATATAAAATAAGGATTGTACCAAGCATCGTACATAGTTCGTACACGATAATATGTGGTATATAATCTGCCGTATTTGTAACCTCTGAAAGGAAAAATGGTATCCAGCTAAATCCGAATATGAGACTGTAAAAGATAGCGAGTGCTATTTTTATACGATTAGAACTTCGGTTAAACAGTTTGTATGTTAATAGTAGAACAATGAATAGTAGAACCGAAGCGATAAAGGATGGGAAAACACCTATTCCTCCTAATAAGAAGCGGTATATGTTTAATACAGCTAAGATGGAAGCACCGGCAATAGGACCTCCCGTTAATGTACCAACAATTAATACGATATGACGCATATCAAATTGAAATCCATAATTTGTTTTTGCTGCGAAAGTGATACATAGTATGGTAGCGAGGCAACATAATACAATAAATATAGCTGAATTTAATTTTGGAGAGCGTTTCCCTTTTTGATTCCAAAATAAATGATATACAAGCATTGTAACAAGGATGGATAATATATTTAAAAAGAGATAAATAATAAAGAGTTTCAGTTGGATGCCTCCTCTCTTCTCACATTAAATTAATCATACTATAAAATGAAAGAAATGAAATGTGAAATAGCGGAAAAAATCAGAAATTTTTTCTGGTAGTATACAATATGTTACAATAATCTTTGTTAATGAAAGAAGAAATTCCGTGCACTGCATGGGAGAGGTTCGCGAACTCCCTCTATAAAAAACTATGGAAACAACAATATCCTTAGGTATTGTTTTGTTTTTTTATTGTGACAGTTCAAGAACGTTCTTTCTTCTTATTCGTAGTAGAGAAGGAGAATGAGTGAAATGAAAAAAGAAAAAGCAGTTGTTGTTTTTAGTGGTGGACAAGACAGTACAACATGTTTATTTTGGGCAATACAACAGTTTGCAGAAGTGGAAGCTGTAACGTTTAATTACAATCAACGTCATAAGTTAGAAATTGATTGTGCAGCGGAAATCGCGAAAGAGTTAGGAATTAAACATACGGTACTAGATATGAGCTTATTAAATCAACTTGCTCCAAATGCGTTAACGAGAACGGATATGGAGATTACACATGAAGAAGGTGAATTGCCATCAACATTTGTAGATGGACGGAATTTACTATTTTTATCATTTGCGGCTGTATTAGCAAAACAAGTTGGAGCACGTCATATTGTAACGGGTGTATGCGAAACTGATTTCAGCGGTTATCCAGATTGTCGTGACGTGTTTGTGAAATCATTAAACGTTACATTAAATTTATCTATGGATTATCCGTTTGTTATTCATACACCACTTATGTGGATTGATAAAGCAGAGACATGGAAATTATCTGATGAACTTGGAGCATTTGAGTTTGTTAGAGAAAAAACATTAACATGTTATAACGGAATCATTGGTGATGGTTGCGGTGAATGTCCAGCATGTCAACTTCGTAAAGCAGGATTAGATACGTATCTACAAGAACGCGAAGGAGCGAGCAACTAATGGATAACTTTTTTGGATTTCGCATCGTAGAAAATTTACAAAAAATGGACAAGGATATTCAGCGTGAACAACTCAAATATCATAATAAAAGAGTAATGGTCAGCAAGGAATTTACATTTGATGCAGCGCACCATTTACACTGCTATGAAGGGAAATGTAAAAATTTACATGGACACACATATAAAGTCGTATTTGGAATTAGCGGATATGTAAATGAAATAGGCCTTGCAATTGACTTTGGAGATATAAAAGAGATTTGGAAAAATGAAATAGAAGTTTATTTAGATCATCGTTATTTAAACGAAACATTGCCAGAAATGAATACGACTGCTGAAAATATGGTCGTTTGGATTTATGAAAAGATGGCAGAAGCATTAACGAAAGATAATCGTGAGAACGAATACAAGGGAGCTCGTGTTGAATTTGTTCGTCTTTTTGAGACACCGACTAGTTATGCGGAAGTAAGACGGGAGTGGATGCTCGATGAGTAAAATCCCCGTCTTAGAAATATTTGGTCCGACCATTCAAGGAGAAGGAATGGTTGTAGGCCAAAAGACAATGTTTATCCGTACAGCGGGCTGTGATTATAGCTGTGCTTGGTGTGATTCTGCTTTTACATGGGATGGATCGGCCAAAGATCAAATTAAGCAAATGACACCGGAAGATATTTGGAATGATCTTGTAGAAATTGGTGGAGAAAACTTTTCTCATGTTACGATTTCAGGTGGAAATCCTGTTTTGCTGAAAAATATGCAATTTCTTCTTTCTATATTAAAGGAGAATGGAATGCGAACAGCGATAGAAACACAAGGAAGTAAATGGCAAGATTGGTTGCTTCAAATTGATGAGGTAACGATTTCTCCAAAACCACCAAGTTCAACGATGAAAACAGATTTTCAAATGTTAGATTCTGTTATTCATAAACTAGCAGGGAAAGATTTTAGTTTAAAAGTAGTAGTATTCGATGATCAAGATTTTGAATATGCAGTTAAGATGCATGAGCGTTATCCGAATGTACCATTTTTCTTACAAGTAGGGAATGATGATACGAAAACAGTGGATGATGCGGTGCTTATAAAAAACTTATTAGAAAAATATGAATGGCTTATTGAAAAAGCTGTGAATTGTAAAGAAATGAATGATGCGAAAGTATTGCCTCAGCTCCATGCGTTAGTATGGGGAAATAAACGAGGAGTATAACAAGAAGGGATGTTTAAAATGGCAGGAAGATTAGACGAAGATTTAAAAGATGTAACATTACTAGGAAATCAAAATACAAAATATTTATTTGAATATAGCCCGGGAATTTTAGAGGTATTTGATAATAACCATCCAAACCGTGATTACTTTGTAAAATTCAACTGTCCTGAATTTACAAGCTTATGTCCGAAAACAGGACAACCAGATTTTGCAACAATTTATATTAGCTACATTCCAGAACAAAGAATGGTAGAGAGTAAATCTTTAAAGCTATATTTATTTAGCTTCCGAAATCATGGTGACTTCCACGAAGATTGCATGAACGTTATTATGAATGATTTAATTAAATTAATGGATCCACGCTATATTGAGGTATGGGGGAAATTTACACCACGTGGTGGTATTTCAATCGATCCTTACTGTAACTACGGCCGCCCAGGAACTAAGTATGAGCAAATGGCAGATTACCGCATGATGAATCACGATTTATATCCAGAAACGATCGATAATCGTTAATAGAAAGAAAGGATCT